>CACCYT010000045.1 GCA_902550325.1 uncultured Bacteroidota bacterium | reverse complement strand
TACCGCGAGCATAACATACTACAGTGGTAGAAAGGTTACACCTCTTGAAATGCTTACCATGACTGAAAGTAGAGATTCATTGTATGAGGCAAATAATGCTGATTATAAATGGAATTTAGTTAATGCATTTTCTGTAGATATAGATCCAACTCGTGGTGGAGAACACGTAAATGCTGATTATGTAGTTACTTACGATGATGGCGAAAATAAAACTAGCTTCAATTCGATATTAAAGTTTTATATCGTTGACGAAAAAATTGTCTGGGTTAATCAATTTAACCAGTCTGTAATTGATTAGTTTGTTAAATGAAAAAAATTCATTTGCTATTTTTAGTTCTTGTATTTAGTTGTCAAACTAATAATGTCCAAAAAGAACAGGTTGTTTTGGATAATGAAGATTCAGAAGAAATAACATTTATTCTTGAACTTAATACAAAAGAAAATTCACCAGAAGATGTTGAAAGTTTTACTCAATATCTTTCTGATTTTATTGTAGAAAGAGAACCTTCCACTGTCTATGGATATTACATTTCGGAAGATGGAAAAAAAGTAACACTTATTGAACGGTATAACAATAGCCAAGATGGTATTCAACATGGAATAGATTTTATAAATGGCCCTAATTTTGAAAAATTCTTTGAAATATTTGAGATTGAGTCATTTATAACAATTGGAAATGCCACGGATGAATTTAAATCATGGACATCTGAAAATGGCTTCGAAATTGAGTATAGAGAATCTATTGGGGGTTACGTTAGAAAGTAAGGGCTAACAATTATCTAGATCTTTTATATATATTTTGGTGGGTTTTATATCCAATGATAGTGTTGTCATTATTTCTCAAAATTTCAAGCTCTTCACCAAGTTTATTGTTAGCGAGAACTCTTTTAAATATGTCATTATCAACATTTCTATACAATCTCAATAAATATGGTTCGTCTGTTGGTAAAGAAACTAATGCAATGTGGTCTCCCCAGGACTGGACATAAGTTTCTCCAACCCATGGCTGGGTATTATAAGATCCTGTTAGTTCTTTAAACTTATTTATTTCCGTACCCTTTAATGTTTTTACTTTTGATAAAATTTCATGAATTCCTTTAATATATTTTGATGGGCTTGTTCCACCAGAATTAATCATAACTGAATAGGCAATTTTTTTATCTGGATTTATAAGAAGTTCAGATCTGTAGCCTGGACATGACCCCCCATGACCAACCCAAGTCTCATTATCAAAATCTAAAATCTTGAAACCTAATCCATACTTAACATCATCAAACCAATAAATTTTATGCATCTCTTTAATAGTTTCAGGCATTAGTATATCCTTCTCTGAACCATCGTATAATTTCATTTGCCACCTAGCAAACTTTGCAATATCATCAACAGTCGAAGTAAATCCTGCAGCAGCTTCAATCCCATTTGCATTAAAAAAATTAACCTTTTCTCTTTTTCCATTTCTCATTAATGAAGAAAACCCAATACTTAGTGAGTTACCATAATCATCCTTTGACATAAATGTTTTTGTATCCATCATTGAAAGAGGGATTAATATTTCATTATTGATATATTCGGAATATGGAACACCAGAAACTGCCTCAACTACATATCCAAGAAGACTAAGCCCTAGATTACTGTACTGGTAATACTTAGAGGGTGGATAAAGCATTTTTTGATTTCCTAACTCATTAATAACATCTTGTTTTGATGGGAATGGAAATTCTGGCCCTGACCAATAAGGGTGGTTAGACTCTCTTGGTAATCCTGATGAATGGGTAATTATAGATTTGATAGTAATATCATTCGAATTACCAAAACTATTTGAGATATTAAACCATGGTAAATGTTTTTTGATTGGATCATCAATACTAATTTTCCCAGCGTCTACAAGTTGCATGATAGCTACAGATGTGAATAATTTTGAGATTGAACAAATGCTAAATCTATTGTCATTTTTCATTTGATTTATACCATCTGATGTTCCAAAAGAACCAATCCATTTGGTTTCATTATCATCAGTTATTATTGCATTAAGCCCTGTAATTTGTTCATAATCTTT
>CACCYT010000044.1 GCA_902550325.1 uncultured Bacteroidota bacterium | reverse complement strand
GTAAATAAAAACAGTGATTTTGAATCGGCAAAAAAATATGTTGATGATTTTTTTGAAAGTAATTATGGTGAAATAAATTCTTTAAAAATTTATCCATACGATTTTAAAAGTGCAGATTATTGGTTTGAGTGTTTTTTGATGGAAAGGTATGATGAATTTGGACCCTACGAAGATGCTGTTGTCAAAGAAAAATCTGTTTTAAATCACAGTCTATTATCTCCCATCATTAATTCTGGATTAATTGATCCAAATCTAATCATGGTTAAATCAGTTGAATTTTATAAAAAACATAATATTAGATTAAATTCATGTGAAGGCTTCATAAGGCAAATAATTGGATGGAGAGAGTTTATTAGAGGGGTATACATAGCAAAAGGAAGCGAGGAAAGGACCAAAAACTTTTGGGGGTTTAAAAGAAAAATACCTATATCATTTTATGAAGGAAATACTGGGATAGAACCTGTTGATGATACAATTTTAAAAATAAATAAATCAGGCTATGCTAATCACATTGAAAGATTGATGATTATTGGGAATTTTATGCTTTTGTGTGAATTTGATCCTAATGAAGTATACAGATGGTTCATGGAACTCTTTATTGACTCATACGATTGGGTAATGGTGCCAAATGTCTATGGAATGAGTCAATTTGCTGATGGTGGATTAATGTCAACAAAACCATACATAAGTGGGAGTAGCTATGTGTTAAAAATGAGTAACTATAAAAAAGGTGATTGGTGTCCTATATGGGACTCTCTTTTTTGGAATTTCATTAACAAACAAAGAGACTTTTTTTTAACAAATCCACGAATGCGAATGCTTGTAAGCACATATGATAGAATGAACACCGAAAAAAAAGAAAATATCACTCTTACCTCTCATAATTATTTAGAGAAACTAAGCTAATGGACATCCGCAATATTGATCGAATTATTGAAATGGCGTGGGAGGACAGGACAACTTTTGATGCCATTAAAAGTCAGTTTGGAGTAGATGAGGGAGGAGTCATAAAAATCATGAGGAAAAATTTGAAACATTCAAGTTTCAAACTTTGGAGAAAAAGAGTTGTTGGAAGATCTACAAAACATCAAAAAGTTCGTGAAAAAAAGGGGTTGGAGTTTTTAAGATTCAAATGTAATAGACAGAGAAATATTTCTAATAATAAGTTTAAATAATTCGTTTAATCTTAGCTCCTATTGAGGACAATCTATCATCAATCAGCTCATATCCCCTATCAATCTGCTCAATATTATTAATTACACTTGTCCCTTTTGCAGACAAAGCTGCAATCAATAAAGATATTCCGGCCCTAATATCTGGTGATGACATTTTAGTGGCCTTTAATCTTGACTTAAAATTATGACCAATAACTACAGCTCGGTGAGGATCACAAAGTATAATTTTAGCGCCCATATCAATTAACTTATCTACGAAGAACAAGCGACTTTCAAACATTTTTTGATGAATCAAAACGCTCCCTTTAGCTTGAGTAGCAACTACAAGAATTATACTTATTAAGTCTGGTGTAAAAAGTGGCCACGGACCATCCGAAATAGTAAGTATACTACCATCAATATTATTTTGAATCTCGTAGCCGTTTTTATGAGAAGGAATTGTTATATCATTTCCACTTATGCTATATTTTACTCCGATTTTTGAAAAAACTGAAAGTATTTGTTCCAATGATTCAATATTAACATTCTTAATAGTTAATTCACTTCTTGTCAATGCTGCCAATCCAATCCAACTTCCAATTTCTATAATATCTGGCTGGATAGTATGTGAACAACCTCTAAGTTTATCTACACCTTTTATATGCAATAAATTTGATCCAATACCATTAATTTGAGCTCCCATTGAAATCAACATTAAACATAATTGTTGTATATATGGCTCGCATGCAGCATTATAAATAGTGGTTTCTCCCTCTGCAAGCACTGATGACATAATAATATTAGCTGTTCCCGTAACAGATGGTTGATCCAACAAAATTTTACAACCCTTTAATCTCTTGCTTTCAATTTTATATTTCTTATTTTCCTTATCGTAAGTGAAATTACCACCTAATTTGATC
>CACCYT010000043.1 GCA_902550325.1 uncultured Bacteroidota bacterium | reverse complement strand
ACAACATCCGCATTCATCCTCATATCAGCAGTGGTAACAGTAGGCGTAAATGAGAATTCTGTAACCATTCCAGGAACACAATTCATTTGTGCTCTAAAATGAGGCATATAAGCTGAATGTAAAACATCTTGTGAACGAAACTTAAAAATTACTTTTCGGTCAACTGGTAAGTGAAACTCCTGAGTTACAACAATGTCATCTAAGCCGTTTGGGTCTGATGAATCAATTCCAACAATATTTCGTCCATCAAAATCATTCAGAAATCTAACATTAGCATCTCCCAAAACATTATCTTCACCAGCATAACGTGCTTTCCAATTCCACTGTTGAGCGTATAATTCAATGACAAGTGCATCCTCATCATCATCAAAATTCATAATATCACTCCAAGTATTCATTCCATAAAAAATTAAAATAAATAAAACAATAGCTGGTATTATTGTCCAAATAAATTCCAGTCTGTTATTATGAGTGATAAATGATGCTTTTCTGCCATTTATTCCCCTGTATTTATATGCAAAATAATGAAGTAAAGCCTGAGTAACAGTTTGAACAATCAGAATTAAAGCGAATGATATCCAAAGTAACGTATCATATGTATTTCCATGTTCTGAGGCAGACTCAGGTAGTAAAACTTTGGTATAACTAGCAAAAGAATAAATCGTTACAACATAAATAAATGCAAGAAATAAAAACATAAACTTGCCCTGTATATCATTATCTTTCTCCGAAGCTATTTGAGATTCATCACGTTTAACACCGAGATTTGAAACTTCAAAAATCTTAGATATTTGCCATACTGAAATAGCTAAAAGTAAAACTGCAATTGCTATAAGTAGAATAGTCATTAATTAATTTATTTTTTTCATTTTAGTGTGGATAAACAAATTTTTTACTTTCAGTATTAAATGGATCACCTGATGCTTCCAACGGCGCTTTGGTCAAGGAAGAAAAAACTACATACATAAAAATTCCTCCAAAAAACATAATTGAACCAATTTCAGGGATGCCAATAAACCACTGATCACCAACAGCAGAGGGCATTATCATGTTGAAAACATCTATATAATGACCAATCAATATTATGATACCAGCCATGACAATAATCCAATTGGATCTCTTGAAATTGCTACTAATCAAAATCAAAAAAGGGAATATTAGATTTAGAACTACCATCCCCCAAAAAGGAATGGCATAATCTTCAATTCTAGAAATAAAATAAACGACTTCTTCAGGTATATTTGAATACCATATTAACATAAATTGGGAAAACCATAGATAAGCCCAAAAAACGCTAAAACCAAACATAAATTTCGCCAGATCATGTAAATGATTACTATTAACATAAGTGATGTATCCACTAGACTTGAGATATATAGAGATTAAAGCTATTGTCGTTACCGCTGATACTACCATACTTGCGAAAACATACCAACCAAAAAGTGTGCTAAACCAATGGGGATCGATTGACATTATCCAGTCCCAGGACATCATTGATTCCGTTACTAAAAAAAATACTAGAAAAACAGCTGAAAGTTTAAAATTTTTAATGTGATTTTTATTATCATTTGCACTATCCTGAGCAATGGATAACTTACGAGATACATATCTGTAAATTACCCAACCAGAAAGGTATATCACTGCCCTAATCAAGAAAAATCCTGAGTCTAGATACCCACTTTTGGCTTTTATAATTTTATCATGCTCAACTACTTCAGGATCCATCCAAATAAATAGATGATTAAAATGCATGACTGAAAGGATTAGAATTATAAATACAAAAATTCCACCAGGCAATAAATAACCAGTTATGCCTTCCATTACCCTAAATAGCAAAGGTGACCAACCCGCCTGGGAAACTCTTTGAATTGCATAAAATGCTAGTGTACCTAAAGAAATCATAAAAAAGAAAAAAGCTGCGACATAAATAGCAGCCCACGGGCGATTTGCTAATTGGTGAAATACGTGTTCATCGTGAGACATAACATGTCCATTTTCATGATATGAACTATGGTTTTTTTCATTATGCAAATCATAGTCTCCCGAATGAGAATCATAACCAGATTTGGCAATCATTTCCTTTGACTCTTCAATTGTTTTTGGTGAAGAATAGAAGCCATATCCAATGCC
>CACCYT010000042.1 GCA_902550325.1 uncultured Bacteroidota bacterium | reverse complement strand
TAGTGAAAAAATTATAAAGAAATATAGTAAAGAAATAACCCTAATTTCAAATAAAAAAAATTTAGGATTACCAGCTTCTTTGAATAAAGGGATTAATAATTCAAAAGGAAGATTCATAATAAGAATTGATAGCGACGATTATGTTCATAAAGATTTTTTGAAAATACCTTATTTATTTTTAACATTGAATTCCGACTTTGATGCTGTTTCATTGGATTATTATAAAGTTGATGATAGAGAAAATATAATTTCAAAAAACAATTGCATTACAGATCCGATTGGGTGCGGCATTATGTTTAGACATGAAAATTTAGTTGAAATTGGTATGTACGATGAAAAGCAACTTTTACATGAAGAAAAGGAACTCAGGCTCAGGTTCGAAAAAAAATATTCTATTAAGAGGATACAATTACCTTTGTATCGATACCGCATGCATGACAGTAATATGTCTGAGGATACAGAATTAAATTTTAAATTTAAGAGACTTGAAAAGTAAATTTGGTAATAATCTTTATTTGATTGCTGAAATTGGTGTTAACCATGAAGGTTCAATTGCAAGAGCAAAAAAAATGATTTTTGATGCTAAAAATGCTGGTGCACATGCTGTAAAGTTTCAATCTTATAAGGCATCAAAAATTGCCGCTGTTAATAGTCCAGCATATTGGGATCTTTCTAAAGAACCAACAAAATCCCAGTATGAACTTTTTAGTAAATATGATAGTTTCACTGATTCAGATTACATTGATCTGCACAATTATTGTAAGAAAATAAATATTGATTTTATGTCAACACCCTTCGATTTAGATGCCGTAGAATTTTTGGACGGTCTTGTTTCATCTTTCAAAATTGCAAGTGCTGATATAACGAATATACCTTTATTAGTTAGGGTCGCTTCTAAACAAAAACCAATTATTTTATCCACTGGATGCAGTACTGTAAAAGAAATTAAAAATGCATTGAGTATTTTGGAAAAAAAGGGTTGCCCTGAAATAATTTTATTACATTGTATACTTAATTATCCAACAAATAATGAGAATGCTAACCTTGGAATGATTATAGATCTACAAAAAAAATTCCCAAAAAATCATATAGGTTATTCTGATCATACACTTCCAGACTCCACCATGTCAGTTCTACAGACATCCTATATACTTGGTTGTCGAGTAATTGAAAAGCATTTTACTGATGATAAATTAGCAAAAGGAAATGATCACTATCACAGTATGGATAAAAATGATTTACTAAATTTTATTTCTAAGACAGTTTTTTTAGATGAAATTTTGGGAGATTTTACAAAATATCCACTTGAGAGTGAAAAGTCAGCAATTTTAAATGCACGTAGAAGTATATATTACAATAACAATATCGATTTCGGAAATAGAATAAAGGAAAATGATTTAATATCCCTTAGACCCGGTCATGGTGTTTCTCCAATTTTTTTCCAAAAAATAATAGGTAAAACTTTAAAGAAGTCAGTTACTAAAAATACACCATTCAATTGGACTGATGTCGAGTAGTAAAAAAAAAATATGTTTTTTTACAACTGTTGATTGGTTTATATTAACTCACAGAAAAAAACTTCTCCGCGAATTAATAGAAAGTTATGATGTCACAGTTATTGTTTTTGAAAATACAAAGAAACTAGAAATATCTTTTCCTAAATTGGAGATTCTCAGTTTGAATATTTCAAGAAGCAATGTATCTTTTTTTAAAAATATTTTATCATTATTTAAATTATTTAAAATCTCAAATAAAAAAAAATTTGACTTATTTTATGTAGTTGGAGTTAGGAGTATTTTCTTTACATTGCTTCTAGAAATTTTTATAAAAAGCTCTTTTCTATACACTTTTTCGGGATTAGGTACGCTATTTACGTCAAAGGGTTTTATACTCTCAACATATAAGACTCTACTTAAAATTCTAGTTTATTTTTCAAAATCTAATATTATAGTTCAAAATCAAGAAGATCTAAATTTAATTAAATCATACTCAAAACCTGAGAAAAAAATAACATGTATTCTAGGCAGTGGAGTAGATTTAGAAACTTTTAAACCTAGCCGTGTAAAAAAATTAAAAAAGATAATTTTTGTTGGCAGATTACTTAAAAGTAAAGGGATTTTGGAATATATAGAACTTGCTAAAAGATCAAAAAAATATGGCCTAGAATTTAATATTTATGGTTCTATTGATGATAATTTAGAGTCCATAAAACAAATAGATTTAAAAAACCTTCCAAAACAAGTGATTTTTCATGGTAACTC
>CACCYT010000041.1 GCA_902550325.1 uncultured Bacteroidota bacterium | reverse complement strand
AAAATGCAATCAATATAAGAGGGGCTTGAAAAAACATCCTAACAAGTGCCTTATTTTGAGATATTGCGTAAGCAGATTGGGCATCTGTTGATTGAAAAAGAAATATGTTAGCCGGGAAAACTAAAATCAAAAGAAAAATCAATCCAATTCCTGCAATTTTTCTTGTTTTTTTGAAGATTAGTAATAGACCAAAAATGATTTCAAACAATCCAGAAATATATACTAATGCTAAATGATACGGCAAATAGTCTGGAACAATTACCAAAAAAAAATCTGGATTTACAAAATGGTTAATACCAATATTAATATAAAGGACAGACATTATGTAAATAGTAATAAATTTAAATTTCTGAGGAAAATTAATTTTATTTTCGAAAAACATTATTCTTATATTTAAGTGAATGATTTTTAAAATTAACTCATATATTTTAATTACATTACTTTTTTTAAGTAACATCCTGTATACTCAAAATATTATTGTTGAGGGGTCGGTTGTTGATGAGTTTGATTATGAAGTTCCTTTTGCTGCAGTTGGTATTCTAAAAAAAAATATTGGGACCACCTCAACTATGGAAGGTTCATTTTCATTTTTAGTAACTATAAACGAACTAGAAGATGAACTTGAGATTTCATCCATAGGATTCGAAACTCTAAAAATTAATGTTAGGGAATTTATTAATCGAGAGGACAAAAAAATAATTTTAAAAGAGAAACTTACTGCTCTTGACGAAGTAGTTGTTAAAGCCCCAATAAATTATGTGAATCAAGCTATTAAACTTTTGAAAGTAAATACAATCAGTAAGTCTCATCAATTGAATATTTTATATAGAAGGTGGGATGTGGAAGAAAATAAATGTCGTTTTTTTTTAGAGCATTTTATTAAAGCAATTGATCAAGGACCTAATTCAAATATTGTAAGAGCAAGTGTTGAAAATATTAGGAAATCATCAGATTATAGATTTGTAAAAAATCAATCTCAGTTTCATCCACTTAGGTATACGGAGTGGAGTAATCCGCTAAGAAAAGGAATAAGAACTAAAAGTTATAATTGGAAAAAAATTGGTAATTCATCATATGATGGAGAGGATGTTTTAATCTTTGAAGGAATTGACAAGGAAGAAGCTAAAATAACTATGTATATTGGATATGAATCATATAAAATTTATAGACTTGAATATGAAAGAGATCCTAATGTAGGCAGGTATGCTAATAGTATGTGGATTTATAGAAAAAATATTTCTGGTAAATTATATTTAAGTTATATGACAAGAGAATGGGTTGGTGCGCGGAGGCTTCCGGAAAATGTTAAGAGGACAATGATTAGTTCAGGTCAAAAAGTAAAAGAGTTTTACCCAGTATCTTTTAGACATGAGCTGTTTGTAACCAAACTTATAGAAGAAAAATCGAAATTTGACAATTTCTTAGATATGGAACAAAAAGATATGTCGTTATACAGAGTGCCATATAACAAATTTTTTTGGCAAAATTTCAGTGTTCCTCCAGAAACGAAAGTTTACAGAGATAACATAAAGGAACTGGAATCACTATACGGCGTTCCCATTGAAACACAATTTCTTTACTCTAACTAGAATTTTCTAATAAAAAATCCTCTGATTACTATTTACTTATAAATAAGCTTTTTGCTTCACCAAAGGATTATTCAATGTTGTGGGCGCTGAGGGATTCGAACCCCCGACCCCTTGGGTGTAAACCAAGTGCTCTGAACCAACTGAGCTAAGCGCCCTAAAGAAGGCCAAATATAGCATAATTATGTATACTAGTATAGGTCAGAAAAAAGAAAAGTAGACCCTGTGACAAGTATAGTATCATTTTCATCAGAATCTTCAATTGCAGTATTTAAAGCATCATTGATATTTTTAAACAAGGAATACTTTAGCCCTATTTTCTTTGCCTCATTATCAATTTTATATATTGACATTGATCTATCAGATTTAACCGGGCAGAAATAATATCTAAAATTAATTGGCAGAATCTTTATAATATCAATTTGATCTTTTTTTTCTAATGTTCCAAATACTACTTTGGAAGAATTTTTTAATTCTGACAATGATATTTTTAGTGCTGAAATATTATGTCCCGCATCAAATATAATTTTAGGTTTTTTGCTAATAAACTCCCATCTACTATAAATCTTTGTATTTTTCTTAATGTTCAATATTCCATTAAGAATATCATTTTCTTTAATTCCAAGATTTAGTATGTCTAGAGCTTTTAGTGCAAGTGAAATATTCTTTTGAATGAAGGGTCCACTCATATCACTTTTGTATTCTTTATTTAGTCTTGAGAAGTATATTGAGGCAGATTTTTTATTTGCTTCAATCTTTATTAAATCTTGTAATTTTTCTTTTTTCTCGCCAACAACAACAGGTACGTTATATTTGATAATTCCTGCTTTTTCTATAGCAATTTCTTCAAGACTATTTCCTA
>CACCYT010000040.1 GCA_902550325.1 uncultured Bacteroidota bacterium | reverse complement strand
AATAAAAACAATTAAGTCTGAAAAGGTATTGATTGCTGACACTGAGCTGCTTAATATCCTTAAAGATGAAAGAATTTTTCTGTCGAAAAAATATAATTTACCTCCCTTTGCAATTTTTCAGGATTCTTCAATCGAGGAAATGTGTTATAAATATCCAACATCAATCGAGCAGCTTTCCTCAATTAATGGCGTTGGTGAGGGGAAAGCAAAAAAATTCGGTGAAACATTTATAGTTCTGATAAGTAATTACATCAAAAAAAATAAAATAGAAGATGTTTACGATAGTGTAATTAAATCAACTGGCTCTAATTCACTTACCAAATTATTTATCATTCAATCTATTGATAAAAAACTTTCAATTAATGAAATTGCCGATTCAAAGAAAATATCATATAAAGATGTTCTAAATGAGTTGGAAACAATTATATTCTCAGGAACCAAATTGGATTTAACGTATTTAATCAATGAAATTTTTGATCATGAATCCATAGATGAATTAAGTGAGTTTTTCTCTGATTTAGAGCATGATTCACTTGATGAGGTCATTGATGAATTTTCAGATGATTATGAAACTGATGACTTAGCTTTATTCAGATTATATTTTTATTCCAAGCATGCATCATGAGTTTTTCCACTTAATATTGCATCCTATACTTGGTTTTTGAATTGATATATTTTTTATGTTTTTAAGCATACAATTAATTGCGTTTCTTAAGTCCCTACCTGTAGTTTCTAGGTCATTACCAGGTCTAGAATCATCTAGTTGTCCCCTATACACTAATTTTTTTTCTTCATCATATAAGAAGAAATCAGGTGTACATGCAGCATCAAATAATCTGGCAACATTTTGTGTTTCATCATATAAATACGGAAAATTAAATTTTCTATTTGAAGCTAATTTTTTCATCATTTCAGGAGAGTCTTGGGGATAATTATCAACGTCATTACTGCTGATTGCAACAATGTTAATTTTGCCTTTGTAAAATTTTGAAATTGAGCTTATTTCGTCAAGCACATGAACAACAAAAGGACAATGATTGCAAATAAACATTACCAATGTACCTAGGTTTAAATTTAATACTTCGCTGTCGAATAGTTCGTTATTAATTGTATTAATAAGTTTGAAATTAGGAAAATCTGATCCTAACTCAATCATGTTTGAGGGTGTTCTAGCCATTTATATTTTATGTTTGTAAGCTTTTTTTATCGGGAATTTTATTAGTAGTTATTTTATGAAAATTTAAATATCTTCAAACTCTACTTCACTACTTTTTTCATCACCTTCCTTATCATCTTGCTTTTCTGTATTTTTAGTTTCCTCAGATTTTGACTTAAAATCCTTATCATGTATCTCACTAATAACCTCTACGCCTTTTTCATCAAAAATAAATTTTGTCATTTCACCTAAAACATTTGAAAAATTTTCAAAGTCTTCTTTGTAAAGATAAATTTTATGTTTTTTGAAGTAGAATGTTCCATCATCATTAGTAAATTTTTTACTTTCTGAAATTGTAAGGTAATAGTCTCCTGCCTTTGTTGATCTTACATCAAAAAAATATGTTCTTCTACCAGCTCTAACAACCTTAGAGAATATATCTTCATTTAGATGTTGTTTACTTTCTTCCATTTTAATTATTTCTACCAAAAATGGTTAAAAAAGTAAAATCGGCAAAATCTTAATGTGTTTTTTTATTTTGTTTAAAATTTATCTGATAGTAATATCCCTGAGTATTTTTTATTAATTCATCGTGGGTACCAGTCTCAATAATTTCAGAATTGTTCATGACGATTATCCTGTCACAATTTTTTAAGATTGATGTCCTTTGACTTACAATTATTTTGGTTATATCTTCTAATTGATTTTGAAGATTGTTTGAAATTTCCTTTTCAGTTTTCACATCTATAGCCGATAAACAATCATCTAGAAGTAAAATTTTAGGTTTTTTTATTAATGCGCGGGCTATAGCAATCCTTTGTTTTTGTCCTCCTGATAAATTTATTCCTCTTTCCCCCAAAATAGAATTGTATTTATTCGGAAATTCTTCAATTTCATCATTGATACATGAAATTTTTGCATATTTCTTTATTTCACTATCACTTGCATTATTTTTTCCAAATCGGATGTTATTTTTAATCGTGTCGCTGAAGAGAAAAGTTGTTTGAGGAACGTAAGATATATAATCTCTTATGTTATTTTTGTTGTGACTCTTTAAGTCTGTATTATCAATTAAAATTTTACCAGATTGAGGATCATAATTTCTAACAATTAGTTCAAGTAGTGTTGATTTACCACATCCAACAGGTCCAATTACTCCCAGAGATTTTCCCATTTCAAGTCTAAAACTAATATTAGACAGAGCTTTTATATTGGTTTCATCATATGTGAAATTGACATTGTTAAACTCTAAAACACCTTCAATAGTTTTCAGTTCGGAGTTTTTATTAATAACATTAATTTTTTCTTTTAAAAACTGATTTATTCTTGCTTGACTTGCTTCCGCTTGTTGTACAATTGAGGTTACCCAACCAACTGTGGCAACTGGCCATGTAAGCATGTTTACATAAATTATAAATTCAGCTAGTATACCCAATTCAATTTTACCGCTAATAAATTGATTGCCACCAATATAAATAACTAAAATGTTACTCAGCCCAATCAAAAGAACCATCATAGGTAAAAACCAAGCCTGAAACCTTGCTAAATCAACATGTCTTGTTTGAGTCTCAAGTGATATATCCTCAATATGTTTATTCAATTCATCTTCTATAGTGTAAGATTTGATAATTGAAATTCCACTAAAAGATTCTTGGGCAACTGTAGTTAATTTTGATAACGATTCTTGAACT
>CACCYT010000039.1 GCA_902550325.1 uncultured Bacteroidota bacterium | reverse complement strand
ACCATCTTTAGTCTCTACAGTCCATCCATCAGATGAGTGAACTACTTCGTCAGTGCCCATATTGATCATTGGCTCAATCGCGAGTACCATACCATTTATAAATTTCTTTCCAGTCCCTCTTTTTCCAAAATTCGGAACTTCAGGCTTTTCGTGTAAACTTTTTCCCAAACCATGACCAACAAGTTCTTTGACAACACCATATCCTTTTGATTCGTTATGTTTTTGCACTGAGTAGCTAATGTCACCAACTCTATTTCCAGCTCTGAAATTATCAATTCCAATGTAGAGTGACTCTTTTGCAGTTTTTAGTAGTTTTTTAATATCATTACTTACTTCACCAACCTCAAAAGTATATGCATGATCACCATAAAAATCGTTCATTAATACTCCACAATCAATAGAAACAATATCTCCTTCATTTAGGGGCTTATCGCATGGTATGCCGTGAACAACTTCATGGTTTGTGCTTACGCATAACGTATTTGGAAAACCATACATGCCCAAAAACCCTGGAACACCATTATGGTCCCTTATGAATTCCTCAGCAATTTTATCTAGGTATATGGTATCAACACCAGGTTTAATTTCTTTTGCAAGCATACCCAAAGTTTTTGATACTAGTTGAGCACTTTTTTGTAATAAAGCAATTTCTTCTAAACTTTTTAAAACAACCTTTTTAGAATCCATAATAGGCATTTTCGTAACCAGATCCGTCCAAAATTTTTAAAATATCTTTTTCAAAAGATTCGAGTGTTATTTCAACAATTCTATTTATCTCAATATTTTTTTTATAAAAAATAAATGTTGGAACGTTTATTATTTCATAGGTTTTCTCGTCGCCATTTGGATTCTCTTTATTTAGATCTAATCCGATTAAATCAATATTTCTTTTCTTGATATTTAAATAATCCATTAACTTAAAAAATGAAGGAACATTTTCACGGCTATCAGAGCACCATGTCCCCATAATAACTTTTATTTTAAGATCTCTGGTAATGTATTCCTTAATTTTATCTGCACTTTCTTCATCAACGATGTAGCTTTCGTAATTTTTATCAAACCAGGAACTATATAAAATATGTGACAAATCTTTTCTTGAAAACTCACCAATTAAATCAACATATTCTAACTCATTTGGATCAATGTCCGTCTGTTTATTTTTTTTCATGTTATCACATGAAAAAAAAATAATTGTAAAAAAGATTATAAATTTCTTCATACTAATATTTTTCCGGTCATTCGTTTAGGTTGCTTAATATCCAACAGTTTTAACACTGTTGGAGCAATATCTGCTAAAATTCCATCCTCAACTTTTTTTACTTGTTTGTCCAATACAATTATTGGAACTGGATTTGTAGTGTGAGCTGTATTTACAGACCCATCATTATTAATCATAATATCACTATTTCCATGGTCTGCAATTATGATTATTGAGTAATTATTTTCAATGCATTTATCTACTACCATACCCATACAATCATCAACTACTTCACATGCTCTAACTGCTGCACTAAAATTACCTGTATGTCCAACCATATCTGGATTTGCAAAATTAAGACAAATGAACTCAGCTGACTGTGATTCAATCTCCGGGGTAATTTTAGTAACAATTTCATAGGCACTCATTTCAGGCCTTAGATCATATGTTGCAACCTTTGGTGAATTGCACATAATTCTTTTTTCATCTTTCAAAATTTTTTCATTTCCTCCATTAAAGAAAAATGTTACATGAGGATACTTCTCAGTTTCAGCAATTCTAATTTGTTTTTTATTATTCATCGAAAGAATTTGACCAAGTGTATCTTCTAATATATCCTTTTTATAAATACTATCCACTTTTACAAAATCATCATTATAGACAGTCATAGTAACCAAATCAATATCAATGCTTTCCATTCCATAATCTGGAATATTTTTTTGAGTTAAAACCTCTGTCAATTGCCTTCCTCTATCTGTTCTAAAATTAAAAAATACGACCAAATCTCCACTTAAGACTTTTGTAATTGGTCTTCCATTTTTTTCTAAAACTATTGGAGGCATAAACTCATCAGTTATGCCTCTGCTATAAGACATCTTTATAGTGTTTAATACATCTTTAGTCAATTCTCCAACACCATTTACTAAAAGGTCATAAGCTTCTTTTATTCGCTCCCACCTTTGATCTCGGTCCATTGAGTAATACCTTCCACACAGAGATGCTAATTCAGCTGATTTGTTTTTTGTAAATTCAATTAACTCAGAAATAAAATTTAATCCTGATTTTGGATCGACATCTCTACCATCGGTGAATGCATGTATAAAAACATTTTTTGCATTCATTTGATCTGTCATATTGATAATATGTTTTAGATGATCAATGTGTGAATGAACTCCACCATTGGAAACCAAGCCAATAATGTGAATGTTTTTGTCGTTTCGAATTGATTTATCTATTTTTTTTGACAAGACTTTATCCTTATCAAAGCAATTATTTTTAATATCAAAATTAATTTTTGCTAATTCTTGCATGACAACCCTTCCGCTTCCTATATTCATGTGACCAACCTCACTATTTCCCATTTGTCCTAAAGGTAAACCTACATGTTCTCCGTGAGTTAATAATTTGGCATTTGGAAACTTTTTTAAATAACTATCATAATTAGGTGTTTGTGCTTTTGAAATTGCAGATTTTTCAGGGTGATTGGCAATTCCCCAACCATCCAAAATCATGAGAAGTACTTTTTTGTTAATTTTCAAGAATCTATTTTAAATTCAAATTTAGACATAAAAAAATCATTTTAAATGGGAACTTATGCCCATGATGTTTTCATCAATATATTTTTTGATAAATTCATCATTAATAAATTCTTTTCCCTCA
>CACCYT010000038.1 GCA_902550325.1 uncultured Bacteroidota bacterium | reverse complement strand
C
Organism: uncultured Bacteroidota bacterium; assembly: GCA_902550325.1. Taxonomy (GTDB): domain Bacteria; phylum Bacteroidota; class Bacteroidia; order Flavobacteriales; family Flavobacteriaceae; genus Eutrophosalina. The sequence continues at coordinate 2,963 of CACCYT010000038.1, read as the reverse complement.
CTGATTTTGAAATGCCACAGGACATAAATCCTAGCTCTTTTGATTTTAATTTTATAAACTCTGTATAGTTATTTTTTTGATCCATTTTTTAGTCAAAAAGATCTTTTTGAGTTTTATTTGGTGCTAGATTTAAATGTTCATAGGCTTTGGTAGTAACTTCTCTTCCACGCGGTGTTCTTATAATAAAACCCTGTTGAATCAAAAAAGGCTCATACACCTCTTCAATTGTTTCTGCTGTTTCAGAAACCGCAGTTGATAATGTATTAATCCCAATTGGTCCTCCATTAAATTTTTTAATTATTGTGTCTAGAATTTTATTATCCATTTCGTCAAGACCAAATTCATCAACACTAAGTGATTCTAAGGCATACTTAGTTATTTCTAAATCAATCTTTCCAGTTCCCTTTATTTGAGCAAAATCTCTAACTCTTCTAAGTAGTGAGTTGCAAATTCTTGGTGTCCCACGACTTCTCCCTGCAATTTCATCAGCAGCAAAGTCTTCAATTGGGATATTTAAAATATCTGCACTTCTATTAATAATTTTTGATAATACATTTTTATTATAATATTCGAGACGATTGTTAATACCAAATCTAGCTCGCATAGGAGCTGTCAACAAGCCTGATCTAGTTGTGGCACCTATAAGAGTGAATTGATTGAGATTAATTTGAACTGACCTTGCATTAGGACCAGTCTCAATCATAATATCAATTTTATAATCTTCCATTGCAGAATATAAATATTCTTCAACTACAGGGGATAATCTGTGAATTTCATCAATGAATAAAACATCTCTGTCCTCTAAGCTAGTAAGTAATCCTGCCAAATCACCAGGCTTATCAATGACTGGGCCTGATGATACCTTTAGCCCGACACCTAGTTCGTTTGCTAAAATATGCGCCAAAGTAGTTTTACCCAGTCCAGGTGGTCCGTGCAATAAGGTATGGTCTAAAGCATCTGAACGTTGATTCGCTGCTTCAACAAATATCTTTAGATTATCAATAACACTTTTTTGACCATTAAAGTCAGAAAACTCTAGAGGTCTAAGAGCTTTATCAATTTCTACTTCTTCAGGGTTTAAATTTTCTTTAGTTGGATCCAAAGATTCATTCATACCCAAATATAAGTATTCAAATTTAATGCTCTGTTATTTTTTCTCCCTTAGAAATTGGTGTTGATTGTGGAACGAAATCTTGGTTTTTTCCAGGTTTACTGTAATCATAAGCCCATCGAAAAACTTCTGGAATTTTTCCAGGCCAATTTCCATGAATGTGTTCAACTGGTGCTGTCCATTCCAAGGTATTAGAATTCCAAGGGTTTTTTTCAGCTTTTTTTCCATAATACATACTGTGAAAGAAATTAAATAAAAATATCAGTTGAGCAAGACCAGTTACTAATGCAAATACAGTTATTAAAACATTTATATCTGCTAAATCATCAAAATATGGAAAAGCGGTATTTGTATAGTATCTCCTCGGAAGGCCAGCCATTCCTATGAAGTGCATTGGAAAGAAAATACCATAAGCACCAACTGCAGTTACCCAAAAGTGTACATAACCTAAGGTTTTGTTCATCATTCTTCCCCACATTCTTGGAAACCAATGATAAACACCTGCAAACAGACCATATAGAGCAGAAATACCCATCACTAAGTGGAAGTGAGCAACAACAAAATAAGTATCATGAACATTTATATCAAGAGCACTGTCACCAAGAATAATTCCTGTTAACCCTCCTGTTATAAAAGTAGAAACAAGACCTATTGAAAACAGCATAGCAGGATTAAACTGTAAATTACCTTTCCATAAAGTAGCTATATAATTAAAAGCTTTAACAGCAGAAGGAATAGCAATTAGTAATGTTGTGAAAGTAAAAACAGATCCCAAGAAAGGGTTCATTCCGGTGATGAACATATGGTGGCCCCAAACAATGGTAGATAAAAATGCTATTGCTAAAATTGAGGCTACCATAGCTCTATATCCAAATATTGGTTTTCTAGAATTAGTTGCAATAATTTCAGATGTTATTCCTAGAGCAGGAAGTAATACAATATATACTTCAGGGTGACCTAAAAACCAAAACAAGTGTTCAAATAAAACAGGGGATCCACCTTGATAATGCAATACTTCACCTTGAACAAAAATATCTGAGAGGAAAAAAGATGTTCCAAAACTTCTATCCATTATCAAAAGTAAAGCGGCAGAAAGTAGTACAGGAAATGATATTACACCAATAATTGCCGTTATAAAAAATGCCCAAATTGTTAAGGGAAGCCTAAACATAGTCATCCCTTTGGTTCTTAAATTTAATACTGTCACAATGTAATTTAGAGACCCCAATAATGAAGAAGCGATAAAAAAGGCCATAGAAACTAACCATAGTGTCATACCTAAGCCAGAGCCTGGTTGTGTTTGAGGAAGTGCACTCAGAGGAGGATAAATTGTCCAACCTGCAGCTGCAGGACCAGCCTCAACAAATAATGATGCAACCATTATGGCACTGGATATAAAGAACAACCAAAAAGCAATCATATTTAAGAAGCCAGAAGCCATATCTCTTGCTCCAATTTGGAGTGGAATTAAAAGATTACTGAAAGTTCCACTCAATCCTGCTGTTAATACAAAAAACACCATAATAGTACCATGTATTGTGACAAGCGCTAAGTATATGTTTGGATCCATCACACCGTCAGGAGCCCATCGGTCTCCTAAAAATAAATTGAAAATAGAAAAGGATTCTTCAGGCCATGCAAGTTGGATTCTAAAAAGTAATGACATTAAAACACCTATGATTCCCATTACAATTACACCAGTAATAAAATATTGCTTAGCAATCATTTTGTGATCTTGACTAAAAATCCATTTAGTCAGATAAGTTTCCTCATGATGATGGTGTTCATCGTTGTGATCTGTATTATTATTTAAAGCTATTGACATAATATTTTTTTTATTGAATTGTCTCAG
>CACCYT010000037.1 GCA_902550325.1 uncultured Bacteroidota bacterium | reverse complement strand
TTTTTTGAATCACCCTCAAAATATTATCGTAAATTGACACTACACGCTAAAAAGATGATTGTTAAGAAGAAAATAAATAATAATGAAAGTCTTATTTATTTAAAAAAAGTAAATAAGTTTTTGGTTGTTGGTAAAGAAAATCTAAAATTAATTGATGCTTACTTAAAAAAATCTAAAAACGATTTTGATTGTTATATCAGGGAGCGTTTTCCAAAAAAGTTTAGAGCAATAAAAAAAGATCTTCAAAAGCTTATGAAAGTTGATAGGAAATCAATTGTGAATCAGAATTTGAAGTTTAAAAAGCCAAAAAAAACTCATTATTTTAATTTTGGAATTGAGGATAAATATTACAGTATTGAATATAACAACGCTAAAATCATCTCATCAGTACTGGGTTTATTAAACCACCTTGAATCCGATGCAAAAATTAAAGGTGAGAAGATTAATATATACTCATCAAAGAATTACTGTCAACTTAAGATTAATAATAAAAATTTGATTTTTAAAAAGAATGAAAGTCATATTCTGTCCGGAAGAATAATTTCATACCTTACCTCGAATCTTCATCAAATCAAATATAAAAGTTGGTCAGGTTTTTTACATGGCACTACTATTTCTAAGGATGATAAAGGTGTAATTATTATGGGTAAATCTGGGAGTGGAAAAACCTTGTCTTCATCAATTTTATTGAAAAATGGTTTTAATTTAGTTTGTGATGATATGTCTCCACTTACAAGAGACGGTAAAATAGGTTTTTTTCCCAATGCTATGTCAGTAAAGCCTAGTGGTTATGAAAAAATTGAGCAATTGTTGGATCATAGCTTTTATGTTTGTGAAACAGAAGGGCCAAAAGGACCAACCAAATATATTTATCCAAAGAATAATGATTTAAAAACAAAACAAATATCATGTCATAAAATCGTTAAGATTAAGTTTAAGAAAAACTCCAAGTTGAAAATTGCTAAAATTAATAATAAAGATCTTTTAATTGATTTTTTGGATGATTCCTTTATTAATATGAATAATTCAGCTGCGAAATGTTTTATTAATTGGTTCTTGGATTGCAAATGTTTTGATATAACCTACTCGAGCGATAATGATCTCATCAAAGCTTTAAATTCAATAATTTAAATTATTCCTCAATATTGGTTGGATTCAAATAAAACTCATCTCCAACTAATTTATTTTCTTCAACTGGGCTCTGGTATCTACCCAACTCATTAGTAATCATCTGAACCTCAGTACGAACATTTTTGAAGACCTGCTCGATACTTACATTTTCTTCCAATAGTTTTTCTGCAAGAACTTGTGTGTAAATACTATTCTCTCCATCTTGATTATCATCAGCAGTTTCACCTGCATTAGTTGAATAAGCAATCAATGATCCTGATGGAGGTGAAACTTTTGCAAGCCCTGATCCTCCACTATCAGATCTGGATAAACTAATTCTTTGTTCATATCTATTATCTCTGCAAGCATCTAAAACAAGAAAATTTAATTGATCATCTCTTGCATATTCTAAAAATTGAAGAATAGTTTGTAAACTCACCGCGTTCTGTTTTAAATCATACTGATCATTGTAGTCTTCCAACGTGGGGAGTAAAAAGTTTTTGTTATCAATTTGAATTGCATGACCAGCATAATAAATAAAAGCTATTTCATAGTTTTTTCTTTTCAAACCAAAATCTTTTATTGCTGCCTCCATTTCTTTTTCTGTTTCAAGATTAGTATACTTTAAAACTTCGAAATTTAACTTTTCCAATGATTCTGCAATTAAATTGGCATCATTAACAGGGTTTTTTAGTGGATTATCTATGTAGTTTTCATTTCCAATCACCAATGCAATTCTTCTCTCAATTTTATAACCATCCTCCCACAATTCAAAATAATCAATCAGACCATTTCTTTTATAATAATCTACCCTTCCGTCAACATACCCACTTAGAGTAATACCTTTTTCTTTAATAGGTCCCTTAACATCTTTAATACCAGAATCATAGTAAATTTCGTATTCTCCGTTGAGTTCACCATTTTTATGAATATCAAAGCCAGAGATGCTACCGCTTTCATAATAATAAAAAGCAGTTCCCTCTATATTATCATTTTCGTAATTATATTTTGCATATAGAGGTCCTTTTTCAACTGCGGATCCCGAATCATAAAATTCTAAAACCTCACCTTGAATTAAATTATTCTCATAAACTCCAATTTGTTCAACTGCTCCTGATTCATAATAAGCTTCATACTGGCCTTCATAAGAATTGTTAGCCGCATTCACTTTACTTTTTACAACACCTGACTCATAATAAGTAGTAACTTCTCCTTCCAAAACATCACTTACATAATTTCCAATTTGTTCAGTAGCACCTGATTCGTAATAAACAGTCCATTCTCCATCGGCCAGACCATTTATGTAATTATATTTTGAATATAGAGGTCCTTTTTCATCCTCAGATCCAGAATCGTAAAAAGCTAAAACCTCACCTTGAACTAAATTATTCTCATAATTTGCAATTTGTTTAATAGAGCCAGATTCATAATAGGATACATATTTACCCTCAACTTTATCATCTTTGAAATTAAATTTTTCAGAAAGGGGTCCTTTTTCACCGTCAGATCCCGAATCATAAAATTCTAAAACCTCACCTTGAACTAAACCATCCTCATAAACTCCAATTTGTTTAACTGCTCCTGATGTTTTATAATAAGCCTCATATGAGCCATCCAATTTACTCTCTTTAAAGTTTCTTTTTTCAGCTTGTATACCGTTATCGTGCCCCAAAAACCATTCACCTTCCCTTAAACCATTTCTATAAAATCCGCTTTCATAAATATTTCCATTTTCAAAATAATCAATAAATTTTCCCTCCCTTAAACCATTTACATAAGTTCCTGATTGGCTAAAACTTCCTGATTCGTAATAAGATACATAGGTACCATGAATTTTACCATTATCGAATGGGGTAAGTTCCTCAATACTCCCTAGTTTTTCTGGGTTCCCAGAATCATAATAATGTGTCCATTCTCCATCGGCCAGACCATTTATGTAATTTCCAGTTTTTTGAATAGCACCTGATTCGTAATAATTAGTATACTTTCCATCGAACAAATCATTT
>CACCYT010000036.1 GCA_902550325.1 uncultured Bacteroidota bacterium | reverse complement strand
AAGATTTAATTAATCTGCAGGCAAATAATTATTTAGTGACTGTTACGGACTCTAATGGGTGTTCATTGCAAAAAGAGTTTGTTGTAACAAGACAAGATGATTTAGAAATTAACTTAAATACTGAACTCGGCGCGATTTGCGAAACAAGAGATGTATTCCAAACCAATATAGTTTCAATTTCAGGCGGTGTTGCACCTTACTCAATCGTTTGGTCCAATGGTGTCGTTTCAGGGTCAGATGGTGAAATTATGAATACTAACGTTGATGGTTCTTATGAAGTTACAGTTACTGATTTTCTTGGTTGTAGTGAATCACTCATATTTAACATAAATCTACCTGAGATCGGTTATCCTGAGTTTGATTATACATCATTTTATTTTACAACATATGGTGGTCTATCAGTTAATGATCCAATTACATTTACAAATCAATCAACTCAAGATTATTTTTCTGTGCTTTGGGATTTTGGAGATGGAAATACTTCAAATGAAGAAAACCCTACTCATACATATACAGCAAGAGGTTGGTACGATGTAACATTAACGGTTGAATTTATATTAGGTTGTTCGTACTCAATTACAAAAACCTTATACATTGGAGATGATTATGAAATGGTTATACCAAATGCTTTCACCCCAAACCTAGACAACATAAATGAAACATTTCGACCTGTATATTATGGAATTACCAGTATTAGATTAACCGTATATGACACCTGGGGGACTCTTATATATTACGAGGACTCAACAGAAAATCAAATGATAGGATGGGACGGTACAATCAATGGTAAAACAGCTGAGAACGGAAACTTCTTTTATCAAGTCTCAGCCACCACATACACAGGGAATTTGATCGATAAAAATGGTGCTTTTACATTAATCAGATAATTTCTCGAGGTATTCCAGATAAATTTTATATTTTAGTTAATTAACTTAAAAAAGATGAAAAGAATAGTATTTATTTTTTCTCTGATGCTGATTATTTCATGTGAATCACCTGTAAATAATGGAGTATCTGAAGAAAATCAGGCAAAATTTGAACAACAAATAGAGTCTTTTAGAACATTCGTTTGAATCTGTAATTATTACATTATAAGTACCTGCGCTCAAATTAGATCTTTGTGCTCCATTTCCAAGATCAGACCAACTATATGTGTATGGCGCAATACCTCCAGTAATTGTTAGATCTATGGAACCATCATTAGCATCGTAACAACTTAAATCTTCTTTTTGAACTTGAATAATTAATTCATCAGGTTGTGTTAATGTGACTTCAAATGAAGCAACGCATTGGTTTGCATCAGTTACTTGTAAGGTGTATTTACCAGCAGGAATATTTGTTAAATCTCCATCATTAAAAACATTACCTACATTTCTGTCATAAGTATTTCCAAACTCATCTTGCCATACATAATCAAAGGGCTGGGTTCCTCCAAGAGCAGTTATGAAAATCTCCCCAGTACTATCACCATAACACAAGATATCTTTTTTACTATCAAGTTGAACTTCTAATAAGTCAGGCGATAAAATTGTAAATATTCTCTGTATTGTGGTACATGAGTCAGATAAAATTAATTGATAAGTACCAGGAGATAATCCTGATTGATCTTCTTGCCCTTGTACCAATCCACTATCAGCAAAATCCACACCTCCAACTGACCATTCATATGTATAATTTCCTGTTCCACCACTAACACTAATATCTATTGAGCCATCATTATCACCAAAACAGGTTATATCACTTTTTTGATCTAATACATAAACCAACGGATCTGGCTCACTTAACGTATATGACTCTGAGGTTGTACAACCGTTTTCATCAGTTACAACTAAGGAATATGTACCAGCCGTTAAACCCGACTGGTCCTCATCTCCTTGCACAAGTCCACTTCCGTCCGTTGTTGACCATGAGTAAGAATATAAATTATTTCCTGTCAAAGTTCCACCGCTAACTGTTACGTCAATTTCGCCATCACTACCCCCCGAACATCCAATATCTTGAATTGAAGAATTTATAGCCAATGGTGCATCAGGGTGGGTTATTGTTTTAGGTAAAGTGGTTTTAGAATTACCATTTGCGTCAGTTACTGTTACAGAATAAACACCCGCTACTAAATTTGTAAATGTATAGGTTAGGTCCGTTATATTATTTACCGAATCAGAATAAGTTATTCCTAAATATGTAGTTCCAGTGATCTGAAAAGTGAACGGACCAACTGAGGCCTGAATAATATCGGTTTTGATGGATGCAGTTGAGTCCCCATAGCATAATATACTAGATATTACACTGTTATCAAGTTCAATTAGTAAAGACAGTGGTTCTGTAAGTATATATGTTTCAGTTTCAGAACATCCATTACTATCTGTTACAGTCACAGTGTAAGTACCAGCAGATAATCCTGATTGATCCTCTGATGTTGGATTAACTCCATTTCCTTGCCACAGGAAAGTATAATCATTTGTCCCACCTGAAATTGTCAAATCAATCGAACCATCGCTTCCTCCAGAAACACTAATTTCAAATCCAGAATAATCTGAGATTTGTTCATCAATCACAATAATCTCAGGTTCTGTAATAATAAATTCCTTACTTTCTGAACATCCATTAGAATCTGTTACAGTTAGCTTATATGTTCCAGTAGAAAGACCTGTTTGATCAATAACACCATTATCTACTCCAGCACCTTCCCAAAAATATGTGTAATTAGAATTAACATTCAAATTTCCACCTGAAACTTGAACATCAATTTCTCCATCTGATAAACCATTACAACTAATGCCAAATCCATTGTAATCTTTAATTATTCCAGAGATATTAATAGGATCTGGTTCCTCAATTGTGAAATTGAAAATGGCACTACAATTATTTGAATCCTTTATTTCAACTGAATATTGACCAGCAGAAAGATTATTTACATCTTGAGTTGATTCTCCGTTTGACCAATTGTATGTAAATACGCCAGTACCACCAGATGGGGATATATCAATACTTCCGTCTTGGGCTCCATTACAGGAAACTTCATAACTATTATAATCAGAAATAGTTGATGAAATGCTAATTAGTTCTGGTTCAGATATGGTAAATGAAGTCGTGGTTTCACATAAATTAGCATCCGTCACTGTAAGTTGATATGTTCCTGGTGAGAGATTACTTAAATTTGGGGTGGTTTCGTTATTCGACCACGAATAGGTGTACGGTTTGGTCCCACCTTGCACATCAATTATCACATATCCATCATCTAAACCATTACATGAAATTTCAAAACCATTAAAGTCTGATTTTTCTCCACTAACTACCAATTGATCGGGTTCTGTAATTGTATATTGTTCGTTTATAGAACATCCATTAGCATCAGTTATCGTTACAGAATAATCCCCAG
>CACCYT010000035.1 GCA_902550325.1 uncultured Bacteroidota bacterium | reverse complement strand
TTCATTTAATGCTTTATAAAGTGCATGGTTATCATCTAGTCTAAGATCTCTTCTAAACCAAAAAATTACTGAACTTTCCAATTTAAGATAGGGTGGAGGTTCCGCCATCAACTCCAATAATTTGTCCAGTCATCCAGCTAGATTTTTCTGATAAAAGAAAATTTATTATTTCTGCAATATCAGTAGATTTACCAACCCTTTTCATGGGGTGCTTCTGAGCAGATTTTTCAATTTTCAAATCATTGTTAAGAAATCGATTGGCAAGTGGTGTATCCACAATTGATGGGGCCACAGCATTTACCCTTATTTTGGGTGCATATTCTGCAGCAAGAGATTTAGTAAGGCCTTCGATGGCTCCCTTCGACACGGAGACACTTGAGTGGAATGGCATACCTCTTTGAACAGCAACAGTGCTCATTAAAACAATACTGCTATTATCTGCTGCAACAAGTTTGGGCATTACTGTTTTTAAAACTTTGATTAATGAAATTAAATTAATTTCTAAGTCCTGTTTGAATGCCTCAACAGAAAGGCCTTTGAAAGGCCTTAAGTTTATGCTTCCTGGAAGATAAACAAAACCATGTATTTCATCTGGGATCAACGAGTTATCAAACTCATCATTTAATGCGTCAAATTTTATAAAGTTGACATTTTCTGATTGCAGTTGATCATAAGTTCTACATGCAACATGCACGCTAAACTCTTTGTTCAATAATTTGACTAATGGTAGTCCAATTCCATATGAACCACCAATCATTAGTATATTTTTCATCTTAATTCTCCAAATAATTCGTTTAACTTTTTACTTCTGTATTCAAAAATACGGCCAAGTTTTTTCTTTACAATTAATGAATTCACAATGTAACCAATAATCCCAAGGGGAATTTTGTAGTGAATCACATCTTCCATCTCTATTCCACCATCAATTTCTTTAATAAAATGTTTATGATGCCAGAGAGAGTATGGGCCAAACCTTTGCTCATCAACAAAATATTTTTTATCAGAAACGTGGGTAATTTCAGTAACCCATTTAAGAGGAACCTTTAACAATGGAGTTACGGTATATTGAATTATTTGACCTGGATATATTTTTTTGTAATCACAATCAATTATATTAAAATTCATTTCATCTGGGGTTATCTCTTTTAGATTTTTAGGATCTGAAAGAAAATCCCATGCAGTTTGAACTGTAATTGGGAGCTTTTGTTTGGTGTGAAGTTTAAAAATTTTCATAATATTGAACACATAAACAAAAGTCATGCAAAAATTATTTATTTTATTGTCAATATTTTTAACCTTTCCCATATTAACTGCACAACTCAAATCACCAGTCGCTAGCCCAAGAGCTAACTTAAGTCAGAACATAGGCTTGGTCAATATAAGTGTGGATTATTCAAGACCTTCAAAGAAGGGTAGGACCATTTTTGGAAATTTGGTCCCCTACAACAAAATTTGGAGAACAGGAGCCAACCAAGCTACTACATTTAGTGTTTCGGATGACATTAAAATAAATAATCAACTTGTTCCAAAAGGTGAATATCATATTTATTCTGTTCCCAGAGAAAAAAGACTTGATTTAATCATTTACAATAAAACTGATAATTGGGGCTCCTTAAAAGAATTTGATGAAAGTTTGATAGTTGCAAGAGTTGTTTCAGAATTTATTGAATTACCCTTTTCTGTTGAAACATTTGAGATATCTTTTGATAACATTAGTAATAACGGATCAACTATAAATATTATTTGGGATAATAAATTGGCCATTTACTATCTCGATGCTCTCACTAAAGAGAAAATGATTACGAATATTGAAAGTGTTTTATTAAAAAACCCAAAGCCTAGTGATTTTCAGAAAGCTGCTGTTTATTACTATGAAGAGGGTTTGGACAAAGAAAAAGCTTTCAAATGGATTAATAAGGCTTTCGAGAGTTATAAAGACCCAAAATATTGGCAACTCAGAGTAAAAGCATTGATATACAATTACTATGGAATGGAGAAAGAAGCTTTAAAAATTGCAAAAGAAGGATTAAAACAAGCTAAAAAATCAGGTGCACCTGATGGATTAAATGCTATGAGCTTATTGGTTGATAGGCTTTCTAAATAGTGTTTGGTGGAAAAGTATTGATAAAATTATGGTATTTAAAGAACCTATAAAATTTAACCATAAATAACCAATATCCACATTAAAATAAACTATAAAAATTACTGCTTGTGAAATGCAAGCTGCGTAAAAAATAGAATTTCCACCAATTTTCTTAAAAAAGAATGCCACCAGAAATATTCCAAGAACAGTACCATAGAATATTGAACCAATGATGTTTACAAGTTGAATCAAATTTTCAAATAATGTCCCAAAACTTGCGAAACTTATTGCAATTAATCCCCAAATCAAAGTAAAAAATTTTGATGCTATCAAATAATGATATTCACTTTTAATTTTTTTATGATTTCTCTTATAAAGGTCAATAGTGGTTGTTGCGGCTAATGCGTTAATTTCTGATGCTGTTGATGACATTGCCGCACAGATTATAACAGCAATTAAAAGACCAATAATTCCTTTGGGGAGATTATTTAATATGTAGTGAATGAAAACATAATCTTTATCTAAAACCTCAATATTTGGATTTTCATTTTCAATTTCCCGATAAATTTTATTTTTTACTTTCTTCTCTTCATTTTGGATTCTGATAATTTTATTTTTATCAAGCTTTGAGCTCAAAATGTAATTATCTAGAACATCTTTTTTTTTGTCCTGTATTATTGAAAATTCATCTAGAAAAATGTCATAATTTTTATTATCAGATGCCTCAATATAATTTACCACTTGTGGGTTAAAATTTACAGGAGCTGAGTTAAATTCATAAAAAATAAATACCATCACACCTAGTAAAAGGATAAAAAATTGCATGGGAATTTTAAAAATTCCATTAAAAATTAATCCTTGTCTTATTTCTTTAATCGATTTACCCGATATATATCTTTGAACCTGACTTTGATCTGTTCCAAAATATGAAAGTGCCAAAAACAAGCCACCTGTTATGCCACTCCAAAATGTATATCTACTCTCATAATTAAAAGAAAAGTCCAAAATGTTTAATTTGTTACTAACACGTGAATAATTCAAAAACTTATTTAATGTAAAGTTTTCAGGATAGCTTCCTATCAATAAGAAAAAAACAAAAAATAGTCCTAAAAATATTACAAACATTTGTTGTTTTTGAGTAACATTCACTGCCTTTGTACCACCTGTTATAGTATATATTATAACAAGGAAACCTATAATTAGGTTAAGTATTTTTATATCAATATTTAGTAAGGTGGAGAGTATTATTGATGGGGCAAAAATTGTTATGCCTGCTGCAAGCCCTCTTTGTGTCAAAAACAATATTGCACCCAAAGTTCTTGTTTTTTTATCAAATCTTTTTTCTAAAAATTCATAAGCCGTGTAAACCTTTAGTTTGTGGTACAGAGGCACAAAAAACATACATATGATAATCATAGCCAATGGAAGTCCAAAATAGAACTGAATAAAACCCATACCATCATGGTATGCCTGTCCTGGTGTAGA
>CACCYT010000034.1 GCA_902550325.1 uncultured Bacteroidota bacterium | reverse complement strand
CTATGTCTGTTTGAGCTGCTCTATTAGCAGCTGATACTTCACCGTTTTTGTCCACGTTGACCCTATCACCAATAATATCTCTTGTATTAAAGTTTCCAACTTTTATTTGAAATCTTTTTACATTAATTGCATAATCATAAAGGAAAGATGGAGGTTTTTCTCCTCTGATTTGACCAAATTTTAATTGATTCTTAGAAATACCATCTGTATTTACAAAGCTTTCAACACCCGTAAATATCGATCCCCTTCCAGGTGGCGCCTCGGCAACATCAAAAGGTACTACACTTGTAACTGTTTCATCATTAGTTTTTCCTGAAACTATCACATCCATACTTTCAACTCCTGCATCAGGGGCAGCAAAATATTTTCCATTTTGTCTAATTACTTTTCCATTATTGGCATCAACTTTAATAGAAGTTAAGTCTGCCACACCAGGAAATGCAACTTTAATTTCATTTCTTAGACCTATGTAGAATACCTGCATATTAATTGGTGATACAACAGCCTCATTTGGTTTTGGAATAACGTAAAATTGAGTATCAACAAGAAGACTATCCGTATTTCCATTGTTGTCGAAGTATAAATAGCCAAATAACTTTTTTATTCCAGGGGTTGAAAATCTTTTATTAAGCTTGATCTTACCATCAACAACTTCAAAGTCTACATCTCTTCTTAAGCTAACATTATCAATTTTTAAATCTACATCATCAGGTTTGAAACTGGAATCAGTATTTCCGACAACAACCTTAGCGTCAACAATGCTGTTTGTATAGTAAGCTTGTCTGTCAGTCTCTAGTAATGTACTTTTCGAGTCAAAACTAAGCTGACGATCTTTAGTCTTACTAACTAAGGAGGTTAATATTTCATATTCAACGGATCTAATATCTGATTGAATTTTTGTGATTTTGGCAAGTGAGGCAACTAATGGAAACTTTTCATAATTATAATATATCCATTCTTCCTTGATTCCGTCTCTATTTACAACTTGGTCATCTTCTGGATATTCAAACCTTAGAGATAAGTTAGAAAATGCTGCAGAAAAACCATAATTAGATTGAACAGTTCTCGCATCTCTTTGTACAATTGAATCTAAAACTTCTTCTACTCTTCCAGAAAACCCTTTAAAATAATCGATGAACTGTTGTCCTTTATCAGTGACTCCATCACTTATAAAAAACATTTCATCAAGGTAATTACTTTTATCCATTACTTGATAATCTCTTCTTTGACTAACTTTTTCTTCACCATTCTCATCCGTGTATTCAACATCAATCATATAATTATTTTCATCCATTCCTATTAAAGAATCCTTCAAATTTTGAAGAAAAATAAAATATTCATCAGTTGCGTCTTTTAACTTTGGCAACTCTTCAGATGGAATTTTGTAATAATCCTGATTGCTATTTTGATCAATAATGGTGTAGGCATTATCAATGGAAATTTTAAGTTCAGCAGTGGATTTTTCCATATCCTCACTTAAAATTCCTAACGTAGCCAATACCTCTTTACTAATCTGTAATGCAAGCATGGCAATAAACACGAGGTACATCATGTTTATCATTTTTTGACGAGACTGTTGACTTCTCGTTTGTTTTCCTGATGATCCTGCCATTTTTACTTGTTCATTGCGCCAAGCATTGCTTCATACTTAGCATTTAACTCTTTAATTGTATTCTTCATTTTCTCTAACTCTTCACCAATTCCTTCCGGAATATCCAAGGCATCGGTGGCAGAGTTTACTTGAGATAATGATTTTCCTAAGTTTTGATACAATTTATTAATCTCCTCAATACTTGCACTTGCAGATGAGAGACCATCGCTTACTGATTGAGCATTTAATGATAAATCAGAGGGGACAGAAATTGATTGTGCAGCTTTGGATGCGGAGTTTAGGTTTGAATTCAAACTATTTAGACCTTTAACAGTTCCGTCAACTGCTTTTTGTAAAGCAGCAGTTTCAACGGCAATAGTACTGACAGCATCTTCCTCTTCACCAGGTGATGAAAGAAAATAACCTTGAATACCTGATAGAGTAAAAATGATTGCTTCAGTTGATAATCCAGCAATAAGCCAAGTGTTAGCTGAGAATATAAGTGATGCATTAATAATTTTTAAGAGTGCACCAATAATTACAACTGCAGCTCCTATTCCGAAGAATAATTCCATGTAATTGTCGGGTATAAATTGTTTTTTCATAATTGTTAATTTTTAGTTTATAATTTTAATTAAAATATTTTATTTGGGTTTTCTTGAAAGCCTACATCCTCTCCAAGATAACTCTGAACTGTTCTAAAGCCTATGTAAGATCTTTTCGTGTTTTGATATTCATAGTCTCTCGTAGATACCTTTAAAAAATGTGCCACGTCTTTCCAAGATCCACCTCTAACAACTTTTTGGTTGTTAGTTTTTGACCCTTCAACATTTGGGTTTAATCCAGCTACTAAATCAACTGCATCCTTTTCATAATTGGAGTCAGTCCACTCTGAAACATTTCCCGACATATTATATAGTCCGAAATCATTTGGCCAATAAGACTCCACCTCGGCAGTATATAGAATTTGGTCAGCAGCATAATCTCCTCTTTCTGGTTTGAAATTAGCGAGAAAACAACCTTTCTCGTCATATGTGTATGGTCCTCCCCATGGAAACTCCGCTCTTTCGATACCTCCTCGTGCTGCATACTCCCACTCAGCTTCAGTAGGTAACCTAAATTCACTAACTAATTGAATATTTTTTCTTGCTTTTCTTTGATTTTGGTTTTTGTAAAAAGTCCTCCAATGAGCAAAAGCCTTGGCTTGCTCCCATGAAACACCTACAACGGGATAATCATTGTAAGCATCATGCCAGAAATAATCATTATGCATAGGTTCGTTGTAACTAAATGCGAAATCTTTATACCATACGGCTGTGTCAGGATAAATTTCAACATTTTTATATTCACTCCACTTACTATTATCAATATCAAACTCTCTGTAACTGTAAACGATTCTTTTCGTTTTAAAAGCTCTTAGACCGTTTGGTGTTTTTTCTGCTGGTATCCAAAAACCTTCAAAACCACCAATAAGTTCAGGATCAGCCGTTGAAATATAATCTTTTGGTTCACCATTTTCATCAATTGGTGTTGGTAAATTTTCATAAGATCCTAAAGCGTCAGTACCACTTCCCCCTTCAAGAACTGCAGCGTAATTGGGACCATAATAATCCTCTTTATTCCACTTAAGTTCTGCATCCCAATTTAATTTGTATGTTAATTTATCTTCTATATCAAAGGATTGTAAACTATTAGCTTCTAAGTATTGTTTATAGGCTGATTCATCATCATCATCATCATCATCTTCACCATATCTTGGGATAGGTCTAAATTCATAAAGAGGATGTTCCTCGTCTATTTCTTCACCATTGATTTCGTAATATGCTCTTGAAAGCTCATCCCTTACTACTGAATCTCTGACCCAATTTACAAACTGTCTGTACTCACTGTTTGAAATTTCTGTTTCGTCCATGTAAAATGCTTTTAGAGAAACAGTTTTTAGAGTAGGATTTTGATCCATATATGAATTTGGATTGGAGGGACCCATAACGTATGAACCAGATGGAATTAGAACCATTCCATTAGGTTTGTTGGGGAAGAATTTTGA
>CACCYT010000033.1 GCA_902550325.1 uncultured Bacteroidota bacterium | reverse complement strand
GCTTAAACAACTTTTAAATATAATGAAAGACAAATTTGGGCCTTTTGAGGGCAGAGTTTTTGTTGATTCAGCTCCAATCTTGGAAAGAGCATGGGCAAAAAAAAGTGGTTTAGGTTGGATTGGAAAAAACACCAATTTAATTAATAAACAATCTGGTTCATTCTTTTTTCTTGCTGAAATTATAATTGATTTGGAATTAAATTATGATAACACAACAACTGATCATTGTGGCAGTTGTACTGCGTGTATTGATGCATGTCCGACCAACGCAATTTATGAACCATATAAACTTGATGCTAGTAGGTGTATATCATATTACACCATCGAGTTAAAGGAAAGTTTTTCTTCAAACTTTTCAAGTGACTTTAAAGATTGGATTTTTGGATGTGATATTTGTCAAGACGTTTGTCCTTGGAATAGATTTTCAAAGGCAAATGACGAAGTTCTTTTTGAAACTACCCCTGAAATTAGCAATTTTAATAAAGCTGATTGGATTGACTTAACTGAAGAAACATTTAAAAAAGTCTTTAAAGAAAGTCCTATCAAACGATCAAAATTTAAAGGGCTAAAAAGAAATATCAATTATGTTAGGTAAAAATTTGAGAAAGCTTCCTAAAATTGAGTTGCATTTGCATTTAGATTGCTGCTTAAGTTTTGATGTAGTAAAAAAAATTAATCCAAAAATTGATATTGAAGCTTATAATAAGAAGTTTAAAGCCCCATCAACTTGTAGTTCAGTTAAAGAATATATAAAATGTGCTGAATATGCAGTTGATTTAATGCAGGATGAAAAAAGTATTTCATTGGTCGTAGAGGATTTATTTGAGCAGTTAAAAGCTGAAAATATTATATATGTTGAAATTAGATTTGCCCCATTATTACATTGTAAAGGTGAATTGAGTTCAAAGGAAGTAGTACAAATTGTTGATGATATTTGTAAAAATTGTTCAAAAAAATATTGTATTCATTATGCTTTAATATTATGTACCCTAAGACATTTTAGCAAAAATCAAAGTATGGAAACAGTACAGTTGGTTGAAGAATTTAAAAACAGCGGAGTTTTTGCCCTTGATATAGCTGCCGATGAAGCGGGGTTCTCACTTGATAACCATTTTGGTGCTTTTGATTTTGCATTTGAGAATAATATAAGTTGTACAGCTCATGCAGGGGAGGCCAAGGGGCCAGAAAGTATTAAAGAAACCTTAAAAAAGTTAAAGGTTAAACGAATTGGTCACGGAGTTAGATGTGTTGAGGATAAAAAGCTTATGAATTATTTGAAGAATAATAATATACATCTTGAGATTTGTTTAACTAGTAATATAAAAACCTTAACCTATGAGTCTATCGACGCACATCCAATTGATAAAATATTTAAATCAAATATTTCATTAAGTATGAGTACAGATGGAAGGACAATTTCAAATATTGATTTAACAAGTGAGTATGAGCTGGTTGTAAATAAACTTGGATGGGATTTAAGTGATTTAAAGAAAGTAAATATTGATGCAATTAATCATTCATTTACAACATCAGAAATCAAAAAGGAATTACTTAAAAAAATAAATATTTCTTACTGACTAGCCCCATAGTTCAATGGATAGAACAAAAGTTTCCTAAACTTTAGATCTAGGTTCGATTCCTAGTGGGGCTACTACAATTGTTGTAGAGCTTCTTTTATTCCAAAATAAGCTGGTTTTTTTTCAAAGTTTTCATCATGAGGAGTAGCTTGTCCACAGTTTGAGAAGTGAGAAGGGATCCAACTATCAATGTCTGAAGAGCCCCAAATTAGTATTGTATTGCAATTTGGTTTTGAAAATGCAGTTAAAACTATTTGTTTGTATGCATCCTTCTGTTCTTGAATTCCTTGTGAAATGCCGTCACAAATTCTAATATCTAGTTCAGTTAAATTAGCAATAAATCCGCTATTTCCTAAATCATCTATAGTATTTCCTAAATTTTCCATAAATGAACTGTTCATGTTTTCAAGTTTGAAATGTGATTGAAGACCAACACCATCTATTGGAGTATTTAATTGCATTTTTAAATCTTTAACCATTATTCTCATCAAGTTATTTTTTGGAGTTCCAAATTCTTCAATTCCATAGTCA
Organism: uncultured Bacteroidota bacterium; assembly: GCA_902550325.1. Taxonomy (GTDB): domain Bacteria; phylum Bacteroidota; class Bacteroidia; order Flavobacteriales; family Flavobacteriaceae; genus Eutrophosalina. Next base: position 1,610 of record CACCYT010000033.1, on the reverse strand, counting down.
TTGTAGAAAAGTTTGACATCTTCATTTTCTTCTCTTGCCCATTTAAAAAGATTTGAAAAAAATGTTAAATATCCAATTTCACCATTGTCATTTTCTTCACTATTTACTTTTTCGTACCAGGTATTTGTCCTATATCCATTAAATACAATTGCTTCATTTAGCACATCCCATTCATCAATTTTACCAACTGTATATTTGCTTAGAGCCCTGATATAGGATTCTGTGAAACTGTAGATTTGCTGTGATGACCAATTCACAGATTCCTCCTCAAGCCAATTTGGAATTTGTTTGTACCAAACCATAACGTGACCTCTCTTTTTCATGTTATGTTTATTTGCATAATCAACAAACCTATCGATGTTGTAGGTATTTAAGTCACTGATTTTTATGTTAAATGGATCATCTGGCCTATCTCTTAATATATTTGCCATTTTCAATTTATTTCCAGTTACCAATGCATTGTATTCTGTCTTCAAAATATTATCAATTGCACCATTATAAATTTCATGGTTATCAAAAAAGCCATCCCTCATTAAGTTTCCTATGAACTTACCCTTTTCAACTGCTATATCTTTTAACCCAATTTCTGGTGTAATAGGTTCATCATAAGAATCACCATTGTCCTCGGAACTACATGCTATTAAGAATAAAAACAGTAAAAAATAAATTTTTTTCATATTATCTAAATTAAAATTTTTAATCATCAAATGCAGATCTATTGGCATTAGTATGTTTTTTTAGAATCCTTAACGATTCTTTTTTAACTGTTGAATTTGCTTTAAGTTTCCACAGAGATTGAGATGCATGTTTGTAAGTTTCTTTTATGTCAACAAGTGGTTCTGGGTAGTCCGATCCAATTTTAAATTTGTAAAGTTTTTCCTCAATTGGATTAATTTTCCATGGTTCATGGATTAGATTAGAGGGTAATTTTTTTAACTCAGGAATCCATTTTTTAATAAAAATTCCTTCAGGATCATGCTCAATTGAATTTTTTACTGGATTATAGATTCTGATCATATTTATTCCAGTTTCCCCTGCTTGCATCTGAAACTGTGGGTAATGTATTCCTGGTTCAAAATCGAGAAAGTTCTTTGCTAAATGAACCACACCGTCCTGCCAATTTTGCCATAAGTGGTGTGTTAAAAAGGAAACAAGTAATGCTCTCATTCTAAAATTCAAGTAGCCTGTTTCAATAACGCACCTCATACTTGCATCAACAAGCGGAAAACCTGTTTTACCCAGTTTCCATGCATTTAAATATTTTTTGTTTAAGGGTTTTTTGATATTGTAACCTTTATTCAAACTTCTAAATTCCATCTCTGGTTCCATTTCAAATTTTTGTATAAAATGAGATTGCCATCGCAATCTAGAAGTAAATGAATTTAAGTGAAGCCTTGATTTTCCATTTTCAACTTCTTTTTTTGCTAATTGCCAAACATATCGAGTGGATAAATTACCCCAAGAAAAATAAGCTGATAGCCTAGAGCAATGATACCTTGAAAGTTCAGGTTTACTTATTTTAAGGTGATACTTTTTATATCTCTTATTTAAAAAGCTTTTCAAGTATTTTTGAGCTTCTGCAGGACCGCCTCTTTGAATATTATTTGACT
>CACCYT010000032.1 GCA_902550325.1 uncultured Bacteroidota bacterium | reverse complement strand
GCAGCTTGACCAGTTCTGACAAGATCAAAAAATCTATGACCTTCACCAGCAAATTCTAATCTTCTCTCATCCCAAATTTCTTGTGTTAAAGTTGATCCAGTAGATGACGAAGCTTGAGAGTTATTACCAAAAGCTCTTGATCTAACCTGATTCAAGTAATTTTGAGCTTTTGAATCACTGATTCCTCCTCTGTTGTTTGCCTCAGCAGCCATTAATAAGACGTCCGCATATCTTAAATATCTGTAATTATTTTCGTAGTTAAGCTCAGTCGTGTTTTTAGAGTAACCTGCTCTGGGAATATACTTATTATTAAAGTATCCCGTATGCTCGTATCCCTCATTGTACTGTGCTGAATTGGCATCAGCCCAAGCAACAATATCTAAAATTGATGCATTTTTTCTCAGATCACCATCGGAGTAAGCATCAAATAAATCTTGTGTAGGAACGTTAAAACTCCATCCAGAAGAATATACAGGTCCATTATATCCTCTAATTCCATGATGAATAACACCAAAGTTTCCTTCAGTACTTTGTGGCATCCAACCCCAATTCCAACCATTTGACTCTTTTGAGTGTTGAATTTCAAAAACAGCTTCAGGGCCATTTTCTCCATCAACTAAGAATACACTAGATGGGTCAGCGGGTAGTGTATATAGACCAATTAGTGGCTCTAAAATATTTGCAGCTTCAGTAAATTTATCTTGATATAGATAAACTTTTCCTAAAAGAGCGTGAGCAGTAAATGAGGTTGCTCTTCCGTCTGTACTTTTCTGAGCTGGTAAACCATTTACAGCAGCCTGCAGATCAGATTCAATAATACTATATACCTCTGACTTAGCAACTCGAGTTAATGTCCCGGAATCACCAGCAGTTAGTCTGCCTTGTGTAAATAGAGGAACATCACCATAAATCTTAACAAGCTCAAAATAGAAAAAGGCTCTTAAAAAATGAACTTCAGCGTACATTTCTTCCTTTCTAGGAAAGTCAATAACATCCTTATTTTCAATCATGTAATTGGCTCTGTTAACACCCTCATACATATATTGCCAAATTCTGGATAATTGGTCATTGACTGGATTGTGAAGCATATCATCAATTTGCTGAAGTCCAAGTACATCTGATGCACTTTCACCACCACATAATGAGTTATCAGATGCAATCTCACCAATCATAAAATTATACAGAGTCCATTGAAGAACATCATATACACCAACTAGTGCAGATTCATAATCACTTGAGGTTTTAAAATAATCATCAGCAACAATTTGATAATTTTCTGATGCTTCATAATCAACATAATCATCACAACCTGTAAATAGGAAAATTAGTGATATTGATAAAATAAATTTGTTTATAGATTTTTTCATTTTTTTTTATAATTAAAATTTAACATTTAAACCAACTGAAACAGTTCTTGGACTAGGATAATTTCCTCTGTCGATACCGGTGTCTAATACTCCTCCTGACATTTCAGGATCAAATCCTGTATAATCTGTGAATGTCATAAGATTTTTACCTTGCAGATAAACTCTAACAGCATCTAAATAACTTGTGTTTTTAACATTAAAGTTATATCCCAATTGAACATTTCTGATTTTAAAATAACTACCGTCTTCAACATATCTTGTAGATGGTCTGATATTGTTATTTCCATCAACAAAACTAGCTCGAGGTTCAGTATTACTTGTTCCAGGACCAGTCCATCTTGCAAGAATACTTGCTGGCTTATTGGTATAGTTCAGATTTCTTTCATAACCTCTAAAAATATCATTTCCAAAGGAACCATAAGTTGTAACACTTAAGTCAAAGTCATAAACCTTTAAGTTAAGATTCCATCCAATATAAAAATCAGCAAAAGGATCACCAATTTTTGTTCTATCATCAGCATTGACTACACCATCGCCATTGACATCAACATATCTTATATCACCAGGTACTGCATTTGGTTGATTCGCATGATTATCAATTTCTGATTGATTCTGAAAAATACCGTCAGTAAGATATCCCCAGAAAATACCAGGTGATTCTCCCTCTTGAAATCTCACGAGATTATTATAAGGAATTCCGTATCCAGCACCCCAAATGTACTTATCACCATTTGCAATTTCCACAACTAAATTATCTGCAGTTGTAAATGAAACATTTGTATTAATTGAAATATTTTCTGAGAAATCATTTTGATATCCAAAATTAACATCTAAACCAGTTGTTTCTGTTTTTCCAATATTGGCAGATGGATAATTTGGTGTTCCCAAGTATAAAGAGAGTGTTGGGTTAAATAGTAAATCATCAACAGTCTTTTTATAATAATCAAATGTCAGTGAAACTTTCGAATCAAACATTCTTAAATCAAAACCGATGTTGGCTTGTACTTGATTTTCCCAAGATACATCTAAATTAGGTATTCCGTCAAGAGCTGATCCAGTTACTATTTGTCCACCAAAAGTATACTTTGGAAAAGTTGTTATTGTTCCGAATTGAGAACTTGCATTATCATTACCTACTGATCCAAAGCTAGCTCGAACTTTCATGAAGTTAATTTCTTCAACACTAAAAAATTCCTCACTGGAAGCAACCCAACCAACAGAAGCAGATGGAAAGTATCCAAACTTATTGTTCTGACCAAAACTTGTAGAACCATCTCTTCGAATTGTAAATGAAGCTAAATACTTCTCATTGTAATCATATTCCGCTCTCGCCATTAGAGATACTCTTCTTGAAACATATTGCCATGAACCTGACCTTTGCTCGTCATCCGGGCCTGTTGCAGAACTTAAATCAGCATAATCCCATGAGTTAAATGGAACACCAACCTTGCTTCCTGAAACACTGCCTCCAGAATTTTTTCCAATTTGGAAACCAGCAAATACATTAAAATTGTGCTGATCCATTGAGAATTTGTAACTGGCATTTAGGTCATAAGTATAACTAAAATGATGATCCTTGTTTTCACTAACACTATTCCATGTTTGAGTAACATTTCCGTCAGCATCAGTATTTGAAATAGGTGAGAGATCACTGTTTGCATTTGTTGCGTTATGCCCTACACCATAAAATTGATATGGTGTAAAACCTTTACCGTGAATATTGACATAAGTATATCCCAATCTGGAATTAACTTTTAAGTCTTTTAACAAATCATATTGTAATTCGATTTTACCAGAAATTGTATTTGTATTTCCCTCACCATAAGAATTAGAAATCTGAGCCATTGGGTTTTTAATTTCCTGAGTAATCGTGTTGCTTATCGCATATGAACCGTCATCAGCGAAAACAGGGGTAGTTGGTGACATATTCAGAGCATTAAAAATAATGTCTCCCAATCCACTGTCCTTCAAGTTGGAAAATCTGTTATTAACTGTTAATTTTAATTTACTTGAAAGGTCAGTATTGAAGTTTGCTCTAAAAGTTGATCTGTTGAAAAACTGTTTATCTTTTCCATAAATAAGACCTTCTTGACCAGTAAAGCCTGCTGAAACATAATATGATGTTTTTTCAGATCCACCAGAGGCGGAAATAGAATGACTAACCAATGGTGCATCAATTCTGAAAATTTCTTTTTGCCAATCTGTTCCTTTACCAAGATTTGAGATATCTGGATAAATCAAAGCTCCACCTGAACTTACACTCATTTCATTTAAGATTGCAGCATATTCTGTTGCGTTTAAGACTCCAATTGTTTTTTCAGGCGATTGTTGACCATATGATGTATTAAAAGAGAATTTGGCATCTTGATTTCTGTTTCCAGATTTTGTTGTAATAACAATTACACCATTACCTCCACGAACACCATAAAGTGCTGTAGTAGAAGCATCTTTTAAAACAGAGATACTTTCAATATCAGATGGATCAAGTGCATTCATATCGTCTAAACTCAAAGTAATTCCATCTACAATAACGAGTGGGGCAT
>CACCYT010000031.1 GCA_902550325.1 uncultured Bacteroidota bacterium | reverse complement strand
CAGTACATTAACAATTGGTGCGATCATGAATGAATGATCTCCACTTACAGCAAGTGATTCAGTATCACCAACCCCATCCCTAAGCTCAGCCAACAATGACTCCATTTCGCTTATTTTATTTTCCATTCCTGGAATACTGAAAGCATAGTAGTAATGAATAAGTTTTCCTTTAGGTTCTAAAGTCCTCATTTCCGACCATTTGTCGTGAGCACCAGGACCAATTAGTGGCCACCAACGAGATTGTCTGGGCAAATCCAGAAGAGAAACAAAAACTTTTGATGTTCCGTTCTTTTGAGCAACATTTTCTTTTGCTTTTTCTACATGCATGGCTTCTTTTTCAGACCCAGCTGGAGCCAAACCTGCCAGTACCACATGTGGTCCAAAAAGAGATGGGTCATATTCCAATGCTTTTTCAAAAAACACATTTGCTTTTTCATATTCGACATTGTAAAGATGACTAAATGCAGCATTTGTCATCTCATTAGCAAAATCATTTTCGCTTTGCCATTCAATATAATCTCCAGTTGACGCATCAAATGACCATGTAGCATTGTCTTTATTGTTTTGAGTTTCACATCCAATAAAAATAATGGATAGAATAAATAATATTTTTTTCATTTTTAATTTTTAGATAAACTAAAATTAATGAAAAAAGATTGAAATGATTTTTTAATTCCTAGTTGCTTTTGCTATTTCTTCAAAATCTATTTGTGTGTATTTAAATTCTGAATTATTAAGAAGATTTTTACCGTATAGTTTTAGCCAGTCGTTATGAAGCGCCAAGTCAAACTCGTGGGGAGGGTTAACTTTAAAAACTACAGTGTATTTATCATTGATTTCACCGGGAAGGGATATATTTCTTGCGTAATGAAAATTATCGATAAGATTTATGTGTGGAATTAAATCAACAAAGGTTTTCAACCCATTGGTTTCATTATAAACAATGGAACTAATTCTTAAATAAGGAATGAATCCATCAGGTATTGCACCATCAGGTATGTTTAATGAGTCCCAATTGACTCTTGCCTCAATGTGAATGTTAGTTTCATCTTCTGATAAGTTTGTTGATTCAGGATGAACAGTATCCTTAATTGCACCCTCAAAAATAAATACGATACCAGGCTCTACTCTTTCTTCACCAATTATAAGTTCCTGAGAACTTAGATTACATAAAGCAATAAAGAAAGTGGGAAAGAACAATAATAAAACAATGCTATTAGATTTCTTCATATGACTTTTTCAGTATTTCAATATCAGACAATAGTTTTTCCATTTCCTCTAATTTTGTTCCATCATAGTAACCTCTTATTCTTTTTTCTTTATCAACAAGAACAAAATTTTCCGTATGAATCATTTGATTTTCTCCTCCACTAGGATCTTCTTTTGCTACCAAAAATGATTTTCTAGCAAGGTTATAAATTTGTTTACGATCACCTGTCATCAAATTCCATTTTTCATCATCAACACCTTTGTCTACAGAATACTCTTTGAGAACTTCAACAGTGTCAATTTCTGGTGTTACACTAAAGGATGCTAGCATAATGTCATCCTCTTTTAATTTTTCTTGAATATATATCATATTAGCAGTCATCATTGGACAAATATTTGGACAAGTTGTGAAGAAAAAATCAGCAACATATATTTTATCAGAATAATCCTTTTCAGTGATTGTTTTACCATTTTGATTAACCATTGAAAATGGATTTATCTTGTGATATTTTTTTACATATTGAATTTCCTCCTCGACCAATTCTGCACTTACCATCGAAGGGCTGTATACAGGTAATTTTTTTTCAGGTGTTTGGGCCTCGGTTAATAACCGAACTCCAACTACAGAAAAAACCAACAGGAACAAAATTATTGGCCAATATCTTGAAAAAAACTTTTTATACATCAATTCAAAATTAGTTGATTTCAAATGTAACAATCAATAATCATACAGTTTTTTTCTGAATATAAAAAAGAGTATTTTTGAGCTCATTTTTAACAAATGGAAGTATTCTTAATTAAAGCCCTTCAACTCATTCTTAGCTTATCAATTCTTGTTGTATTGCATGAACTAGGCCACTTTATTCCTGCAAAACTATTTGGTTGCAGAGTTGAAAAATTTTACCTTTTTTTTGATTGGCCGTTCAGTTTATTTAAGAAAAAGATTGGTGATACAGAATATGGTATTGGAGCCATGCCCTTAGGCGGATATGTAAAAATTTCTGGTATTATTGATGAGAGTTTTGATACAGATCATGTAAAATCCGAACCAAAACCATGGGAGTTTAGATCAAAATCAACATTGCAACGGTTAATCATATTAATTGGTGGCGTTACCGTTAATCTCATATTAGGGTTTTTTATATACTCAATGGTAATCCTTGTTTGGGGGAAAAATATTATTGCTTTTGAAGATTTAAATTCGGGTTTCACAGTTTCTGAATCAATGAAGAAAATTGGATTTGAAGATGGAGATAGAATTTTAAAAATTGATGGAAATGATTTAGAGGATCAATATCAAATTAGTAACATCTTAGTTTCTAGATCCGTTGATGTAGTTGAGGTTGTAAGATCCGATGAATCTAGAGACATTATCAATATACCCGAAAATATTGGACTTGAAATCATTACTGCTGGTGTAACACCCTTTGCTCTTAATAGAAATATTGTAATTGACTCTGTGTCTGCTAACTCACCTGCAGATTTTAGTGATATTAAAAAGGGGGATATTATTAATAAAGTTAATGGCACTAAGCTTTTATCATTTGATGAGTTTGAAGGACTTAAGGAAATTAATTCTGATTATGTTGAGTTAGAGCTTATTAGAAATGGTAGTGAATTTTCTACAATCGTACCATTTGAATCTATGGATAAATTAATTGGTATAGTAATAAAACCAGATTTAAATATTACAACAAAAAAGTATGGTTTTTTTGAAAGCATTGTTGAGGGATATGATGAGGCATATTGGAAGTTGAATGATTATATATACCAATTTGGATATCTTTTCACTAAAGAGGGTGCTTCTCAACTAGGTGGATTCGGAACAATTGGAAATATTTTCCCAGCTAAATGGGACTGGAAAAGGTTTTGGGAAATGACAGCATTTCTATCAATTATTCTTGCTTTTATGAACTTCCTCCCAATACCGGCTTTAGATGGAGGACATATAATGTTTGTTTTATATGAAATGTTTTCTGGAAAAAAGCCAAGTGATAAGTTTTTGGAATATGCTCACGGTGCAGGATTCATTTTATTAATAAGTCTATTCCTATATGCAAATGGAATGGACCTTATAAGAGCATTTTCTTAAATAAACTTATTACAAGTTTGAGTTAAAAAAAATAATAATTTATATTTGCCCTCACTTAAAATCCTCCTTAGCTCAGTTGGTTAGAGCATCTGACTGTTAATCAGAGGGTCCTTGGTTCGAGCCCAAGAGGAGGAGCAAGCGAAACCGCTACACTGCATATTCTTAAAGCCCACTGAAAAGGTGGGTTTTTTCTTTTCAATTTTTAATAAATTACATTGATAGTGGCTCAAAAGAATATCTAGTTGGAACAAAATTATGTTCTTTAAAAATTTGCTGAGTCGTTGACTTAGCCAACCATTCTTTAAGCTTTGGAGGGTTTACATCAAAAAAAAGTTCCAATACATTTTGATTATCAATTTTACAAAAAATACTTTTTGAAGAATCACACCAATCAGAAAACTCAGATTTCATTCTTTCATATCCATTTATTTTGAAATCATCAGCATCATTACAACTAGCTGTTAGCATTAAGTTCATAATATTATAATTAAATTATTTATTAGGTTAATTTTTTATTTTCTATCTTAATTTAAATTTATTTAATTATTCAGAATAAAATTAATATAGAGGAAGACCGGCAAAAAAATGAATAATGGAATTTGTAAAATAAAACTAACAATTAGTTTTTCTTTAAATTTTACATTTTCTTTCCATC
>CACCYT010000030.1 GCA_902550325.1 uncultured Bacteroidota bacterium | reverse complement strand
AGTTGAAACTGATCCCGAGATATTAGCAGCTTTTTGACTAACATAACCTAAAACTATAACCTCGTCAAGAGCTTCAGCATCTTCAACCAGAAATACATCAAATGTTGATGCATCTCCAATTGTTATTTCTTGAGTTTTATAGCCTAGATATGAGAAAACAAGCACATCACCTGATGAAACATCTTGAATAGAGAAGTTTCCGTCAAAATCAGTGTTTGTTCCTTTAGTAGTATTTTTTACTACAACATTAACTCCTGGAAGTGGTTCATTAGTTTCAGAATCAGAAACAGAACCATTTACAGTTCCATTTTGCGAAAAGAGTGCAAAACTGCACATAACAAAAAGGATTTTTATAATATGACTTCCAGTGAGGAATTTTTTAGTGTTGAAGAAATTAACTTCATAAAGATTTTTTAAGTTTTTATCGTTGTTTATTAACACCATTTTTGCCTAACTGAGTAGAACAAAATAGCACTCGCAAATTTAATAAAAATTTATTATGCGCGCACAGTAAAATGAAAAAAATTATCTCAAAAAATTATGTATATAATAGTTATTCTTATTGAATATTGATAATAACAATAAAATAATCAATAGATTTTAAGAAAAGAGCAAATAAAATAGAAATATGTAAAAAGTAAAATATTTGAATTTATACTAAGTACTCATAGTTTATTCTCTAATAATTTTAAAGCTTTGTCTGACTGTTTTGCTCTCCAATGTAACGATGTATGTTCCCGTAATTTGATTGGTCAGATCAATATGGATCTTTCTTGAACCTTGCTCGATGTTTTGATCCCTTGTGTAAATAAGATCTCCCTTCTCACTAAATACGCTCACTTTTACCGATGCATCCTCCCCTCCTACATGTACCTTTACATTGTTGATTGTTGGATTTGGATAATAATGAATCTTTTCTGATATAAACACTTCCTGTTCAACAACTCCCTGACACTCTAAATCAGTAGATATTGTAATAATACTTAGACCCGTTGATAACTCCGTCTCAAAAGTATTTCCATCAACCGTTGTGCTTACTCCATTTATATTGACATAATACGTACTAGATCCGCCCATTGTTACACTCATCTTACCACTGTCATCATCTACGTTAATAAACGCACTCAATGGCTTAGGTTCACCAACAACCACCTCAAAACACTGCTCATAACCATCCTGACCAACTACCTTGAAGCAAACCTCATAAGTTCCCTTAGCCAAGCCTGTAACGCTAGCTGTCGTAGAAGTTCCTGTAATCGATAAATCAGACTGACCAGTCACTGTTACAGAATAATCATAGGCAGCATCCTCTACACTTAAGTTAATCACACCATCCGTGTTACCTATACAAGTTGCACTACTCACCTCAACCTTGAAGTTGTTGAGAGGAAGTTCAAACACTGGACATCCATTAACATCTACACGTGTTCCCTCAGGTGTATCTGGACAATTGTCGTTAGAATCCGATACACCGTCTGAATCTGAATCGATCTCTTTGAAATTCATCCAGTTCATATTAAAACCACCATCTATAACCTTTAGCCTCAATATATAGATACCTTTTCCAATTGGATTGGTTAAGTTCGATGTTATGGTTGTCCAATTCTGCCAGTCAGCAGTTACTGGCAATTCGATATCTTCACTAATTTTATATTCTCTTGTTCCAGTTTCATCAACAATATATAAAGCAACCTTTCCCCCATCGGAATTTGAAGCTACCCTAAAATCTACTGTATATCTTTGTTGCGCATCAGTAAAAATTTTGTAGTCAGCATAATCTCCGCCATCTGTGTAACCAATATTAGATCCACCTCCATCATCTTGTGTGCTCTCTATTGCAATACCTGACATCCTTAAATAATCTTCAACCTCTATTTTCCCTGGCAATATAAACCTTGATGTTAAATCATTGACCACAGGCAGACTTGAAAAACTTTCTAATGTTTTACCATTTTTTGATTTTATTTTATTACCGGCGTAGGAAACTTTAATTACATCCGTATAAACAAGGTTTTCACTTAGTGTTAATAAAATAGTTTTAGATTTTGAGGTCACAGGGTTGACTGAGTTAATTGATTTTTCAATATCGTTGACTGTTATTGTAAAGTCACTAACAGTACCACTCAGGGTGTTGGTATCAAGGTCTTGATTTACATACAACTCTATTGATCTTTCATCATTAAAGGTTTTTGCACCAATAGGATTAAGCTCAGCATTTGCAATATCTCCTGTTCTTTCAAACTGCACACTACTAATATTCATTGGATCATTGGAATCAAAATGTATTTTAAAAGCTCTATTTCCTTCTTCAATTACAACATTTTCTATTGTTGATGTTACAAAATTAAACCAACTACCACTTGAGCTGACCTCTAATACAGAAGTAATATTTTGATCATCCATTGAGAAATACATTTTTCCGCCATCTTCTTGAGATGCATGTCTGACCCTTAATCTATAGATTCCAGATTGGTTAACTTTTACGGAGTATTTAATCCATTCTCCTTTGTGTACAAAACCCACATGATACCCATTACTATTAACATTATCAGAATTTGTTTCAATATCTACACCATCATTTCTGTACTGCCAACCAGAATTCCATGCTTGAAAAGATCCAGTAGAAAGATTGTAATCAGCAGCATCAACATCATAATATGCATAACCATTTTTACCTAAGTCGTAATCAGATAAGTGAATAACACCTGGTATTTCTTGACGTTTTGTATATGGTATTGTTTCGTCAGTGTGAGGTTGCCTTAAAAGAGCATCTTTAATACCCTTTCTATAGAGACAATTTTCAATTAAAAGGTTATCAGCGAGTTTCATCATTGCGGCAAAAGCATCATCTTCCATTGGTTTGTCACCCTCACCTTTCCAGTAATTAATTATATCTTGATAGCCTTCGTTTTTAATAACAGAAAAAGCGCTATCAATGTCACCTAATTTTTTGATGGCCCACCATGCCCAACCAACATTATTAGACTCAAATAAATAAACTGCATCTGTGTACCAAGTGTTGGAGTTTTCACCAGATTCACCCATCCACAAAGGAACATTATGATTTTCCCTTAGAGGTAAAATCCAATCCAAATCATCTGCATTGGTATTGTTCCAATATTTATGAAAACTATAAACCATATTATCGTCCCATGGTGGTGTAAGTCCTGTGTGGTTATTTCCGTAATCGTTACCTTCAATAAATAATATATGATTATCACCAACACCTCGGATTTCGGTGGTTATTCTTTCATAGATTTCCCTTAAAGCCATACCACCAGGTAAGTCCCAATTTGTCTCATTAATGAGGTCATATCCACCAATCCACTTATTATCTTTGTATCTCTCAGCAATTCTTTTCCATAACTCAACCAATTTTGTTTTATTTCTTTCACTTTCCCAAAGGGATGGTTTATCTGGATCGTAGTCAGAAATTTCTGAATTTCGACCCTGACCACCAGGTGCAGCATGCATGTCCAAAATAACATACATTTTATGTGGCTCGGCCCATTCAAGAACATTGTCAATAATATCAAAACCCGTTTCAAGCCAAGTGTTGCCATTAGCATTTGGTTCTTCTTGAATAGGTAAAGTAAAAAGGTTGTAATGCAAAGGGACTCTTATGCTGTTAAAACCCCATGCAGCTAAAGAATCTACATCCTCTTTATTAAAATGATTTTCTCTCCACTTTTCGAAAAACTGATCTGTTCTCTCCTCTCCAAAAAGTTCAGTAAATTTTTCAACAAACTCATGCTGAGCACCAGCTGTTCCCTCAGATTGCATCATGTAACCTTCCATGACGAGCCATCCACCAGGCGTGTATCCTCTCAATAAAACTTCATTACCATTCTCATCCACAATGATTTTTCCACTGGTAGTTAAACCTTGTGAGAAGATAAAAGTGGAAAAAAGAAAGAAAATTAGCGTTAGTTCTTTTCGCATCGTGTAAAAATAATAAAAATCAC
>CACCYT010000029.1 GCA_902550325.1 uncultured Bacteroidota bacterium | reverse complement strand
GACATACATTTTGATGAAAATGAATATTTCAAGGCCTGGGAAGATTATGAATTATGGTTAAGAAAATCAAAATCCCACAAAATAATTCAAATTAATAAAAAGTTGCTTTACTACCGTCAAAATCCAAAATATTAGAAAAGGAATTACACTGAGAAATCTAAAAAATCAAAAAAAATATTTATTACAAAATCATTCAAAATCTTTCTCATATAAAATATTAATATCATTTATATTTGCAGCTAGAATAATACTTGCATGGCTGAGACCATAGTTAAAAACAGATTATATTACGAACGCTTATCAAAATCAACAAATAAAAGAAGCAAACTTCATCTTTCATTTGATTTTCATTTTTATCAATTAATTTTTGATCCAGGTTGGTTTAAAAGATTTCTCAATAATCGTTCAAAATTTAAAGCCTCATTCCCTAGTAATTTTAGTTTTTTTTTGCCTTTTATAAAAGAATTAGGTTTTTTAAAAGGAAGTTTTTCATGGTTAATTAATGCCATTCACATTCAAGGAATCATGAAATTTATTGAGCATAACTCAATTAAACAAGTATTTTTTGATTATGAAAACCAATTAATTGACCACTTCTTTGTATACAATCTTAAATCTAAAACAGATTGCGAGCTTATTGGAATGCAAAGATTTATTATCAATCGTTCGCTAACACCAAAAATAACTTACAACGCCATAATTAATTCAAAGTATAAGCCTGATAAGGTTCTTATTGCAGGTAAAAATTACTCAAAATGCTTTGCAAAGGGTAACTCCTTTTTTGAAACACTAGATTTTCCAGTTAAAAAAGTTGTTCCTAATAAAACAAATGATGGTAAAACAATGTATGTTGTCCTTGGTTCTGATATGTCTAATTTTCCATTAATTATTAATTTTTTAAGCAAATTTAATCATGCTAATATGAGAATTGAGTTATTATTACATCCACTAAATAGCATTAATAAAGTCAAAAAATCTTTTACACATTTTAACTATCGAATTAAGAAAGACAGAGACAATTTTAATGAAAATTCAATAATAGTTTCATCTCCAACAACTTTTTTGTTAAAATTAGATGGTATTGCTGACACTATCTATATGATTTCAAATGTAAATTTTGAGGATAAATGTTTTGAATCTGAATTTAATCATACAAAAATTAAATACATTTATAAATAAAAATATGATACTTGATTGCACCCTTAGAGACGGAGGATACTATACAAATTGGACTTTTGAAACCAAAATGGTGAGAGATTTAATACATTCTCTGGATTTGTCAGGTGTAGATGTTGTTGAGTTAGGATATAAATCCCCAAAAAAAGGTGGAAAATACCGAAAGTGTAACGACAGATTTATATGGGAAGTTTTGGAGTATAGACTTCCTGTAAATCTTAAGTTGGCATTTATGATTGATGCAAAAGATTTTATAAAAGATAATAAAGTAAATTATGACTTAATTGACGATGTAATACACGATTCATCAGAATCTCCATTTGATATATGCAGATTAGCAATGAAACACTCTGAAATAGATCAAGGTATTGAAATTGGCAAGTACATTAAATCAAAGGGCTATGAGCTGATTGTTAACCTCATGGCAATAACATTATTATCAGAAAATCAAATATTAGATTTCGGTAAACTCAAAGATATTAGTCCCAAAGTTTTTTATTTCGCTGACTCTTATGGTAATCTTGAAGCCGAAAAAGTTGAAAGTATTGTGAAAGTTTTTAAAAAATTCTGTTCTAAAATAGGTATTCATACTCACGATAATCTTGGACTTGCTTTTTCAAACTGTTTAACTGCAATGAGATCTGGTGTACAATGGCTTGATTGTACACTTATGGGAATGGGGAGAGGAGTTGGAAATGTAAACACAGAACAATTGATTACATATTTCCAATATTCAAAAAAAGAAAAATTCTACAATTGTAAACCACTCTTGCGTGTGATTGATAATTGGATGTTACCATTAATGAATCAATA
This sequence comes from uncultured Bacteroidota bacterium, assembly GCA_902550325.1. Taxonomy (GTDB): domain Bacteria; phylum Bacteroidota; class Bacteroidia; order Flavobacteriales; family Flavobacteriaceae; genus Eutrophosalina. The sequence continues at coordinate 2,193 of CACCYT010000029.1, read as the reverse complement.
CAAATGGGGCTTTACTCATAACTATATGGTAAGTGGTCTTGAGCATATCCACCCTTTATATGTCCAAACTTTACAAAACTCATTTTTAAATCCTAATATGATTGAAGATGTAATAAATAAATTACCGAGTTCTAAAACTTTTGATAATCAAAAAATTAAAGATACACTTACCCCATCCGTAGCAGTTGTCATACCAGCAAGGTATAAATCTTCAAGATTTCCTGGAAAACCCTTAGCAAAAATTAAAGGTAAGGAGATGATAATATGGGTAGCTGAAATTGCTAAAAAGGCTGTGGGACGGGATAATGTATATATAGCTACAGAAAACCAGGAAATCGTAGATTTGATTAAGCACCATAAATTCAATGTAATCCTAACATCAGACTCTTGTAAAACCGGTACTGACAGGGTAGCTGAAGCTACATTAGAAATTAATGCAGATATAATTATAAATATCCAAGGGGATGAACCAATGCTTGACCCCAATGATATAAAAAAAGTTATTGCTGAAAAATTAAAATACCCTGATCATATTGTTAATTGCATGGCTTATCTAAATAAACATGAGGATGCAAATGATAGAAAGATTATAAAAGTTATTAGCTCATTAAACGATGAATTAATATATATGTCACGAAATTCAATTCCTGGCAGGAAAAATGGTGTATGCGAAAACCCAAAAAAACAAGTTTGTATTTATGCATTTAATAGGGAACATCTTAAAAAGTTCAGTGAGTTTAGAAAAAAAACTCCACTTGAATTTGAAGAGGATATTGAAATTATCAGATTTCTAGAAATGGGCGAAAAGATAAAAATGGTTATGTTAGATAGTCAATCTCATGCTGTAGATTTCCCTGAGGATATTGAAATTGTTGAGAAAATGATGAGTAAATTAAACTATGATTAATGGATTTAGAAGCTTACAAACTTTTTCAAGAAAAACAAAATTTAAATCAAATTGCTATTGATTTTGATGGCGTTATTCATAAAAATTCAAAAGGTTTTCATGATGGTTCAGTCTATGACGTACCTGTTAAGGGTTCTTTAGATGCCATCAAATGGTTTTATAGTTTAGGATTTGAAATAATTATTTTCAGTGCAAAAGCAAAACCTGATAGACCTCTTTTAAATGGCAAGACAGGCAAGGATTTGATTCAAGATTGGTTAAAAAAATATAAAATCAACAAGTTTGTTAAAGAAGTTACATCAGAAAAACCAAGAGCCTTGGTTATAATTGATGATAGATGTATAAGGTTTGAAAATTGGGAGAAGACTATAAATTTTTTTAAACTTAATTATACTAATTAATATTTTAGATTTGGGTACATTTTTAGTTACAGGCGCTGCTGGTTTCATTGGTTCATCACTTGCAAAAAAATTGGTTGACCAAAATAATACTGTTGTCACTGTTGATAATTTAACCACCGGTATTAAACAAAATATACCTAATAAAGTTATTTTCTACCAAGGAAATTGTCAAGATTTTAAAATTATTGATAAGCTTGAGAAATATTCCTTTGATGCTATTTTTCATATTGCAGGACAAAGTTCGGGTGAAATTAGTTTTGATGACCCTGTGTATGACCTTCAAACAAACACCCAATCTACACTTCTGTTACTTGAGTTAGCAAAAAAAATAGGATGTAAAAAGTTTATTTACGCTTCTACGATGTCTGTTTATGGCGATCAAGCAAATAAACCTGTTGAATTAGATGAAAGAACATTACCAAAATCCTTCTATGGTGTTGGTAAATTAGCTAGTGAAAATTATTTGCGTATATATCAAAAATTCGGAATTGATTGTATTTCTCTTAGATTATTCAATGTTTATGGGCCAGGCCAAAATTTAAATAACCTAAGGCAAGGAATGGTTAGTATTTTTTTGGCTCAAGCTTTAACTAAAAATAAAATAATTGTGAAAGGATCAAAAAATAGGTATAGAGATTTTGTATATATAGATGATGTAGTCAATGCCTTTATAGTTGCTTACAATACAAAAAATAAAGATTTTTTAATTGTTAATATTGCAAATGAAATAAAAACAACTGTTGAGTATTTAATTGAATTGATTAAAAAAAATATAAATAAAAACATTACTGTTGAATATTCTGGTTCTACGCCCGGCGACCAGTTTGGTATTGTTGGAAAACTAAATCTTGATACTAGATTTTTTAATTGGAAACCAATTGTCGA
>CACCYT010000028.1 GCA_902550325.1 uncultured Bacteroidota bacterium | reverse complement strand
AAAGTAAACATTATGTTCAGGATCTAAAGGTTTACGATCAAAGTCTACTTTATTCTTTTAAATACGCATTTGGTGACCCGCAAAACTTTCACTTTTTAGGAATTACACCTGATCCAAGTGAAAGAAAAAACTCATCTCTCATTTACATGATTGATAAACTACAGAAATATTCGAAAAATGAAGGTCTTTTTTCTGCTAATTTCCAGAAGTTTAAATTAAATATAGGGAAGTACAAAAACTCTAATAAAAAGATAATTATCTATGGATTGTCGCATCTGTTATTAGATTTTGTTGAAAATGAGAAATTTAATCTTAAAGACTTTATTATAATAGAAACAGGGGGAATGAAAGGGAATAGAGAAGAAATTGAAAAAAGAAAACTACACAAAATTTTATCTGACGGTTTTGGTACCAATAAAGTTTATTCAGAGTATGGAATGACAGAACTACTGTCACAAAGCTATTCCTTAAAAAATGCATTATTTGTGCCTCCCCCCTGGAAAAGAATTTTAATTAGAGATTTTAATGATCCTTTTAAAATCAAAAAATCGGGTAGAGGTATTCTGAATATTATTGATTTGGCAAATATAAACTCATGTTGTTTTATATCAACCCAAGATGTTGGAGAGGTTTTTTTAGATGGTTCATTCAAAATTTATGGAAGGTCAAATGAATCAGATGTTCGTGGGTGCAATAATATGTTAATTGATATTAACTAAAAAATAGTTTTTTTTACCCCTCTGCAACAAAATATACTTTTTCTTAATTAGAGATATAGATTTAAAATCAAAATCATCATTGACCCTTTCTTTGTTTATCATTACTGAATTTTCACTTAGTGATCTTCTAATGTCAGAGTTAGATTTAAAAAAACCGGTTGCTTGTAAGAATTTTTCAAAGTTTGGGATTGAATCATAATCGGATTTTGATATTTTAACGCTTGGTACATCCTCAAAGATATCAAGAAATACATCCTCAGGAATTTCATTCAAATCTTTATAATTAGATTTTCCGAAAAAAATTTCAGATGCTTTAATTACATTTTCTAAATCTTCTTTGGAATGAACCATTTGAGTTAGTTCATTGGCAATAAATTTTTGCAAGAGTCTTTGGTGTGGTTTGGTTCTATGATCAGAAATCAATTTATCAATATAATTTTTATCTGCCATTGTAAAGATCTTTATATAGTTTTCTGAATCTTTATCAGATGAGTTTAACCAATATTGATAAAATTTATAGGGGGAAGTTTTATTTCTGTCAAGCCAAACATTACCCTCTTCTGTTTTACCAAACTTTGAACCATCAGACTTAGTAATCAATGGGCAAGTTAATGCAAAACTTTTTTGACCAGTTTTCTTTCTAATTAACTCAATTCCAGACGTAATATTTCCCCACTGATCACTACCTCCCATTTGAATTTTACAATCATAATTCTTGTGTAAATGATAAAAGTCATAGGCTTGGAAAAGTTGATACGTAAATTCTGTAAATGACATTCCTTCGCTTTGACCTGGACTAATTCTTTTTTTTACCGATTCCTTTGACATCATATAGTTTACAGTTAATGATTTACCATAATCCCTAAAAAAATCAATAATATTTAATTCACTAATCCAGTCATAATTGTTCAACATTAAAGCAGGATTTTTTGAATTTTTAAAATCTAAAAACTTTGCAACCTGATTTTTAATTTGTGTAATATTTTCCGAGATTTCATTTTGATCTAATAAATTTCTCTCCTTAGACTTTCCTGATGGGTCACCAATCATTGCTGTAGCTCCACCAATTAGCAGGATGGGTTTATGACCATATTCTTGAAAGTGCTTAAGGATTATTAATTGAACTAAACTGCCGATATGTAATGAATCTGAGGTTGGGTCAAAACCTATGTATGCTATAAGAGAATTTTTATCAAGCTCTTCATCAATACTGGGTGTGGAATCCTGTATTAAACCTCTCCATTTTAATTCTTCAAAAAAATTTTTTGGCATGATCAAAGATATTTAATATTATTCTTTTATGTTATTTATTGAATCAATTATTGCATTAATTTTATCATCAATGCCCTCATAAATATCAAGATATAGCTTTGGGTTTCGTGAATAAAAATTATTACTCCTAACAAACTTTAAACAATCTATTTCGTGCTTTTTAAAAAGCATGCTATCTCTTATCAAAAAATAATTGTTCTTACTTATGTTAGTAAAACCTCTACTTGTATTAATTAAATTAACATCAAACAAGAAATTTACCATCTCATCAATCGTCATAATATCATCCCCTTTTTTTTGATTATTACTACACGAAATAAGAAAAATAGAAAATAAAATAAGTACTTTTTTCATGAGCAAAATTCTATTTTTTTTCCCATTATATTATCATTAAATTTCCCATTTTCATATGCTAAATGACCGCTTATAAATGTATGAGTTATTAGTGAGCTAATTTTTTTTCCTTCAAAGGGTGACCAACCACACTTGTAAAGTAAGTTGTTTTTATTTATGGTCCAATTTTGATTTCTTTTAAGAATAACTAAATCTGCAAAAAAACCTTCACGAACAAATCCTCTTTTTTTTATGTTAAAAATAATGGCAGGATTATGACACATTTTTTGAACTATCTTTTCAAGAGATATTTTATTATTTAAAAAATGTTCATACATAACATATAATGAATGCTGAACTAATGGTCCTCCAGAGGGGCAATCGGTATACGGTCGATTTTTTTCTTCAATAGTATGAGGAGCATGATCAGTTGCAATTACATCAATTTTATCTGATATTAATGCGCCCCATAAAACATTTTGATCTTCAATTGTCTTGACAGAAGGATTCCATTTTATAAGATTACCTTTTTTCTTATAATCACCATCGTGAAATGATAAATGGTGAATACAAACTTCAGATGTAATTTTCTTATTTTTTAGCTCTTTTTGATTGTCAAAAAGGTTTGCTTCTTCTTTAGTTGACAAATGAAAAACATGAAGTCGTCCATTTGTTTTTTTTGCTAGTGAAATTATTTTTTCAGTTGACTTTAAACAAGCAATACTTGATCTTATTTTAGCATGCATTTCAGGCGTTAAGTTTTCTTTACCATATTCTTTTTTAAATTTTTCTAGATTTTTGTTTATGATTTTATCATCCTCACTATGCACAACAATAGGAACTTTTGAAATTTTAAATAATTCTTCAATAACGCCATAATCATCAACTAACATGTTTCCGGTTGAAGAACCAAGAAAAAGTTTAATGCCGGGGATTTCATTTTGGGGTAATTTTTTTATTTCCTCTATATTTTGGTTAGTCCCTCCAAACATAAACGAATAATTTGCAAGTGAGGATTTTGACGCAATATCAAATTTTTGATTTAAACGATCTAAAGTAGTTGTAGTGGGGTCAGTATTTGGCATTTCAAAATAAGATGTAACTCCTCCAGCAACTGCAGCTCTTGATTCTGAATATATTGTTGCTTTATTAGGATATCCAGGATCTCTAAAATGAACCTGATCATCAATAATACCTGGAAGAATCAAAGAACCCTCACAATCTATTATGTTATCTGCATAATCAGAGGATATTTTTTTATCTATTTTTTCAATTAATTCTCCATTAACTAAGATATCACTCTCAAAAATTTGATTTTCATTTACTATGAGGCCATTTTTTATTAATATTTTCATTTCAAAATTTAAATACTTGTTTGATTTTTATTAATAATAAACCAAATACAGCCTCCCACACAATTGATAAACTCATTTTTGACTCCCCTTTAGTTCTATCTGTAAAAATAATAGGAATTTCTATCAACTTGAACCCTTTTGAGAAAGCTTTGAACTTCATTTCAATTTGGAATGCATAACCATTAAACATTACATTTTCTTTCAAGACAGATTTTAAAACACTGCTTTTATAACCAACGAAACCAGATGTTAGATCTTTTACTGGAACTCCAGTAACTAATCTTGCGTATATTGAAGCAAAATATGATAATAAAACTCTTTGAATTGGCCAATTAATAACATTAACACCTGAAATATACCTTGAACCAATTACAACATCGTAACCATCATTATCTAAAAAAACGTTCATTCTTGATAAATCCTTAGGGTCGTGAGAATAATCGGCATCCATTTCAAATATTCTTTTATAACCATGATCAATTGCCCATTTAAAACCTTCAATATAAGCGGTTCCAAGGCCTAGTTTCTTCTTTCTCCTAATTAAAAAAATTTTTTTAGGGTTTTTTATCATCTCTTCCTCTACAATCTTGTATGTTTTATCTGGGGAATTGTCATCAACTATAAGTAGATGAAATGATTCTTTTAGCTTTATAGTATCATTAATTATGTCAATAATGTTTTCAGATTCGTTGTAGGATGGTATAATAACTAGAGATTTACCCTTATACATTAATCAAAATTATAATTAAATTTTAATTCAGATAAAAATCTAAAGGTATTTCTACAAAATAAATAAAATGAATTTGTAAATTTGCAAACCCAATTTAGTGCCTGATTCTATGAAAGTTAAGTCAATTTTAATATCTCAACCGAAGCCAGAACTAAAAAACTCACCTTACAACTTAATTGCAAAAAAGTGGAAAGTTAAAATAGATTTTAGACC
>CACCYT010000027.1 GCA_902550325.1 uncultured Bacteroidota bacterium | reverse complement strand
CCATTCGTTAGCCTAACCCTGGCAACCTTTCTCATTGCTGAATTCGGTTTTTTTGGGGTTGTAGTGTAGACTCTAGTACAAACACCTCTTTTTTGAGGACATGAACTAAGAGAAGCAGACTTACTTTTCTTGTTTATCTTTTTTCTACCTTTTCTTACTAATTGCGATATTGTTGGCATATATTTCCTTCTTTAAAGGTGCGCAAATGTAGGATTTTTTTACAATTATTCAAATCTATTTCAAAAAAAAAGGACCAAAAATTTGATCCTTTTTTTTCTTGAGTAAAACCGTTGAATTTAATATCCAGGATTTTGAGTCATTAATGAGTTACTATCCATTTCCGACTGAGGGATTGGGCAAACTAGTCTCGGACTGTTTGCAGGTAAACCAAAAATTGACTTACCAAACCTCTTTTTATCATGTAAAACATGACCTTCAAAACCAAGCTCTAGTTGTCTTTCGTTAAAAATTAGGTCAAGACTTAAGGATGATAATGCAGGAGCACCAGATCTTCCTCTAAGGGCATTGATTTCAGTGAGAGGTGCAAGACCTGTACTAGAACCTAACCTAAAGTTGGCCTCAGCTCTAATCAAATGCATTTCTGCAATTCTTAATGTAGGAATATTACCATATTCATTGATATATTTTTGAGTTAAGATCCCACCATTAAAAGAACTATAGTAGAAGAAAAACAATCTATCATCAGCAGAACTATCAAATAAAGTTCTGTATGTATCAACAACAATATCACCACCTCTACCACCATAAGGTTGGTCAGCATAGTGTGAGATTAATACATTGGAACCATCTTGAGATGTTACTTGAAAAGAAAAAATATCTTCAGGACCATCAGAATCATTATTAAAAGCACCAGCAAATGTAGATGCTAGAGAGTGACCACTGTTTTGTAGTACGTCATTTGCAGCAGCTAGAGCACTAGCATAATTACCTTGTTGCAAATAAACTCTAGCAAGTAAAGCTTGAGCAGCATATCTGTCTGCAAATTCACCGTTAGAAACAGGTAATTTTGCATATGCATCAGTTAAATCAGAAACTACTTGAGCATATATATCATCAGCGGATGATCTTGCTATGTCAAGATCAGCACCATAGTTAGTGACACCAACTGTCCTAAGAGGAACACCACCAAAGAATTTAACTAGATCAAAATAAGTCATTGCTCGTAAGAACAATGCTTCACCTTCGACAGTAGCTCTTAATGTTGCATCCGTAATATTCGAGCTATTATCTAAAACAAGGTTTGCCTGATTAATAACTTCATATGAATTATTCCAGTGACCTCCAACATTAGCGTTGTCACTTAACATTGTCTTATTGAACAACTGTCTTGGACCAAGGAAAGTTCCTTCCCATGAAACTTCATCATCGTTTCCAAGAAGCTCAGACATGATTTGAGAGTATCCTCCAAACGTTGCACTTTGACCAGCTTCAGCGTATGCACCGACAAGAACTTTTTGAATACCATCAGCAGTTCCCAATGCAGCATCAATTGACACACTTTGTGCTGGTTCAACATCTAACTCTGAGTCGCAATTCACAAGACCAAAAGAAAGAAAGATTATAAGTAAAAATTTAATATTTTTCATTTTTATATTATTTATAAATTAAAATGTTAGGTTAACACCAAGAGAAATAGTTCTCGCCGCAGGGGCAGAATAAAATGTCTGACCACCACCGCCAAAAGTATCGGCTCTAGATTCAGGATCATATCCCTCAAAATCAGTGATTGTTAACAAGTTAAATCCAGAAAGGTATACTCTAGCCTTTTCTAATCCAACAGATGAAATCAAATCACTAGGAATCGAGTAAGATAAGTTAAGATCTTTAAGTCTGATGAAATCACCATCCTGTAAATATCTTGTTGAATGTTGTGTTCCGTTACTACCGACTAAAGCAGCAGCAGGGACATCAGTAACGTCACCTGGCTGTCTCCATCTATTCAACTGGTCTCTAGTTTGGTTGTCAAACCAGTCACCAGCAGTTTGTTGGAATCTACCACCTCCATTGTAAATGCTAGCACCAAACTCAGCTGAGAATGTAAATGATAGAGAAAAATCTTTGTATGTGATGTTATTTGTAAACCCACCAATAAAAGTTGGGAACATTTCACCTACAACTTTTCTGTAGTCTGCAGAATAACTTTCAGTAGCAACACCATCACTGTCGTAAAACAGAGCGTTACCATTGTCAGGATTAACACCAGCGTATTCTACTAAGTAGAAAGCGTTGATAGGTTCTCCTTCTCTAAGAATATTTCTTCCACTGATTGCATCTTCACCATCAGGTAATGTGACAACTTCATTTTCATTTGTAGCAAGATTCAAGCTGGATGACCAACTGAAATTTTCATTTGAAATATTTACAGTGTTAAGTAAAAATTCAATACCAGTATTTTTAACAGCACCAATATTTTTAGTTAATGATGTAAAACCTGACGATCCAGGAATTGGCTCACCAAAAAGTAAGTCATCGGTATCCTTGTTGTAATATGTTAACTCACCAGTAATTTTATCATTTAATAAACCAAATTGTAGAGAAACATCTGTTTGAGTAGTTGTTTCCCACGACAAATCTTGGTTGGATGGTTGTGTAGGTTGTAGACCAGGTCTTTGGTTGTACGAAGTAGCACCAAACAATCCAAGAGCAGCAAAGTTTCCAATTGCAGCATTACCTACTTCACCCCAACTTCCTCTTAACTTTAAGAAAGAAAACATGTTATCTCCAAAAAAGTCTTCATTCGACACAATCCAACCAGCACTAAATGATGGGAAATTACCGAATTGTACATTTTTACCAAATCTTGATGATCCATCCCTTCTAATACCAGCTTTAAACAAATATTTGTCTTGGATATTATATGTTGCTCTCGCAAAATATCCAACAAAGCTAAAAGCAGTTGTACTACCTGAACCAGCAGTTATTTCAGCAGCACTAGCAATAGTTTGAAAATCATCACTTGGGAATTGTTCACCTACAACAGAATTGGCTCTTCTCTTGCTCTTATTGAGAGATGAACCAACAGTCAGATCAAGAGTTGAGTAATCATTAGCAGTATTGTAGTTAAGATAATTAGTTACAATGTAATTTTCAGTTGTTGCATTCGAAGCAAATCCACGACCATTGGTTGACATAAATGGAGTTAAACTTCCTCTGAACTGATCTTCACTTTGACCATATAAGTCATAAGCAAACTCAGAAGTGAATGTTAAACCACTAAATAAGTCTAATTCAGCAGCAACTTTACCAGTGTTTCTTCTAATAATTGTATTGTAGAAGGCATACTTATCTTCTAACAAGAAATTAGGATAAACAGTGTTAGAAAAAGGCTCACCATCGACAAATGCAGGTGAAATTGGAGCCTGGGCAATAGCTTGTAATGGTGTAACAAAAGCGTTATCATTAGCAATTCTGTCAATGTCAGTTCTTCCATATCCTAAATTAAAACTTAGTGTTAACTTATCAGTTACAGCGGTGCTTATGTTAGCTCTTGCACTAATTTTATCTAAACTGTTACCTAAAACTATACCTTCAGTTTCATTATATGCAACTGAGAAAAAGTATTGAGTAGCATCAGTACCACCTGAAACAGAAAAATCAGCATCTTGAACAGATCCTTCAACCAAAGCTATTTTTTCCCAATCAGTATCATACGTTCCTTGCTGCCAAGTGTTGTTTGAATAACGATCAAAACGAGCTTCAACAAATCCTGTAAAATCAAGTCCTGCATTAAATGTATTTCTACCAGCCTCTAAAAATATTTCTACATATTCAGCAGCGTTCATCCAATCTCTGTAATTTGATGGATTACTTACACCATTTGAAATATTTAAATTAAACTTAGCTTTTCCAGCTTTACCTTTCTTAGTTGTAATAATAACAACACCATTGGCACCCTGTGATCCGTAAATTGAAGCGGCAGAGGCATCTTTAAGTATGTCTATAGATTCAATTTCGTTCGGACTCAATGTTATTAAAGGGTTAGTAGGAGCACCGTTACTTGACTCATTGTAAGTAATTAATGGAATACCGTCAAGTACATACAATGGCTGAGAACTTGCACTGATACTCGCTTGTCCACGAATTCTAAAATTAAATCCGGCTTCAACCTTACCATTTGTTTGAGTTACTTTTACACCTGCGACTTTACCAGCAAAGGTATTAAACACGTTAGGTGTAGGAATTTCGGAAATATCTTCAGATCCAAGTGAGGCAATATTATCAGTCAAAAGCCTACGACTTTCAGATCCATAACCTGTTACAACAACTTCGTCTAATTGACCACCTTCAGATAAAACAACATCAATTGTTGTACTGTTTCCAACGGCAATTACCTGAGTAAGGTAACCTAAAAAGCTGACAGATAATGAAGCATCATCTGCTACAGATATTGAGAAATTACCGTCAAAGTCTGCAACAACACCATTGTTGGTACCAACTTCAACAACAGATGCACCTGGTAAAGGAGCACCATCCTCGTCTGAAACACTTCCTGTAATAGTTTGTTGTCCAAAAGCAACAGAAATTGCCAGAAAGGACATCATAATACTAAGTATTAGTTTTTTCATGTTTTTAAAATTTTAAGAGCGCTAAACTAAACTATCTCTGTTAAACAAAAAAGAAAAAAATGAAGTATTTGTTGA
>CACCYT010000026.1 GCA_902550325.1 uncultured Bacteroidota bacterium | reverse complement strand
AATAGATTGGAAGGTTTTATAGGAACATCGCTTCGAAAAGAAGAATATGTTGAAGAGTGTTCTGATATTGATGACGTTATAGTTTTTACGAAGAGAGGTAATATGATTGTAAGCAGAGTGGAAAATAAGAAATTCATTGAAAAAGGAATTGAACATGTGGCTGTTTTTAAAAAAAGAGACTCTAGAACAATCTACAATATGATATATAAAGAAGGTAAAACTGGTATAACATATATAAAAAGATTCAGTGTTACTGGTGTGACAAGAGATAAGGTATATAATTTGACCTCTGAACACCCAAAAACAAGTATTCTTCATTTAACCTCTAACCCTAACGGGGAAGCTGAGATAGTAACAATAGTTTTAAGACAGTCAGGTTCAATAAAAAAACTGAAATGGGATTTAGATTTTGCTGATTTATCAATTAAAGGTAGATCAGTTAAGGGAAATATAGTTTCAAAACACACAGTACAAAAGGTGCTTTTTAAAGAACAAGGTTTATCTACATTAAAACCAAGAAAAATTTGGTTTGATGAAACAGTTCAAAGAATAAATGTTGATGACAGAGGTGAATTACTAGGTGAGTTTAAGGCTGACGACGATTTAATTATTTTTCAACAATCGGGTGTATTTAAAATTGTTAAACCTGACCTTAACATGCATTTTCCTGAAGATATGATAATAATGGAAAAATTAGATAGAGTTAAACCGTTTACAATCATATACAATAATCTAAAAAAGAAAAAATATTTTATCAAAAGATTTATTATTGGCGTTACAAAAGGAACACAAAATTACATTGAAAAATCAAAAGATATAATAACAGAAATAGTTTTAACAGACTGGAAACCTATGATTGAGATTGTATTCAAAGATAAATCAATCGAAAGTAAAAAAATTGATATATCAAGTTATATAGCTGTAAAAGGATTAAAAGCAAAAGGAAACCAACTTGATCAAAAAGAAATTAAACTTATTAATAAACTTGACCCAATTCCATATCAACCCCCAGTTAATGATTTGAACAATATCGAAGTTGTAGATGAAAAAATTGATTCAAATGAAGATAATGATGGATTAAATAATCAAACTAAACTAGATTTTTAATTTTTACAAATTTTTAAGGCAAGTTCATAATCATTTTCATAGACAAGTAATCTGTGGGTGTAAAATAAATTGGTTATTCCAAAACCAGCTAAAATTGCAGATTTTTTTTGATCCTGAATTATATATTTTATTTTGAAATCGTCAAGAATGGTACAGATCTTTTGAACTTCAATAAAAGATCCTGTAAACAGCTCTTTTAATTTACTTTTGTAAATCATTGAATCTATTTTTTCTAAAGATAAAATTTTGCCCTAGATAGACTTTTCTAACAACTTTATCTTTGGCCAAATCCTCTGGCTTGCCATCTTTCAAAATAGATCCTTCAAACATTAAATATGTTTTATCAGTAATCGCTAGTGTTTCTTGAACATTATGGTCAGTGATTAAAACTCCAATATTTTTATTTTTTAGTTGGAAAACAATTTTCTGAATTTCTTCAACTGCAATAGGATCAACACCGGCAAATGGCTCATCAAGAAGTAAGAACTTGGGTTCTGTTGCTAACGCCCTTGCAATCTCAGTCCTTCTTCTTTCACCACCTGAAAGTAAATCACCTCGGTTTTTTCTGACTTTTTCTAAGCTAAACTCCTCAATCAGTTCCTCCAGTTTTGTATTCTGTTCAATTTTTGACAAATTACCAATCTGTAAAACTGCTTTAATATTATCTTCAACACTTAATTTTCTAAAAACTGAAGCTTCTTGGGCTAAATACCCTATTCCAAGTTTTGCCCTTTCAAACATAGGTTTATTAGAAATATTCTTGTCATTTAGTAATACTGATCCCGAATCTGATTTAATCAAACCAACCATCATGTAAAAACATGTAGTTTTTCCTGCACCATTTGGACCCAGCAGCCCTACAATCTCACCTTGAGAAACTTCTATATTGACATTATCAACAACCTTTCTGCTTTTATATTCTTTTACAATATTTGATGTTTTTAGAATCATTTATTTTTTAAAACAATTTTTGAAATATATATACTTATTTGGTATAAAATTAAAATTGGAATTGCTACAATTATTTGACTAGCAACATCTGGAGGGGTAATTATTGCTGCGAGAATAAGAACAGAAACCAAAGCATATTTTCTATATTTTACCAAAATTTCAGGTGTTACCAAGCCTACTTTTGTCAAGAAATAAATTATTATTGGAAGTTCAAAAATAATACCGGCTGACAATGCTGAAGCTCTGACCAGTGAAATGTAACTACTTAAATCAAAATCGTTAAAAACTTCTTGACTGACAGAGTAATTTCCTAAAAAATTGATCGATAGAGGGCAAACAATATAGTAGCCAAATGAAACTCCAATAAAAAACAACAGACTTGAAACAAAAATAAACCCTTTTGCATATTTCTTTTCTTTATTGTAGAGACCTGGACTTATGAAACTCCAAAATTGGTACAAAACGTAGGGAAATGAAATAACAAATCCAGCTGCAATTGATGTCATTATATGAGCTGAAAATTGTCCAGAAACTGTCCTGCTTTGAATTCTGAATGGTAATTCCGTTATACAAAAGCTATCATTCAAACCTATGAGGTTAGAGAATTCACAAAGTAATCTATAAGTAATAAAGTTAGGGTCTTTTGGACCAAAAATAATATTATCGAAAATATAGTCTTTAAATATAAATGCAATTGAGCCGGCAAAAACAATTCCCATTAAAGCTCTCAAAATATGCCACCTCAGGTCCTCAAGATGGTCTAAAAAAGACATTTCATTAGGGTCAACACTAGCCATATTATATTCCAGATTTTAAAATTTGATGTATGTGAATCATTCCAAAATATTTACTTTTTTTGGTAACAATTAATTGAGAAATCTTTTTTGAATTCATTAATTTAAGAGCATCTGTGGCTAAGCATTGATGGTCTACAAAAAGTGGTGGAGTTTTTATAAAAGAATTAATTTTTAGTGATAGTGGGTCTTTATGCTTACTAAGAATTCTCCTCACATCACCATCAGTAATTATACCAACTATTTTTTTTTCATTCATAACCACTGTTGCTCCTAACATTTTTGAAGAGATTTCATCAATTGCACGCTTAAACGTATCATCAACTGAAACCATTGGTTTTAAATCAATATCTAGAATATCTGCTACAGTCAAGGTTAGTTTTTTTCCTAACGACCCAGAGGGATGAAACTTTGCAAATGATTTTTCATCGAAATTTTTCAATTTCATCAAAGAAATTGCAATTATATCTCCAACTAGCATCTGTATTATTGAGCTTGTAGTTGGAGCTAAGTTATGTGGGCAGGCTTCTTTTTCTATTGGTGTATGAATTATATATTTGGAGTTTTTAGAGAGAAATGAATCTAAATCTGAGCTCAATCCAACTATCTCAATCTTATTTTTTTTCAAATTTTTAACAAGCTCTATAGTTTCTGAGTTATTTCCGCTTTTGGAGATGATAATTACTGCATCATTAGTTGAAATAATTCCCATATCACCATGTAGAGCATCGGAACCATGCATAAAAACAGATGGTGATCCTATAGAATTGAGTGTTGCTGAAATTTTCATTGCAACAATTGCACTTTTCCCAATTCCAGTAACAATAATTTTCCCTTCTAATTCGTTTAAATATTCAATAGTTTTAATTATATCATTTGTACTGGTAATTTTTAAATTTTCAATTGCGCTTTGCTGAATTTCAATTACATCATGTGCTATTTTTTTTATGTTGGTATTGTTCAAAACTTGTTAAAATTATAAATCACTCTAGTTTTTAATTAGTTTATATTTAATATAAAGGTACAAATATACCTTATTTGGCATACAATGAACCTAAAACCAGATCTTTCAAACTTATTGCAAAAGCACTTTGGTTTTAACAGTTTCCGAGAAAAACAGTTTGATATAATTGAGTCTTTGGTCTCAGGAAATGATACATTGGTTATTATGCCAACGGGTGGTGGAAAATCACTCTGTTATCAAATTTCAGCTTTGTACCTGAGAGGAGTTGCAATTATTATTTCTCCACTCATTGCATTAATGAAAAATCAGGTTGATGTTTTGAATGCCTTATTTGAAAAAAAAAATATTGCGAGTGTTTATAACTCATCACTATCACAAACCGAAAAAAAAAATGTGAGAGAAAACATAATTAATGGTGCTACAAAATTGGTTTATGTATCCCCTGAGTCTTTTTCAAGAGATGTGAATATTAGGTTTTTTAAAGATCAAACCGTTTCATTTGTTGCAATTGACGAAGCACATTGTATTTCAGAATGGGGTCATGATTTTCGACCTGAATACAGAAATATTTCGGATGTATGTAACAAGATAAATCCTGAGCTTAGGAAGATTGCATTGACTGCAACTGCAACTCCAAAAGTAAGAGACGACATTTTGAAAAATCTAAATTTAAAAAATCATAAATTATTTCAATCGTCCTTTAATAGACCAAATTTATTTTATGAGATAAGAAAAAAAGATAGTAGCATTGACAAGCAAATCATTTCATTTATTAAATCTAAAGATTCAAAGTCTGGTATTATATACTGTATGTCTAGAAAAAAAGTAGATGAATTGTCTAAACTCCTTCAGATTAATGATATCAGCGCTCTTCCTTACCATGCTGGTTTAGATTCTAAAGTTAGGTCAACCAATCAGGATCAATTCCTTATGCAAGATTGTGATGTAATAGTTGCTACAATTGCTTTTGGAATGGGTATTGATAAACCGGATATCAGGTATGTCATACACTATGATATTTCTAAATCAATAGAATCCTATTACCAGGAGACTGGAAGAGCTGGAAGAGATGGAGGTGAAGGACGTTGTATAGCTTTTTATTCCTACAGTGATATAGAAAAGTTAGAAAAATTTTTAGCTTCAAAACCTATTTCAGAAAAAGAGCAGGGTTTATCTTTATTAGAAGATGTTGCTGCATACTGTGAATCATCGATGTCAAGGAGGAAATACTTACTAAATTATTTTGGAGAAGATTACGACGAAATTAACGGCCCAGGGAGTGAAATGGATGATAATTCAGTAAACGTTAAAGAAAAAATTGACATTAAATCTGAAATATTAAAGGTTTTGAGTTGTATTAATGAACTAAAAGAAAATTATAAACTAAAAGATATTTCAAGTTTCATTACTGGTACAGAGACTGCTTTAATCAGGTCTCATAATCTAATTGAAAGTAAAT
>CACCYT010000025.1 GCA_902550325.1 uncultured Bacteroidota bacterium | reverse complement strand
AGGAATCGAACTTTCAAAATATAAACCATTATCAATATCATATTTAAACTTTGCAATATTTATTTTATTGTAAATAAACTTATTGTCTTTCAAGTAGTCAGAAAATACTTTTAAATTAGTATTTGAAGTTTTTTGGTAATCATCTGCTGTTTTTGAGAATTTTAGAGAACCAAAATATTTTTTGTAAGGGATAACTAATGCCTTTGAATTTTTTATGACACCATATTCACCAAAGAGTAATATTTTTGAAAAAAAAATTTTATTACCCATCATTAGATTTTGGTCCTTCACTTATTGAGTCGTGAATATATCTTCTATTGCTACAAAATCGTAACAGATTTTTATCAATGAATTTCTTTATTTCAATTTCTTCATTTTTTGGGTATAATAAGTGCACATTTGCTCCAGCATCAAGAGTAAAACATAAATTTAAGTTAGTTTTCTTTCTGTAATTCCAAATCTCATTTATAATTTCAAGCGTATTTGGTTTGAATAAAATATAAGGTGTTTTGGATGTCATCATGAGAGCATGCAACATCAATGCTTCCTGTTCAACAACTTTAATAAAAGATTTTAAATCTCCTGTTTTAAGGGATTTTTTTAAAATACCAATATTCTCATTTGCTTGATAGACTCTGTCTTTTTTAAAAATATGAGAATTCATAAGCTCATGGCCATGTGAACTAGAAACCTGTTTTGGCTCATGATCTACGATCAGGATTGTGTCCAAGTAGTCAAAAAAAACCTCGTGATAGTTTTTTAATGGGATCGCATAATCGTCACTACTATTATCAAAATATTTTGTTTTTCCCCAAAGAGCAATAGGTCCGTAGATGCTTCTGCAAGCACTACCTGATCCAAGTCTTGATATAAGAGAAGATTTATTAAAAAAATCATTTTTATTTTTATTAATAATTTTTTCAATTTCATAGATACACAACGATAAAGAGCTAAATGCAGATGCCGATGATGCAATGCCACTGCTGTGTGGAAATGTATTTTCTGACTCTATTTTTAAACTTAATTGATTTATTGATGGACAATGGTCAATGATTCTTTTAAAGTATGTATCTAATTTCTTATTAAATGATTGCTTTTTCTCACTGTGAAAAAAAAATTCGTAATTAAATCCTTTTTTGGATTTTGAATAAGACACCTTAGTTTTCGAATGACAATTATTTAATGTCAAACTTATAGAGGGGTTTATTGGAATCTGATTTTCTTTTTTACCCCAATATTTGACCAGTGCGATATTTGATGGTGAAATCCAATTTGTAAAACCTGATTTAATGTTCATCAGTTTTAATTTTTAAGTTTATTCAATTAATAGTTCCTATATCTGTTTTAGCTGGTTTTTTTATTGAACCGTCAAAACCATTTATCCCAGAAACGGTTGTATACTTAAGAACATTTTTCTTGCCAGGATTAATAAATTGATACGCACTATGACACATAACAGCAGCTTCGTGAAAGCCAGACAAAATTAGTTTTAATTTTCCTGGGTATGTATTAATATCTCCGACAGCATAAACACCTTCAACATTTGTTTGATAGTCTAGTGAATTATTTACTCGAATGGCATTTTTTTCAATTTCAAGACCCCAATCTTTAAAAATATTCATCTTGGGAACAAGTCCAAACAAGGGAATAAAGAAATCTGTCTCTACATTAATTATTTTTTCACCACTTTTAATATTTATGCTTTGTAATTTTTTTTCACCAAATAATTCAACAACTTGAGCAGGTGTGATTACATCAATAATTCCATCGTCTTTCAATTTTTGAACAGTTTTTACAGAGCTGTTAGCTCCTCTAAATTCGTTTCTTCGGTGAATAAGACTTAGCTTTTTAGCAATTTTTGATAGTTCAATTGTCCAATCAAGAGCGGAATCTCCACCTCCCGCAATAATTACATTTTTATTTTTAAATTTTTCCTTTTCAATAATTGAATATTGTATTCCTTTATTTTCAAATTTGTCAAGGTCATCGATTGAGGGTTTCCTTGGTTCAAAATTCCCTAATCCACCAGCAATGACTATAACTTTACCCTGAATTTTAGTTCCTTTATTTGTTTTTAAAATAAAGTGGTCCTCTTTCTTTTCCAATTTTTGAGCAATTTCACCAAGCGAAAAATCTGGTGAAAATGGTTTAATTTGATCCATGAGATTATCAACCAATTTTCCAGCTAAGATTTCTGGATGTGCTGGAATATCATAAATTGGTTTATTAGGGTATATTTCTACACACTGACCACCAGGCCTTGTGAGAGAATCGACCAAATGACATTTCATACCAAGTAGCCCTGCCTCAAAAACAGTAAAAAGGCCCGTTGGACCGGCACCAATAACAATTAGATCAGTTTTTATCATTCAACACTTGTTACTTTTTCTATTTCTGGTAAATGTTTTTTTATAGTCATTTCTACTCCATTTTTCAAAGTCATTTGATTCACAGTACAGCTTATACAATTACCTAAAAGTCTGACTTTGACCTCTTTTTCTGTAAATGAAATTAATTCAATATTGCCACCGTCAGATTGTAAAAAAGGTCTAATCTCATCTAATGCTTTTTCTATTTTCTCTTTCATATAATTATTGGCATCCTGCCATGGTTTTTATTTTTAATATTTCAGTAGGCGGTAAATTTTTATTTCTTTCAAGTAAAAATGTAATCATTTTTTTTGTTATTTCATCATATATAACGGCTGTAGCGGAGTCTTCATCAATTGAAAGTGGTCTACCAACATCGGCCGATTCTCTAATTTGTTGGATTATAGGTATTTCACCTAAAAAAGGAATTTTGAAATCTTCTGCTAAGTTTTTAGCTCCATCTTTTCCAAAAATATAATGCTTTGTATCTTGGTTTGGTAACTGATAATAAGCCATGTTTTCTACAATACCTAAAACAGGAATATTTATATTCTCTTGCTGATACATAGACACACCCTTTCTTGCATCAGCCAATGCAACAATTTGTGGGGTGCTGATTATCAAGGCACCATTAATTGATATTTTTTGCATGATACTTAAATGTATATCACCAGTGCCCGGGGGCAAATCAACAAGTAGAAAATCAAGTTCTCCCCAATCAGCATCAAAAATAAGTTGATTTAGAGCTTTTGAAGCCATTGGACCTCTCCAAACAACAGCTTGATCCATATTGGTAAAAAATCCTATTGAGAGAATTTTAATTCCATAACTTTCAATGGGAGACATTTTAGATTTGCCATCAACATTGACAGCTAGAGGTTTTGAACCAACTAAATCAAACATTATATGCATTGAGGGACCGTAAATATCAGCATCTAAAACTCCAACCTTGAATCCCATTTTTTTGAGTGAACAAGCAATATTAGCAGTAAGGGTGGATTTACCAACTCCACCTTTTGCTGAAGATATAGCAATTATATTTTTGATATTATCCAACCTATTAGCATTCTGAGGAATTGTTGGTTTAACGATATTAATATTTAGTTTATAGTTGTAATCTTCAGAATAGCTTTTTTTGAGATTATCCAAAATTTTATTCTCCAGCTCTTTTTTATGTTTTAAAGTTGGGTTTGTGGATTTTATATCAATGATTATTTCACCATCAAAATGGTTAATATTGATAACATTATCAGAATCAATAATTCCGGAAAGAATTTTTTTTATTTTTTTCTTATCAAACTTCATTACTATTTGATTTGCAAATATAATGCTAACAATCAAATTAAAGTTCTGTATTGGGATCCCAAAAATATTTATCAAAATTAATCAGCTTATCATCCTTCACAATTAGGCCTTCACCCTCAAGAAGTTGTTGCATTAAATTTGTACCATGAAAATGATGCTTACCAGTTAATATACCGTTTCTGTTCAGTACTCTGTGAGCAGGTATATCAAAATGTTTATGTGATGAATTCATTGCCCAACCAACAGTTCTTGCACTTTTTTTAGATCCTAAATACTGAGCTATAGAACCATATGTTGTAACTCTTCCAAAAGGTATTTTTTTTACAACATCATATACTTTTAAAAAAAAATCAATTTTTTTCATTAATTAATTTTAAAACACATGTATGTTATTTTTTTTTCTAAAAATTTTTTTTCATAAAAAGTCTGAATATTTATTGCATCCTCATGAGCATTTCTGTTTAGATAAATATCATGATTGGAATTAACAATTTTTAAGCCTAAACCTTCTGCTATTCCTAGTGCATAACCATGTAAAAATTCACTATCTGTTTTTAAATGAATGAGTGAGTTTTTCACCATAATCTTTTTGTAGAGTTCTATAAAATTTGAATTCAATAATCGATGCTTTCTTCTTTGATACTTAATTTGAGGATCAGGAAACGTCAACCAAATTTCACTAATTTCGTTCTTTGCAAAAATTTTATCAATCAACTCAATTTGACACCTTACAAAACATACGTTTTTTAAGTCTTTAGAAATTGAATCTTTTGCACCTTTCCAAATTCGGGCGCCTTTAATATCAATTCCAATAAAATTTTGATTGGGATACTTATTAGCTAAAGAATAAGTATACTCACCTTTACCACAACCAAGCTCTAGAACAATTGGATTATTGTTTTTAAAAAAATTTGACCATTTTCCTTTGAATAAAAAATTATCCTTAACCAAATCCTCTCTTTCTGGCTGAAGTAAATTATCGAATGACAAATTCTCTTTGAATCTTTTTAACTTATTACCTCCCAAAATTATATAGCAGATTTTTCAAGCGTGAAAGAAAATTCTGAACCTACACCAAAATCACTTTCAATATATATTTTTTCATCATGTGCATCTATGATATGCTTTACTATTGCTAGACCAAGTCCAGAACCGCCTGCATTTCTACTCCCCGACTGATCTACCCTATAAAATCTCTCAAAAAGTCGATTAAAATGTTTTTCCTCAATACCAAGCCCATTGTCTGTTACTCTAACGATAACTTTGCTTTCAGTCAAGTCCTGAATAACTATTTCAGTGGTACCATTTTCTTTTCCATATTTAATGGAATTCTCGATTAAGTTTGTCAGAACTTGTTGGATTTTTTCATTATCAGCATTAACATTTATTGGCAAGTTGTCATCATGATCAAGAATCAATTTTATATTTTTTTTGGAGGCAGATATTTCTAACATTTCAAAAATATTTTGTGTTAAATTGTTAATATCAAAGTCAGTTTTTTCAATTTCAGATTCACCACTTTCAATTTTTGTGATTAAATCTAAATCTTTAACTATCATGTTTAGCCTGTTTATGGCTTTACCAGCAATTTTTAAATATTTCTTATTAACCTCTTGGTCATTAATAGCTCCATCAAGTAAAGTCAATATATAACTTTCACTTGTAAACAAGGGTGTTTTAAGCTCATGAGCAAGGTTTCCAATAAAGTCTCTCCTGAAGTTTTCTTGCTTTTTCATCTCAGAAATTTCAAATTTTCGCTCATCATCATACTCCTTAATTTGGCTCAACAAATCCTCCATATTTGTGGTAATTGTTGATCGATCATCGGATTTGAAAATTTGATCAGAAATTAACTTTACACTATTATATAGAAAGAATTTTACAAAGAATGCTCCAATTGCATAAACCATAATTAAACATAAAATAAACAATAAGAAAAAATTAAAATTAAAGATGGAGTCAATTGAAAATTCTCCAAAAACAACCAATGCAAGAAGACAAGTTACAATTGATATAATAATTGAATAAAAAAGAGATTGAAATCTGATTTTTTGACGTATTGACATTTAGGCTTTAAATTTATAGCCTACTCCCTTTATTGTTTTTATATAGTTGTCACCAAGTTTTTCTCTTAGTTTTCTAACGTGAACGTCAATTGTTCTATCTCCAACAACAACTTGGCTTCCCCAAACCTTATTCATAATTTCATCTCTGGAAAAAACTTTTCCGGGCTTAGACGCTAATAAAAATAATAATTCGAATTCTTTTCTAGGTAAAATTATTTCTGTTTTATTTTTTCTTACTAAATATTCCTCTCTATTTATTTTTAAATCGGCAACCTTTAAAGTTGTTCCACCATTTTCAGTGGAATCTAATCTTTTAGCAATATTTGTGATTTTTTTTATAAGAATTTTAGGTTTAATTGGTTTATTAATATAATCATCTGCACCAGCTTCAAATGCTGCAATTTGTGTATAATCTTCTCCTCTTGCAGATAAAAAAATGATCTGAGTCTTCTTCAAAGGATCTATATTTCTTATTTCTTTGCATGCCTCAATACCATTCATTTCTGGCATCATGACATCTAGTAAAATAATTTCTGGTCTGAATTTTTTTGATTTTTTTACTGCTTGAACTCCATTGTATGCTACTTTTACTTCAAAACCTGAATTTGAAAGATTATATTTTAAAATTTCTACAATTTCTGGGTCATCATCAACGACGAGAATTTTGGCAATATTTTTTTTCATTTAAGACTAGAAATTAAGAAATTTATTTGCTTTATCTCTTTTTGTTAACAATTATTTAATATGCATCAATACCTAGATAATATT
>CACCYT010000024.1 GCA_902550325.1 uncultured Bacteroidota bacterium | reverse complement strand
GAGGACTCAAGATATTCAGTCGTCAATGCTTGCTTCTCTAATCAGGGAGAAAACCGGAACAATTGCTGGAGCAGAAAAATTTATTATTAACGACGGTGCCAATTTTGGGGGAAGCCCTGTCGCAATTTCTTTAATGAGCAATAATAAGGCTGATTTAAAAAATGCAAAAGATGATTTAATTAAAAATTTAAAATCGAACCCTATTTTGGTAGATGTAGCTCACAATGATCCACAAGGATTAAAGGAAATTGACATTAAATTGAAAGAAAATGCCTATTCACTAGGTCTAAATCTTCAAGCGGTCATGACTCAAGTTAGGTCTGCATTCTTTGGTCTTGAAGCTCAAAGAATACAAAGAGGAAATGATGATATAAAACTTTGGATCAGGTATGATGAGTCGAGTAGGTCAGAAATTAAAAATTTGGATAATATGAAAATTGTTACCCCTAACGGCAGAAAAGTTTTTCTTAAAGAAATTGCAAATTTTTCTACTAATCGTGGTGATGTAGCAATAAATCATTTGGATGGTAAAAGAGAAATTAAGATAACAGCAAATTTAATTGATCCAAACCAAAGTGCTTCAGATGCAGTATTTAGTATCCAACAAAATATTATACCAATAATTGAGGAAAAATATCCAACAATTGAGACTTCCTTTGAAGGTCAATATAGAGAAGCTAATAAAACAATACAATCATCCAAGATTGTTTTCCCTTTGGCATTATTTTTAATTTTTTGTGTCATAGGGTTCACATTTAGAACCTACAGTCAACCATTTTTGCTTTTATTATTAATTCCATTCAGTCTAACAACTGTTGCTTGGGGTCATTTGTTTCATGGTTTCCCAGTAAATGTTATATCACTGTTAGGTGTCATTGCGTTAGTTGGAATTTTAGTGAATGATGGGCTGGTTTTAATATCAAAATTTAATTCAAATCTGAGATCAGGAAAAAGTTATGATGAATCGTTGTTTGGTGCTGGGAAAGAACGATTCAGAGCAATATTTTTAACATCGATTACCACAATGGCAGGGTTGGCTCCAATAATCTTTGAAAAAAGCTTTCAAGCACAATTATTGAAACCTATGGCAATATCCATTGCATACGGGATTGGCTACGCCACTTTTCTTACTTTAATATTGCTTCCAATATTACTTTCATTGACCAATACCTTTAAGTTAAATTTTATTTGGTTGAGGAGTGGTCTTAAATTAGACAGGAGAGATGTTGAGGCACCAGTTATAGAACTTAAGAAAGAAAATAAATGAGAAAATTAATTTACATATTATTGGTTTTTTTAAATTTGAGTTACGCTCAAGAAATTCTCACTACTGATCAGGCTGTAAAGCTTACTCTTGAAAACAATCTTGACATATTGGTTAGCGAAAATGTACTAGAAATTTCAAAAAATAATTCTTCGATTTTAAACAGTAATTATTTACCGATTATTAATGCAGAATCAAGCTTTGCTAAAAATAAAGCTGATGTAGATATCGATACTCCGGGAGGATTGTCGGGAGAAATAGAGGAAAGAGATGAAGAGGCTGAGTCTGCAAGATTGAATGTGATTTATTATTTAGTTGATGGGAATGGACGAAGATTTAATTATAAAAAATCAAAGGAACTTTTTAATAGAACCAAGCTAGAGGTAAAAGAGATTGTTGAAAATACTCTACTGCAACTTTTTACTATATATTTTGATTTTGCAAGATTGACACGTGAACAGGAAATATTAAAAAACACCTTAGATATCTCATTAGAAAGGTTAGAGAGGGTTAAAACAAAATATAAGTTTGGTCAATCTACATCACTGGAAGTTTCGAGCGCAGAGGTTGATAAAAATACGGACAGCCTAAATTATTTAAATATCATGAAGGTTCTTTCCAACACAAAAAGAGACCTTAACTTAATTATGAACATTGATTTAGAGTCAAACTTTGAGGTTGATGAAGAAGTTAGTTTTATCAATTTATTAGAGATTGAAAAATTCAACAACTCAGGATTAAGTAATAACACAATGTACCAAATCTTAAACATTGATGTAGAAATTTCTAGTTTAGAATTAAAAGCAATTAAATCAACATATCTTCCTGTTGTTCAATTAACAGGATCATATGGATGGAATGAAAATATCAATACAAATCCATATGGACTCTATAATAAATTTGTTCAAACAGGTACCGTTTATGGTGGAGTTGATATCACACTTCCAATTTTTAATGGTGGAAAAAGAATTACAGCAACTAAAAATGCAAGATTGAATTTGGAAAATTCAAAAATTCAAAAAAATAAAAATGAACTTGAAATAATCAAAAATATAAGAAACGCTTTCGAAACCTATAAAAACAACTTATTCCTTTTAAAAATTCAAGAGAAAAGTTACCAAACAAGTAAGCTGTCCTACTCAAAGTTTGAAGAAAATTATTCTTTAGGACTTGTATCCTCGATTGAATTTAGACAAGCACAAACCAATTTATTAAAAGCTGAACTTTCATTGAACAACTCCACATATGAAACCAAAATTTCCGAATTAGTTTTTTTAAAGCTGACTGGTAAGATAATTGATAATTACTAATCTAAGAATTTAAATTACTGAGATAACTTCCAATAGAGTCTTTAAATTCAATCCCCTCCAATGATCTGGTCTTTGTTAATTTTTTGAAGCAAGAAAGCCCCCAAATTAAAATTTCTTTGTAGAAATAAATTTCTTCTACATTGATGTTTTTACAATGCTTTGAAATTATTGCTGAAAGTCCATCGACTTGATCAAGCTCATTTCTGTACTCCCGATCGGTAAAATCATCCCCTATGAATACTTCTTTTCCCTTTTTTGTGAACCATTGAATCACATCATCATAAGGAGTTTCTTCGTTGGGTTTTTGAAGAGATTTTATTGTAGGGAAAAACAAATTAAAAACAGATTTGATTGCCTCTTCAATCAAACTGTATGAAACCTGATCGGCACCTTCTTGTTCACCTTCGTAAACCAACTCAACCTTACCATTTATGGATGGAATAACACCCGTAAAATCGGTCAAACGAACAACAGTATTTGTCTCACCATTTACAAGCATTCGTCTTTTAGCAGTGCTTACTAAATTTTCGTAAGCAGTAATACTCATTCTAGTACTGATTCCACTTTTTGCATCAACGTATTCACTCGATCGAGCAATAAAATTAATTTGCTCTACCAAATCCTTAGCAACTTCGGGGATCAATATGTTCTTTTTATCATCACATGAGATATTGGACTCTTGCTTTGTTATTTTTTTTGCAATATTGATAGACAACGGATAATGAGTTAGTATTTGTGATCCAATCCTGTCTTTTAGTGGGGTTACGATACTTCCACGATTGGTGTAGTCCTCTGGATTTGCTGTAAATACAAATTGAATATCTAATGGGATTCTTAATTTGAATCCTCGAATTTGAATTTCTTTTTCCTCCAATATTGAAAATAAAGACACTTGAATTCTTGCCTGTAAATCCGGTAACTCATTCACAACAAAAATGCATCTATTAGCTCTTGGAATCATTCCAAAATGTATCACTCTTTCATCAGAGTATGACAGCTTTAAACTTGCTGCTTTTATAGGATCCAAATCTCCGATTAAATCAGCAACAGACACATCAGGTGTTGCAAGTTTTTCGTAAAACCTTTCATTTCTATGAATCCAATCTAACTCTGTTTTATCTCCAAAATTTTTAGTGATCTCTTTTCCTTTAGATGATATTGGTGAAATTGGATCATCATTAATCTCTGATCCCTTTATTACAGGAACCCACTCATCAAGTAAATTAACCATTTGCCTGGCTAATCTGGTTTTAGCCTGACCTCGGAGTCCTAAAAAATTGATGTTGTGACCAGCCAGTATGGCTCTCTCCAGCTGAGGAATAACACTGTTTTCATATCCATGTATTTTTTCAAAAGTCTTTTTACCATCTTTCAAAACTTGAGTTAAATTACGTTTTAACTCATCTTTGATGGTCTCTGTTTTATAACCAGATTTTTTTAATTCCTTTAATGTACTTATTGTAGGTTTTTTCATCTATATCTTTCTTTTTTTATTTGTTTCATAATCCTCGAAAATCATTTCTCCCAAATTATCCAGACCAGTATAAAAGGCTTTCCCATTGTTGGCTTTGGTAAATTCTCTTATGAAATGCTGTAAATATGAATCACGAGCAATCATAAAAGTTGTAATCGGTATTTTTAATTTTCTAGCTTGTTTAGCCATTGTGTAACATTTCTTTACAATCTTTTGATCCAATCCCGCACTATTCTTATAATATGATCCATCTGGCATTTTTAAGCAGCTTGGCTTTCCATCTGTGATCATTAATATTTGCTTATTGTTATTTTTTTTCTTGCTTAACATATCCATGGCAAGTTGTAATCCAGCTACAGTGTTTGTGTGATAAGGTCCAACTTTTAAATACGGAAGTTCCTTAATACTTATTGGCTTTGCATCATTACCAAAAACTAAAATATCAAGAGTATCTTTCGGGTATCTGGTCAGTATTAGCTCAGATAACGCCATGGCTACTCTTTTTGCAGGTGTTATTCTATCCTCACCATAAAGAATCATGCTATGACTTATATCGATCATGAGAACCGTACTCATTTGTGATTTGTTTAGAGTGTTTTTAACAACCAAATCTTCAGCTTGTAAATCAAGTTCCCCTGTGCCTGTTCTTGTATACATGTTTCTCAAACTTTCCGTGATCATTAACTGGTCAATGGAGTCTCCAAACTGATAATCTCTGTAATCATCAAAGTCATCTGAACTTTTCCCTGTGTGGTTTGTTTTGTGATTACCAGACCTTGATTTTTTTATTTGACCAAATATTTTTTTCAAGGCAAACTTTCTTAAGGCTCTTTCCATCTTAGCAGAAATTTTTTTAGATTCTTTTCCTGAACCAACATCAAACTCTGCTTTAACAAAACCTTTATTTAATAAATCATTAATGAAATCATCTATTGTGTAGTCATCGGTTGTTAGCTCGTATTCCTTATCCAATTCTTTCAACCAATCGATTGCTTCATCAAAATCTCCACTTGTGTAAGTAATAAGTTCTTTAAAAATTTCAAATAGCTTTTCAAAGGGACTTATATTTTGATTTCTGGCGGAAGAAAAAGACCAGCCAGAAATAGGAATTTTATCAAATGAATTCATCATAATGAGATTAACAAATCAAATGCCATTTTAATTTTAAATATGAAAGTTTATAAAAAAATGTCTACAGGCATCTGCTTGTAGACATTTTAAAATTTAAAATATAGATTAACTCTCAGGGTCTGGTGCTACTGCCATCACAACGCCTGTAGCATCTCCGTAGTCTCCACCATTAACCAACATTCCATCATCATCAAAAGTTAGATAATGATAAAATTTGACTTCAAAGGGTTTACCAGATGCTGTATTTACACCAGTCCATGTTCCATAAGTTCTAACACTTCCATTTGGAAGGCTAGTTTCAGGATCAACTCCGGGTAAAAAGTTTTCAGGTTCGTAATTGATATCCTCCATAGCTGCAAGCCATCCAGATATGTATGCAACAACATCTTCTTTTGTAGTAAAATATTCTTTATTTGCATAAAAAGCACCTTGCCACTCAATGCTTTCACCAATCTTAGAGGAGAGATAATCTAAATCTTCATTTTCCCAGTTATCAAACCATGCTTTAGTAAGTTCAACATTTTTTTCAAAATTGGGATTTTGCTGAGGAGCAACGCATGATCCTAGAGCAAAAATTATAAAAAGTAGAAAAATTTTCTTCATAATGTTTTAATAAAAATTTAAACATTTAAGATAGGGAATTCAATGTTATTAACATTTAATTCGTGATTAATTTTCAAAAAAGTTTTTTTAATACTTTTGGGAAATATGAGCCGCTATTTTCTTAGCTTTTTTTTTGTTTTATATTCAATTAGTTTACATTCCCAATCTACCACCTACTATGTTGCCCCCTCAAGCTCAGGGGGAAGTGATAGCAACAATGGTTCCATTGGTTCCCCTTTTGAGACGATACAATATGGTATAAATCAATTATCATCTGGTGGTGATATACTGTATATTAGAGCTGGTACCTATCGTGAGACCATTACAATTAATAAAACTGGATCAAGTGGAAACCCAATAATGATTGAGGCTTACAGTAGTGAGGGGGTTGTCGAGGAGGTTACCATTGATGGTACTGTAGATGTAACTGGAAGTTGGACTAGTCACGGAAATGGCATATATAAATTAAACTCCTACTCTACAAATATCACCCAACTTTTTGTTGATAATGAACCGATGGTCAATGCCAGGTGGCCCAATGCTCAGTTTAATGATGATTCAGTTTTTTCTCACTCTACTTGGGCTCAAGGAGATGAAAACACCCTCAGTGATACAGATGACCCTGATTATGTAGATGACCGAAGTACAAACGGATCTTTGCAAATTGATGAAGACGTATTTGATCCTGGAGTTGGTGGTATTGGTAATTCCGCATTGGACTTAAATGGTTCCATAGGAATTTTAAATATAGGGTCGTTTAAAACATG
>CACCYT010000023.1 GCA_902550325.1 uncultured Bacteroidota bacterium | reverse complement strand
TCTGTGGTTTCTAAATTAAATCCAACAACTATTTTAAGATCAAGCTAAATGAAAATAAAAGATAATATTTTACAAACTATAGGGAATACACCAATGATTAGGCTTAATAAAATTGTTGCAGGAATTTCAGCTAATATTTTTGCTAAGGTTGAATATTTTAATCCTGGTAACTCTGTAAAAGATAGGATGGCAATAAAAATGATTGAGGATGCTGAAAAATCAGGAAAGCTAAAACCAAATGGTACAATTGTGGAGGGAACATCTGGAAATACAGGTATGGGATTAGCATTGGGTGCCATAGTAAAAGGTTATAAACTAAT
Organism: uncultured Bacteroidota bacterium; assembly: GCA_902550325.1. Classification (GTDB taxonomy): domain Bacteria; phylum Bacteroidota; class Bacteroidia; order Flavobacteriales; family Flavobacteriaceae; genus Eutrophosalina. The sequence continues at coordinate 6,509 of CACCYT010000023.1, read as the reverse complement.
TTGTGTAACAACTGATAAACAGTCAAAGGAAAAAGTAGATATATTAAAAGCAGTAGGAGCAGAGGTTGTTATATGTCCAACAAATGTTGATCCTGATGATGAAAATTCTTATTATTCTACATCAAAAAGACTAAGCTTAGAAATAGAAAATTCTTGGTATGTTAATCAATATGATAATTTATCAAATTCCGAGGCTCATTATTTGTCAACTGGTCCAGAAATATGGGAACAAATGAGTGGTCATATACACCATTTTGTTGTAGGTGTTGGTACAGGAGGAACAATCTCTGGTGTAGGTAAGTTTTTAAAAGAAAAAAATAATAAAATAAAAATTTGGGGTATTGATTCTTATGGCTCAGTCTTTAAAAAATATCATGAAACAGGTAAGTTTGATAAAAATGAAATTTATCCATATTTGACCGAAGGAATTGGAGAGGATATTCTACCTGAGAATGTTGATTTTAAAATAATAGATCACTTTGAAAAAGTTACAGATGAAGATGCCGCAGTATTTGCCAGAAGATTGGCAAAAAAAGAAGGTATTTTAGCAGGATATTCTTGTGGAGCAGCAATTGCAGGTTTACATCAATTAAAATCAAATTTTAAAAAAAATGAAAATGTTGTTGTTTTACTTCATGACTCAGGAACAAGATATATAGGAAAAGTTTATAATGATGAGTGGATGAAAAAACAGGGTTTTAAACTGGACTAATTTCTGAAAGTTTCAGACGGAAATTCAAAAATACTTTCATAACCACTATTGCTTACTGACGTTAAAGAAAAAAGATAATTATCTATAATGATACCATCAAGTGTATATTTATTTATATTTCCAACATATCTACTAAATTGCCAATGTGGAGATGAAGTCTCTCTCCAATATATTTTATAACCTTTGATATTTTTGTCATTATTTTTATCCCACTTAAACTTGACAGAGGGTTCAACGATGCCACCAATTGCTAAATTCTTTGGAGGTGGTGGAGAAGACCCTATTAAAACAAGATTAATTATATTTACAGATGTTAGCTTTTTTACATAATTAAAATCAACCCCATCAATCACATCTCCATATTTTATTCCATTTTCAAATCTAAGATCTTGATGTTGTCTATTATAATTTTCATGGGATTCCATTATTCTTACACCAGCAAAGCCTAGATCATTAAAAGGTCTATGATGACCTCCTCTACCAAAGCGATCTAATCTATAAATCATGTTGGGTTTCATTTCAGGCATATATTTTTTTGTGCTGCTATAAATAAATCGAGCAAGTTGCCGAGAATTACCATCTACTTCACCGCCATAAAACCTTCTCATATACCTTTCTCTATCTGTTTCATTTGCTGGCACTGGCTCAGAAAAAATTCTGAAACTTTTATTATCAACTACACCATTAATACCCTCTATATTACCAATCATGTCATTATTTAGTACGCCAATAACTTCCCAATTATTTTTCTTTGCGAATTCAGCAAAACCTTGACCCCCATATAAACCTTGTTCTTCACCCGAAAGACCCAGATATACAATTGAATTTTCAAATTTATATTTGGACAAAACTCTTGCAGCTTCAATTGTCCCCGCCATACCAGATGCATTATCGTTAGCACCTGGTGAGTCAGATTCATAATCGTTAGGGTCTGAAACTCTACTGTCAATATCCCCACTCATTATAACATATCTGTTCGGGTACTTATACCCTCTTTGAATGGCAACAACATTATTTATCCATACATCTTTAATGAGTCTGATGTTATTTCTTTTAAAATAATTTTTTTGATAAAATACTTCCAGACAATTATCGCATGAGGATGAAATCTTTTCAAATGAATTTTTAATCCAACGTCTAGCAGCACCAATTCCTCGATCTTTGGATAAGGTATCACTTAAAGTATGTCTTGTTCCAAAATTCGCTAAACTAATTATGTCTTTCTGCAAATTATCTTCAGAAACTTTTGAAATGATTTCAAAAATTAGATCATCAACTTTATCCTGACAATAATTTAATGAAAAAGAAAAAAATAATATTACAATTAAAGTTTTCTTGTGCATGATTAAAAACAATACCTATTTTCAGCTGAAACAATTTTAGATATTATTCTTTTAAGTTCAATTGGTTTTGGATATTCAAAATATTTTGTAAATCTTTTAAGTCCCATCAGCAAAAACTTTTGTTCACTTCCCTCAGAAAGTGAGAATATCAACTCTCTAGCTTTATTGGAAATCAATTCATTTGCTTCATAGAGGTATAGCTGACTCATTGCTATCTGACCGGCTTGAGAATCTTCACCAAATCTATTGCAATTCTTTTCAGTTCTTAGAATTGCAGACTCAGCCATATATATTTCAATTAAAACATCTGAAATGGCCAATAAAACTTCTTGCTCTTTTTCTAAATCCATTCCAAATTTTTTCATTCCTGCGCCAGCAAGCATTAAAAAAACTTTTTTTAGGTTTTTTAAAACAATTTTTTCTTGATTAAAAATTTTGCTTAATTCTGGGTTATCAAAATTTGGAATTTCAGTCAGCTCATTAGCAACCTCCTCAGCTTTTTCAATTAGGTTTACGTGTCCTTTAAAAGCTTTTTTTATTAACATTCCAATTGTAACTAATCTATTAATTTCATTTGTACCCTCATAAATTCTAGCTATTCTTGAATCTCTCCATGCAGATTCCATGGGTGTATCGGTTGAATAACCCATTCCACCAAAAATTTGAATTCCTTGATCAGCACAATTTTGTGCATCCTCAGAGACGGCAACTTTTAGAATAGAGCACTCAATTACATATTCTTCAACACCTCTTAATTCAGCATCTTGTTGATTTTTACCATCACCTTTAAGAATTTCGATTCTATCTTCAATGTCTTTTGATGCTCTGTATGTAGCAGATTCACCTACATAGGTATCCATTGCCATTTTGGCAATTTTTTCCTGAATCGCCCCAAACTTAATTATTTTTGTTTTAAACTGTTCTCTCTCACTAGCGTATTGAACAGAAGAAGTAACAATTCTTCTCTCGGCATCGAGACAAGCAGCTGCTAATTTAATTCTCCCAATATTCAAAGCATTCATGGCAATTTTAAAACCATTTCCTCTTTCTGAAAGCATATTCTCCACAGGAACTTTAGTCTTATTGAAAAAGACTTGTCTAGTGGATGAGGAGTGTATTCCTAATTTAGATTCTTCATTGCCAAGTTCAATTCCATTTTCAGGATTATTTTCAACAATAAAAGCGGTGATATTTTTATCATTTTCTATTCTTGCAAAAACGGTTAAAATATCAGCAAATCCAGCATTAGAAATCCACATCTTTTGACCAGTGATAAAATAGAATTTACCATCATCAGAAAGTTCGGCTTTCGTTTTACCATTATTGGCATCTGACCCAGCACTTGGTTCAGTTAAACAATAAGCACCAATATGTTCTCCAGATGCAAGTTTTGGAATGTATTTTTTCTTTTGTATTTCATTGCCATACAATAGAATTGGCATAGTTCCAATTCCAGTGTGTGCTCCAAATGCTGTTGATGTTGAGCCAGAACTTCCAGAAAAATAGTCACATACAAGTACAGATGAAGTTAATGGCATTCCAAGACCACCATACTCTTCAGGAACTCCAACTCCTAAGAAGCCTAGGTTTCCTGCTTTCACCATGACTTCCTCAGTTAACTTATAATTATGCTTTTCAAATTCATGTTTTTTCTCCCATATTTCCTTGTCTGCGAATTCTTTGACCGCATCTTTCATCATTTTTTGTTCATCATTAAAATCCTCAGGTGTAAATATTTCTTCACAATTGGTATCTCTTACAATAAATTCACCGCCCCTTGTTAAAGTTTTATTTTGTATATCCATATTATATTATTTCAATTATTCCAGCAGCACCTTGCCCGGTACCTACACACATTGTAACCATGCCATATTTCAAATTTTTTGCTTTCAACTCATGTATTATCTGAACAGATAATTTTGCACCAGAACATCCAAGGGGATGGCCCAATGCTATTGCCCCTCCATTTACATTTATTATATCACTATTGAGCTTTAGCTCATTTATTACAGCAATTGATTGTGAAGCAAAAGCTTCATTTAATTCAATCAGTTCAATATCATTAATTTTTAAGCCAGATTGCTTTAAAACTTTAGGTATTGCCTTTACTGGACCCATGCCCATGATTTTTGGAGGTAATCCTGCAACACTATAACTTTTAAGTTTAGCAATTGGATCAATTTTCATTCTTTTTAACATTTTTTCGCTGACTACCAGAAGAAAGGATGCACCATCACTCATCTGAGATGAATTTCCAGCTGTAACACTACCACTGGCAGAGAAAACAGGCCTCAATTTAGCCAACACATCGAGATTTGTATCAGCTCTTGGTCCTTGATCTTGGTCGAACATATTTGATTTTGTTTGTTTTTTTGAGTTTTCATCAAGATATGTTTCATCGACAGTTATTGGGACAATTTGAGAATCAAATTTTCCATTTTTTATTGCTTGTATTGCTTTCATATGAGAATTAAAGGAAAATACATCTTGATCTTCTCTTGAAATTTTATATTCTTTTGCAACCTGCTCAGCAGTTAAACCCATTCCCCAATAGTAATCTTCTTTCCCCTTAGAAACTGTATTATAACTTGGGACAGGTTTGTAACCAGTCATTGGTATGTAACTCATACTTTCAACACCTCCAGCAATAATACAATCCGCCATACCAGATTTAATTTTGGCAGTAGCAATAGCCAATGATTCCAATCCAGAAGCACAAAGTCTGTTCACGGTAACGCCAGGAACGTCTTCAATTTTTAAACCCATGAGTGAAATTAATCTCGCAACATTAAATCCTTGCTCAGCTTCAGGAACAGCATTACCAACAATCAAATCATCGATCCAATATTTATCAAAATCAGGAATTGAATTGATTAAGAATTCTATTGTTTCAGCAGCTAACTCATCGGGCCTTTTAAACTTAAAAAAACCTTTGGGTGCTTTTCCCACAGCTGTTCTGAATCCTTTAACTATATAAGCTTCTTTCATTTTAGTTCCTTAATGGTTTACCGTTTCTCAACATATACTGCATTCTTTCCAAAGTTTTTCTTTCACCACACAGGGATATAAAAGCTTCTCGCTCAAGTTCAAGTAAATATTGCTCGGAAACTTTTGTTGGTTGAGAGAGGTCCCCTCCACATAACACATATGCAATCTTGTTTGCAATTTTTTTATCATGATCTGAAATATAATCACCAGCCCTTAATGAATCAACACCAACATAAAGCATTCCTAAAGCTTGTTTGCCTAATACTTTTATATCATTTCTCTCTATTGGCTTTGTATATCCTGCCTCAAATAAATTTAAAGCCTTTTGCTTTGCAATATGGATTTGATTTTTTTTGTTCATTACTGTTATATCTCTCCCTTTAATAAAGTAATCCAATTCATAACCCTCAAATCCGGATGTTGCTGTTTTTCCCATTCCGATATTCATGAAATATTCTTGTAAAATATTAACTTCAACATCATTTTTTTTGAATTTATCAGACGCACGTAAAATCATTTCTTTCATTCCACCACCACCTGGAAGTAATCCTATTCCGGCTTCAACCAAGCCTATGTAGGTTTCGCTAAATGGTACAACCGCATCACATTGAAGACACAACTCACATCCACCACCAAGTGTATAGCCATGCGGGGCAGCTACAACTGGTATGGCTGAATATCTAAGTTTCATCATTGTATCTTGGAAAATTTTCATAACATGATTAAGTTCATCATATTCTTGCTCAATTGATAGTAAAAAAATCATACTTATGTCAGCACCCGCTGAAAAATGGGAACCTTCGTTACCAATAATTAATCCTTTGAAATCTTTTTCTGCAATTTCAACACTTTTCCTTAGAGAGCTAATTATATTTTGATTGATGACATTCATTTTTGAAGAAAACTCAAGATTTACGATATCATTTCCTATGTCATAAAGGGTGGCCTCAGAGTTTGACCATACAACTTTATCTCCTAAAATATTTTTAAGTATTATGAAGCCTTCTTGACCTGGTTTTATTTTATATTTTTTTGATTTTATGTCATAATATTCAACAATACCCTCAGACTTTCTGTAGAATTCATTATATCCATTTGATAAAATGTCATCAATCCATTTAGCAGTTTCTAAACCATATATTTTCATTAACTCTTTACCTTCATTTATGCCAATATAATTCCATATTTCAAACGGACCGTCTTTCCATCCGAACCCAGCTTTCATTGCTTCATCAATACTAACAATTGAATCAGAAATTTCTGGAATTCTATTTTGAATGTAGTGAAACATTCTTGAGAAATTTTCTTTGTAAAAATTAGATGCTTTATCATCACCACTAACTAAAAATTTAAATTTTTCATTGGATGCTTTAATTTTCCTTGCTTTAGAAAGAATATCAAAGTTGACTTTTTTTTGTTCAACATATTCCATGGAATTAAAATCTAAGCGAAGTATTTTAGATTTT
>CACCYT010000022.1 GCA_902550325.1 uncultured Bacteroidota bacterium | reverse complement strand
TACTGTTGTAGATGGTGAGGTCGGATCCGGCCTTCCAGGAGCATCCGTTGTTGTTAAAGGAACATCTGATGGTGTTTCAACTGACTTTAATGGTGCTTTTTCAATAAGTGCTGAAACTGGTGCAACATTAGTTGTGTCATACATTGGTTATGATTCGGTTGAGGTTGTTGTCGGTGAGTCTGGGGATTTAGGAACAATTGAACTTAATCCGGGTGAAAATATTCTTTCAGGTGTAACAGTTTTTGGAACAGTATCACTAGCAAAAGATAGAGAAACCCCTGTTGCAGTTTCTACACTTACCACAGCAGAAATCGAAGACCGAATTGGTAATTTAGAATTACCAGAGTTGTTGAACTCTACACCAGGTGTTTATGCAACACGTCAAGGTGGTGCATTTGGTGACTCTAGAATTAATATCAGAGGTTTTCGTCAAGAAAATATCGCAGTTCTTATTAACGGAATGCCTGTTAATGACATGGAAAATGGACGAGTTTTTTGGAGTAACTGGGCAGGTCTGACTGATGTTGTATCTGCAATGCAAGTTCAAAGAGGTTTAGGATCCTCTCCTCTTCCAATTTCGTCTGTTGGTGGAACAATAAATATTGTAACAAAATCCACAGACTTATCAAAAGGAGGAAAGGTTGCTGTAAGAGTCGGTAACGATGGATACATAAAGAAGACTTTAAACTATAACACTGGTGTTATGGATGGTGGTCATGCGCTATCATTTGTCTTCAGTAGAACAGCTGGTGATGGTATTGTTGATTTCACAGAGTTCGAAGCTTATTCTTACTTTTTAGGATATGGCTGGAAAAGTGAGGATGACAAGAATAATGTTCAGTTAATTGTTACTGGTGCTCCGCAAACACATGGACAAAGAACAACTAGTTATTACAACATGGCTAGGCTGTCAGACTATATTGAGCACGGTATTTATTACAACTATAATGGTGGATACTATAATGGTGAGACTTTCAACATGAGAAAAAACTTTTATCACAAGCCAATTGCATCTTTAAACTGGGAAAGTAAATTAAGTCCTAGTCAAACACTTTCGGTAACTGCTTATGCTTCCTATGGTAGAGGTGGTGGAACTGGAGATTTAGGTAGAATTGGTTCATACTTTAGTAGTGGAAGATTTAGAAATGCAGACACTGGACAAGTCCTTTGGGATGAAATTGCAAAGTCAAATAGTGGTGTTGGTGGTACATGGAGTTATGGTGGTGGTTATGCAAATACACCGGATGTTGCTACTGGACTATATATCGTAAATGATCCAGACAATTATGTTGATGGAAGAAGAAGAAATGGTTTTATTAGAAGAGCATCCGTTAACTCTCACAACTGGTTTGGTGGACTTGTAAATTATAAAAATCAAGTCAACGACAACTTGGCTTTTCAAATTGGTGCTGATGTCAGATACTATACAGGTATACACTATAGAAGGTTAGATAACCTACTAGGCGCTGATGGATATAGGGATTTTGATAACGTCAATTATCCTGGTGGTTTTATAGCCAAAAAAGAATATTCGTCAGATTTGTCTAGTTTATGGAATGTCTTTAAATCAACAGACGATGAAGCAAAAATTGATTATCACAATGATGGAATTGTTTCGTGGGCGGGTGTCTTTGGTCAGGTTGAGTACGTGACTGAAGAAACATCGGTATTTGTTCAAGGTTCTGTTGCAAATCAAGGATTCCAAAGAATTGATTATTTCAGATACACAGTTGATGACCCAATGCATAAAAGTGATACTAAAAATATTTTAGGTGGAACTATTAAAGCTGGTGCAAACTTTAACCTTGATGCTCAAAATAATATTTTTGTTAACACTGGATATTATTCGAAAGCTCCAAATTTTGATGCGGTTTTTCAAGATTATGACAATTTTGTAACGCCTGATGAAGAGCTAAGAAATGAAAAAGTTTTGGGTCTTGAATTAGGTTATGGTTTCAGGTCTAGTGATTTTAATATGAATATCAACCTTTTCAGAACTTCTTGGAAAGACAGATTTTTGTATGAAGGAGTTAGAATTGATGGAGAAAGTGGTCAAGCAAATTATACAGGTATTGAACAATTACATACAGGAATTGAACTTGATGCTGTTTGGAACATTAGCCCATTTGTAAAACTGGAGGGTATGTTAACTCTAGGTAATTATGAATATGGCGGAAACTCTACCGATGATAATGTGACTAATAATGATGGTGTTTCAATTGGTTCTTCAACTTTATACTTAGATGGAATAAAAGTAGGAGATGGAGGTCAAACAACAGGTAGATTAAATTTAAGTGTATATCCTTCTAGTGACTTAAAGTTTAATATAGCATTGTTTGGTGCTGACAATATTTTCTCTAATATAAATGCAGAAGATTTTGATGAGCCAGATGGAGGAAATGCTCAACTACCAGCATATAAACTTTTTGACTTTGGTGCTGGATACAACTTCGATTTATTTGGAAATAATGCTTATTTGAGGTTAAATATTAATAACCTATTTGATGAAGAGTATTATCCTGAGATGGAAAATAACTACTTAGCAACTGATGATTCCACAAATTACATGGGAATAAATACTGCTAATAGAATTTTTCCTGGTTGGGGAAGAACTTGGAATGTAGGTTTAACTTACAGATTCTAAGTTTTTGTCACAGTTTATTGTAAAAAGCCTCCAGAAATGGGGGCTTTTTTATTTTAAACCTTCAACAATAATCACAAATTCACCCCTAATTTTTCCTTCACCAAGGTTGATAGTTCCAAGATTTCCTCTTATTGTTGATTCGTGAATTTTAGTTAACTCCTTTGATACTGATACCTTTCTCTGATCTCCAAAGTAAATTTTTAAATCATTTAACGTTTTAAGAATTTTGTGGGGGGATTCATAAAAGACCATTGTTCTAATCTCTCTTGAAAGCTCTTCTAATCTTTTTTTTCTTCCCTTTTTGATAGGTAAAAAACCCTCAAAGGTAAATCTCTCGCATGGTATTCCACTTATAATAAGAGCAGGAATAAGTGCAGTAGGTCCAGGTAAGGATTCCACTTCAATGTTACTCTCTAAACAGTTTTTAACAATTAAATATCCAGGATCGGAGATTCCTGGTGAACCAGCATCAGAGACAACACCAATAGTTAGCCCTTTTTTTAAATCATCAATTATATTTTTAATTTTTGAATGCTCATTAAACTTATGAAAAGACTTGAGCTTTTTTTTAATATTCAAATGGTTCATTAATTTGGCTGTACGTCTTGTATCTTCACATAAAATATAGTCAACTTCGGAGAGAGTTGATACTGATCTGGCTGTAATATCTGCTAAATTTCCAATTGGTGTTGGAATTAAAAATAGTTTTGACATTTAAAATTATCTTTGTCTAAAATAATAACTAATGATGTTGTTAAATACTAAATTTTCAAATAATTTAAGGTAAATGGGTAGTATTGAGGTAATATGTGGTTCTATGTTTTCTGGAAAAACTGAAGAATTAATTCGAAGAATACAAGAACTTAATAACACAAATCTAAACTACAAAGTCTTTAAACCAGAAATTGATAAAAGAAATGAAGAGAATAAGATTCTTTCTCACAGCAAAAAAAGCATTGATGCTATTAATATTAAAAATGCTGATGAAATTATTAACCATTCCATTCATTGTGATGTAATTGCAATTGATGAAGCTCAGTTTTTTTCTGAAGATATTATTGAAGTTTGCAACACACTAGCAAATAAAGGACTTAGAATTATAATTGCGGGTTTAGATATGGATTATTTAGGGAAACCTTTTGGACCCATGCCAAAATTAATGGCAATTGCTGAAGATGTTATAAAAGTTCATGCAATATGTACTGAAACAGGAAAACCTGCAAACTACAGCTTTAGAAAATCAAACAATGATGATACTGTAATGTTAGGTGAAAAAAATGAATATGAGCCTCTATCACGTGAAGCCTTTGTATCAAAGATGAAGAAGAAAAAAAATTGATTATTCAGAATACTCATATAGAAATTAATCTAAAAAACTTAGAGCATAATCTGAATTTTATAAGAAGTAAAATTTCAGAAAAAACAAAAATATTATGTGTTGTAAAAGCTTTTGGTTATGGATCTGAACCAATTGAAATAGCCAAAAGACTTGAGGATAATAAGGTAGACTATTTAGCAGTTGCATATTCAAATGAAGGCATAGAATTAAGAAAGTCAGGGATAACTACTCCAATTTTAGTATTGCATCCTCAAACGGACGATTTTGATGAGATTGTTAAATATCAACTTGAACCCAACATATACTCCTTCAGAATTTTAGAGTCTTTTCTAAAAAAAAGTGGTAATCTGAAAGAATATCCCTTTCATCTAAAATTCAATACAGGATTAAATAGACTTGGTTTTTCATTTAGTGATGTTGAGGATATTTATAAAAAAATTTCCTGTTTGCAGAGCGTCAAAATAAAATATATATTTTCTCACTTAGGTGCATCTGAGGATTTTAATGAAAAAGACTTTACTCAGAATCAGATTAAATTATTTGAAAAAATATCTGAAAAAATGTCAACTATTTTTCAGGAGAACTTTAAAAAACATCTACTAAATACATCTGGTGTTATGAATTATAGCAAGTTTCAATATGATATGGTAAGAACTGGTATTGGGTTATATGGGTATGGAAATGATGATAAATATGAGAAGTTTTTTAAACCAGTTTTAAGCTTAAAATCTATTATTTCACAAATCCATGAAATTAAAAAAGGAGATTCAGTTGGTTATAACAGAGGATTCATTGCAGCAAAAGATACTAGAGTTGGAATTATTCCAATTGGACACGCAGATGGCATCAGCAGAAGTTTTGGAAATGGGAGATCAAGTTTTATTATTAATGGAATGAAAGCTAGTATAATTGGAAATGTATGCATGGATATGTTGATGGTTGATATTTCAAAAATTCAATGTGCAGAAGGTGATGAAGTAATCATAATTGATTCTAACAGTCAAAATGCAGATCAACTTGCAAAACAAAATAGTTCGATCTCTTATGAGGTATTAACCTCTCTATCGAACAGAATAAAAAGGATTTTTATAAAATAATTTTAAATTAAATTTGAATTATGAACATCGCAATAGTTGGGGCTACAGGTCTAGTTGGTCAAGTAATTTTAGAAATACTAGAAAAATTTGAATTTGATTTTGATAATATTTATGCGATTGCATCAAAAAAATCTATTGGAAAAAGTATAAAGTTCCGTGATCAAGAGATTACAATAATTTCCATTGAAAATTCTGTGGAAAAAGAAATTGATGTTGCAATTTTCAGTGCTGGAAAAGAATTGTCATTAAAGTGGGCTCCGATTTTTGTTGCTAAGGGAATTTACGTAATTGATAATTCTTCGGCTTGGAGAATGGATGAAACAAAAAAACTGATAGTACCTGAAATCAATGGTCATATCTTAGAAAGAAATGATAAAATAATACCAAATCCAAATTGCTCAACCATACAAATGGTTATGGCAATTCATTCTATTCATGCAAAGTATAATATTTTAAGAATTATTGTATCAACATATCAATCCATATCCGGAACTGGCAGAAAGGCAATTGCTCAATTAGAGGGGGAACAAAATAGTGTTGAAACTGAAAAAGTTTATCCTTATCAAATTTATAAGAATGCTATTCCACATTGTGATGAATTTGAAAAAAATGGTTATACCAAAGAAGAAATGAAATTGGTTAATGAAACTAACAAAATACTTGATTCCAATATATCAATAACTGCAACTGCTGTAAGATTACCAATTTCTGGTGGGCACAGTGAATCAATAAATTTAACTTTAGAAAATCAATTTAAAATTGATGACCTAAAAAGTGTGATAAAAAATTCTAAAGGTGTCATTTTAGAAGATAATCCATCTAAAAATCTTTATCCAATGCCTTTAAGTTCACAAGGAAAAGATGATGTTTATGTTGGAAGAGTTAGAAGGGATAATTCCTGTGAGAATAGTTTAAATATGTGGGTAGTATCTGATAATTTGAGAAAGGGAGCGGCAACTAATACTGTACAAATAATGAAACTACTTATTGAGAAAGGATTTATAAATTAAAATTCAAAATCCTCCATAAATTTTGTGGTATAGTCTCCTTTTAAATAATTTTCATTATCCATTAACTTTCTGTGAAATGGGATTGTTGTTTTTATGCCCTCGATGACAAATTCGTCAAGTGCTCTTCGCATTTTATTAATTGCTTCAGACCGCTTTTGATCAGTCGTTATTATTTTAGCAATCATTGAGTCATAATTTGGTGATATTGTGTAACCACTATAAACATGCGTATCAACACGTATACCATGACCTCCCGGTAAATGCAAGTTTGTTATTAATCCTGGTGACGGTCTAAAGTTATTTTCAGGATCTTCAGCATTAATTCTACATTCAATTGAATGAAGTTTTGGAAAGTAGGGTTTACCCGATACCTTGGCCCCAGCGGCGACCTTAATTTGTTCTTTGATTAAATCATAATCAATAACTTGTTCAGTAATCGGATGTTCAACCTGAATTCTGGTATTCATTTCCATAAAATAAAAATTTCTTTGACTATCAACGAGGAACTCCACAGTTCCAACTCCTTCATAATCAATAAATTTTGCAGCTTTTACTGCAGCATTTCCCATTTTATTTCTTAGGCTTTTTATCATGAAAGGGGATGGTGTTTCCTCAGTTAATTTTTGATGTCTTCTCTGGATTGAGCAATCTCTCTCTGATAGATGACTTACATTACCATATTGATCTGCTATAATTTGAATTTCAATATGACGTGGTTCTTGAATAAGCTTTTCGATATACATGTCATCATTACCAAATGCAGACTTAGCTTCTTGCTTTGCACTGGACCAATTCTTTTTAAAATCATTTCTTTTAAATACTGCTCTCATACCCTTTCCTCCACCACCAGCAGATGCTTTTATCATCACAGGAAATCCTATTTTGACTGCTATTTTAAATGCCTTTTCAACATCATCAACAGCACCTCCTGATCCAGGAATAGTTGGGACTTTTGCTTTCTGCATCGTTGATACTGCTGTAGCTTTATCGCCCATTTTTTCTATCATTTCAGGTGATGGTCCGATAAATTTTATTTTATGTTCACCACAAATTTTCGAGAACTTAGCATTTTCGGATAAGAATCCATATCCAGGATGTATAGCATCAGCATTTGTGATTTCAGCAGCAGCAATTATATTTGATATTTTTAAATAAGATTCACTACTAGGTGCTGGTCCAATACAAACTGCTTCATCAGCAAATTTAACATGGAGACTTTCTTCATCTGCTTTTGAGTAAACAGCGACAGTTTTAATGCCCATCTCCTTACATGTTCTGATAATACGGAGAGCTATCTCACCTCTATTAGCAATTAATACTTTTTTAAACATGGTTTTTAATTGGGATCTATTACAAATAATGGTTGATCAAATTCAACAGGTGTAGCATCGTCCACTAAAATTTTTACAATTTTGCCTGAGATATCTGATTCGATTTCATTGAAAAGTTTCATTGCTTCAATAACACATAGTGGCTGACCCTCTGAAATTTCATCCCCAACATTCACAAAATTATCTTTATCAGGTGAAGGTTTTCTGTAAAAAGTTCCAATAATAGGTGATTTAATTGTTACTAAATTAGAAGGTGTTTCAGGATGAATAACAGGTTGAGAGTCTAAATTGACGACTGGAACAGGATCAGATTGAACAGTAGTTTGTTGCGGTTGAACAGGTGCTACAGATTGTTTAACTACTTTAGGGGGGGTATCATCATTAAAACTTTTTCCTTTAATGTTAATTTTGAAGTCTTTGTTTTCAATTGTTACTTCATTGACATCTGTTTTTGAAACGAACTTAATTAGTTGTTGAATTTGTTTAAAATTCATAATAAAATGTATTTAAAAGACGAAAATCGTAAAAAAAGAGTAGAATAATGAAACAAAATCGTCTTTTTTTTTAAAAAAATCAAAAAAGATCTGA
>CACCYT010000021.1 GCA_902550325.1 uncultured Bacteroidota bacterium | reverse complement strand
GGACTGGTTCTCTTCAATTTGAGCATACGATTAATCCAGACCAACGATCTGAATTTCTAATTAAAGAATTAGTATTTGTATTTAATAGTATAGATTGGCAACTAAAAAAACAAACAAAAGGCAGTGGCAACAATGTGTTGATCGTTGGTGATAAGTATACCGAACTCAAACCTACAAATATTTTTTCATCAGATCAAAGTATTGAGTTTAACTACTTTGATGATGAGAATGATTTTGTTTTTTCATCTGATTTTGATAATGTTGAGTTTTCGTCAATAATTCCTAAACCAAAAAATATATTTTATGAAGGAAAAATTAATGGTTCAATTCAGCTCGAGAAATCCGATGGTCTCTATCTTGGAAGCTCAGATGTGAGTATTGAGTCTTTTTCCGCAAATAGTAATGTTTTAGGCAATGCTATGCTATCTATTGACAATTCCAAAAATCAAGATAGTTATAATTTGAATTTCATAATTAACAATAAAAGTAAAAATATTTTTGATCTAGCTGGTATTTTTAAAATTGAAGATGATGATTATCCTATGAACTTTAAATTAATTACGAAAAATTTTAATATTGCACCATTCTCAGCAATTGGAGAAAATGTTCTTCAAAATTTTGAAGGTTATTTTAACTCTGATATTGATGTAACAGGAACTTTCTTTAAGCCTGTTTTTGAGGGCAAAATTAATGCAGTAAATTCTAGCTTTGATGTTCCATATCTTGGTTTACGCTATGGTTTTGTAGATGACCCAACTTTTATTCTTAATAATCAGACTATAAACATTAACAATTTTATTTTAAATGAAAAAAAATCAAATACGAGTGGAATAATGAGCGGAAAAATATCCCATAACAGATTAAAAGATTGGTATTTAGATTTTAAAATTGAATCTAATAATCTACTAGCACTAAATACCCAATCATCCGAAAATGAATATTACTATGGAACAGGCTTTTTGAATGGTTCAGCCAATTTCATTGGACATGGAAAAGATTTGGACATAGAGATTAATGGTACAACTCAAGAAAATACAAAAATTATAATTCCAATAAGATATGGTGAAGGTTTGGATCAATTGTCGTACTTAACATTTAAAGAAAATAATAATGACTCACCAACAAATTTAGTTAACCAGGGTTTAGAAGTTTTTCTAAACATGAATATCAATAAAAATGCTGAAATTGAAATTTTATTTGATGAAAAAACAGGTTCTAAGATTTCAGGATTTGGGAATGGTCAATTTAATATTGTTTCTGATTATTCTGATAATTTCACAATTGATGGTGAATTTAGCGTTGAATCAGGATATTATTTTTATAAAAATTTTGGTATTGTTGAAAGAGTTTTTGATTTAAATAAAGGAGCAAGTATAGTATGGAATGGTGACCCCTACAAAGGACTGATAGATGCAAAAGCAAGGTATAGTGTGCCTGGAGGTGCAAATCCTGCACCATTAATTCAAAATACTTCTTTTAATAGAAAAATTCCTACTTATGTTGATATTGAACTTCAGGGAGAGCTTTCAAATCTAGAAACACCAAAGTTTGAAATTATTTTTCCTAATACCAGCGGTTCAATAAAATCAGAGTTGGATTATTATCTTAATGATTATGAAAAAAAACAAACTCAAGCTATATCATTAATTTCTCAGGGTTATTTTATAAACAGTTCATCATCAAGTCTTGTATCAGCACAGACTATAACAAATAATTTATTTCAAAGAGCATCTGGAATTATTGATGATCTGCTTGCAAGTGATGATGATAAAATGAATTTGGGAATAAATTATGAACAGGGTGACAAGCTTTCAACATCCAGCCTGCTTAATCGAGATAGAATAGGTTTATCTTTACAAAGTGAGATAAGTGATAAGATTTTAATTAATGGAAAAATTGGAGTTCCAGTTAGTGGATCTGAAGAAAATGTAATTTTAGGAAATGTTCAGATTGATTTTTTATTAAACGATTCCGGTACTTTAAGGGCAAAAGTTTTTAATAAGGAAAATGAATATCAGTTTTTTGGTGATCAAATTGGTTTTACTCAGGGGTTTGGTATCTTTTATGATGTCGAATTTGATAGTTTTTCTGAATTATTATCAAATTTAAAAAAGACTAAAAAAGAGAAATAATCTTTATATTTAGGATTCAACAATTTTATAACCATGAAACAAAATATTATCCCTAAAAGGTTATTTAGTGCCAGTTGCTTTGCCCTAATCACAACTGCAATGACTTTTGCAATAAGAGTCAAATTAGAAATGGTTTTTAATCAAGACTATTTGCTTACTTTAGAAGAAATTGGTTATGCTTTTGCACCTGCTTTTTGGGGCTTTACATTAGCAATGATGATAGGAGGTTTTTTTGTTGATTTATTTGGAATGAAAAAAATAATGAACATTGCCTTTTTGGGTCATTTGGTTGGGATTACCGTAACAATTTTAGCAAGAGATTATATCACATTATTTTGGGGTACTACTCTGATTGGAGTCGCAAATGGAATGGTTGAAGCAGCTTGCAATCCTCTTGTTGCAACACTTTATCCAAATGAAAAAACAAAAATGCTAAACAGATTTCATGTTTGGTTTCCTGGTGGAATAGTTATTGGTGGAGTGCTTGGATTTATAATTATGGATTTAATGGGACTGAGTTGGATGATTTTAGCTGGTACATTATTGATTCCACTCTTGATTTATGGTTTTTTATTTTTCAATGCTCAATTTCCTAGAACTGAAAGGGTAACTAGCGGAGTTTCTTATGGAGATATGATTAAAAATTGTTTTAAACCACTTTTTATTTTCATGATATTATGTATGATGCTTACAGCAGCAACTGAGCTTGGTACAACCCAAAGAATTGAAGGTCTATTGGGAAAATCTTTAGAGTCTCCAATTTTAATTTTAGTTTTTATAAATGGATTAATGGCCTTAGGCAGGCTATATGCTGGACAGATTGTTCATAAATTAAGTATTACAAAAGTTTTATTATTTTCCGCAATATTTTCTTGCTTAGGTTTGTTCTTACTTGCAAACACAAGTGGAGCGATGACATTTTTAGCTGCTGCAGTTTTTGCAATTGGTGTTTGTTACTTTTGGCCAACTATGCTGTCTTTTGTCTCTGAGAAAATTCCAGAAAGTGGAGCCTTAGGTTTGTCATTAATGGGCGGGGCTGGAATGTTATCTGTTTCGTTTGTTTTACCTCAAATGGGTAAGTTAATGGATTCTAATACAACTGGTTCAGAATTACTCTTGTTATATGCATACATTCCTGCAGCATTAATTGTCGCATTTCTGATTCTTCATATTTATGTTAAAACAAAAAAAATATGAGAAAAAAAATTAGATTAGGTTTTATAGGCGGTGGGCATAATTCCTTAATAGGTATACTTCACAAAGTTTCAGCCTACATGCACGACAGATATGAAATCATTGGAGGTGTTTTTAATTCTAAATATGAGGATAGCATTGAGTCCGCAAGACAAATTGGTATCAGCGGGGATAGGATATATAAAGATATAGATAATATGATAGCTAGCGAGAATGAAATACCAACTGAATCAAGAATTGAAGCAGTTTGTATTTTAACACCAAATAATTCTCATTTTGAGATTGCAAAAAAATTTCTTGACAATAAATATCACATAATATGCGAAAAACCTTTAACAATTTCATTACATGAAGCCAAGCAATTACTTTCTATCAAAGAAAAAAATAATTTAGTTTTTGCAGTTACACATACATACACTGGCTACCCGATGGTCAGACAAATGACAAAAATGATTTCGGAGGGACTAATAGGAAACATTCAGAGAGTTGATGCTCAATATTTACAAGGTTGGATTAATCCAATAATTCATGAAAAGAAAAAAAGAAAAAGTTCATGGAGGTTAGATCCAAAAATTAGCGGAATAAGTTCATGTGTTGCTGATATTGGAACCCACGCATTCAATATGCTCGAACTAGTTAGTAGTTTGAAGGTTCATAAAATACTCGCTGATTTAAATAATCTTTACAATGATAATCCACTTGACATTGATGCTAATATTTTAGTTAGAATGAATAATGGAGCAAAAGGGGTGATTAGATCAAGTCAAATTGCTACCGGTGAGGAAAATAATTTAAGAGTTAATGTATATGGAGATAAAGGCTATTTAAAATGGCAACAAGAAAACCCAAATAAACTTTACTTTTTAAAAGAAAATGAACCAATAAAGGTTCTAAAACCAGGACATGAGTATAATTATCCAATTTCCCTCAATTCATCAAAGTTACCACCAGGACATCCTGAAGGTATATTTGATGCAATGGGTAACATTTATTTAGGTGCTGCAAAAGCTATTCGTGGTGATAATTTTTACGATCATGAATTTCCAACTATTCGCGAGGGAGTCAGGGGAATGGATTTTATTGAAAAGGTAATTGATTCTCACAGTAGAGGAAACGTTTGGCTAGAATTAGAAAAATAACTTAATCCTTTCCAAAATTTAACTTAATTTTACCAAAGCATAAATGAAGACTATAGGAGTTTTAACGTCTGGAGGTGATTCACCTGGTATGAATACAGCCCTAAGATCTATTGTTAGAACCTGTGCACATTATAAAATTAAATGTGTTGGTATAGTTCGGGGATATTCTGGGCTCATAGAAAATAATACCAAAATACTTAATACAAGGAGTGTAAGGGGTATTATAAATAAAGGTGGTACATTTTTATACTCAGCAAGATGTGATGAGTTTAGACAATCTGACGGAAGGAAAAAGGCTTATAAAAACTTAATAAAGAATAATATTGATGGTTTGATTGTTATTGGTGGAGATGGCTCTTTCACGGGAGCTTCAAAACTTAAGGATGAATTTAACTTTCCAGTAATTGGGATACCCGGTACAATCGATAATGACATATTTGGAACTTCACACACATTGGGTTATGACACTGCTTTGAATACAGTAATGGATGCTATCGACAAGATTAGGGATTCTGCTATATCCCATGATAGATTATTTTTTGTTGAAGTAATGGGTAAAGATGCAGGCTACATTGCACTGAGGTCTGGAATTGCTATTGGTGCCCAAGAAATTTTAATCCCTGAGGTTAAAACAAATATTAGTCAGCTGATTGATTCACTTAAAAACAGTAAGAAATCTGGAAAAACATCAAGTATTATTGTGGTTGCTGAGGGTTATAAACCAGGTAAAAATGTATATCAAATAGCTGACGAAATTCAAGAGAAATTACCTAATTATCAAGTTCGAGTTTCTGTTTTAGGGCATATACAAAGAGGTGGAAGACCTAGTTGTTTTGATAGAGTTTTGGGAACAAAAATGGGTGTCAAGGCAGTTGAATTATTAAAAGATGGAAAAACTGGAATAATGGTTGGTACTCAGCATGGAAAAATTATAACAGTCCCACTAAAAAAAGCCATTTCTGAAAAGACAAAAATTAATAAAGACTTACTTAGAATTTCAAAAATTATGAATACTTAATAATAAAATATGAAAAAAATTAAAATTGGAATAAATGGTTTTGGAAGAATTGGTAGGATGGTTTTAAGATCTGCTGTTGTTAGGGGAGATATTGAAGTTGTTGCAATTAATGATTTATTAGACATTAAACATCTTGCATATTTACTAAAATACGACTCAGTTCATGGTGTCTTCGATGCTAAAATATCTCATGATGAAAGTCATCTATATGTTAATGATCAAAAAATAGTAATATCTGCACAAAGAAACCCTAATGAAATTTCATGGGATAGCAAGGGAGTTGACGTTGTCCTTGAATGTACAGGCCTTTTTACAACTCTGGATACAGCTAAGTTTCATCTCGATGGAGGTGCACCTAAAGTTGTAATTTCAGCACCATCTAAAGATGCCCCAATGTTTGTTATGGGAGTTAACCATAATGAGGTTAATTCCTCTGATTTGATTATCTCAAATGCAAGTTGTACTACAAATTGTTTGGCACCTCCAATCAAAGTGTTAAATGATAATTTTGGAGTTGAGGAAGCATTGATGACAACTGTTCATGCTGTCACCGCGACTCAATTTACGGTTGATGGTCCATCAAAAAAAGATTACAGAGGAGGAAGAAGTTCACTACTAAATATAATTCCTGCCTCAACTGGAGCTGCAAAAGCAGTCACAAAAGTTATACCCTCTCTCAAAGGAAAAATAACTGGAATGGCATTTAGGGTACCAACTGCAAATGTTTCTGTTGTTGATTTAACAGTAAAGTTATCAAAAGAAACCTCATATGAAGAAATTATGAAAGTAATGAAAAATGCCTCTGAAAATGAGATGAATAATATTTTAGGTTTTACTAATGAAGACGTAGTTTCTCAAGATTTCATAGGTGACGCTAGAACATCAATCGTAGATTCTAAAGCGGGTATTCAGTTAAACTCAAAATTTTATAAAATTATTTGCTGGTACGATAATGAAGCTGGTTATTCAAACAAGCTTATTGATCTAGCCATTCACTCAAATGGTTAAATTCTTATATGAAGCTTATAGTTGATAGTGGATCTACAAAAACTGATTGGATTAGTGTTGATACAAATGGCTCAAAAATATTTGAAACTCAAACTTTAGGCCTTAACCCTCAAGTTTTGACCAGCAACATTATTGAGGAGAGAGTAATTAATAACTTTGAACTTTATCAGAACAGAAAAAAAATAACCCACCTATATTTTTATGGTGCAGGTTGTGGAACTGAGCCGCCCAGACTACTTATTAAAAAAGTTTTTGAGTCAATATTCTCAAATGCTTCAATTATAGTTAAAGAAGACACTTACGCCGCAGTTTATGCTTGCTCAGATCAAGGTAAAAAATCAATTATATCTATCATAGGTACAGGATCTAATTGTACGTATTATGATGGTCAAAATATTATTCAAAAGGTCACTTCCCTAGGTTATATTCTTATGGATGATGCAAGTGGAAATTATTTTGGCAGACAATTGATAAGAGATTATTTTTTTGAAAAAATGCCAGCATCGGTATCTAAAGAATTTTTTCGAAAATATCGATTAGATGCCAGTGAAATTAAAGATAGATTATATAAAAAACCAAACCCAAATACATACCTAGCTAAATTTGCTAAGTTCATGATAGAAAATAAAGACTTAAATTATTGTAGTAAATTAATTACAAAAGGTTTCAGCTTGTTTATTAAAAATCAAATTGAACAATTTGATGATTGTAAAGAAATTCCTCTACACTTTGTTGGTTCAATTGGATTTTATCTCAGAGATGAATTAAAAAAGGTTTTAGATAAAAATGATTTGAAATTGGGCAAAGTTTTAAGAAGGCCAATTGAAGGGCTTGTTGATTATCATCTCAAAAACATTTAATCATTAAATACTGCAATCATATCTATTTCGACATTTACACCGAGTGGTAGTCCACTAACCTCAATTGTTGTTCTTGCTGGTGGATTTGACTTAAAGTAGGAGCCATAAACCTTGTTAACTGCTGAAAAATCGTCCATGTTTGTCAAATATATTTTTGTCCTAACTACGTTATCAAACTTTAAACCAGCCTCTTTAAGAATGTTTTCAAGATTTTTCATTATTTGAGTGGCTTCATCTTCAATATTGTTTTTTATAATTGTATTTGATAAGGGATCAATAGCAACTTGACCAGAAATGTAAAGTGTGTTTCCAGCTTTTACAGCTTGACTATATGGACCAACTGGATTTGGTGCTTTTTCAGTATTTATTATTGTTTTCATATTGCTTTGCTGATATATAGGTGAACTATATAAAATTAAAAAAATAAATAAAATTCTTTTCATAATTACAGTCTTTTATCAGGTTCCCTTCTTTTGTCATACTTAAGATCGCTGAGGAATCCTGATTTGATTCCAATGAAAAAATACCATGATTCTCTGTTACTAAATGGCACCCAACTAAAATTCATTTTCCAACTATCTAGATCTCTTTCAAATCTCAACTGTGTGTAAGTAAAGCCATTATTTTTAAAATCATATCCAGATGAACCTCCAATTTTCCACTTTTTTGATAACATAATATTTCCGGAGAACATTAATGAATTATTTCCAATCTTTTTTTGGCCTCTATTGTTTAGGTATGTAAGTGAATGGGCAAATCTAAAATCCCATTGGATTTTATTATTGTATTCAGTTGCATTTTCATTTTTTTCGTCATTTAAATCTTCACTATCAAAAGTACTTCGTGAGAGATCGTCACTTGATCCAAATAAATCATCTGCTCTACCACCACCAGTCATG
>CACCYT010000020.1 GCA_902550325.1 uncultured Bacteroidota bacterium | reverse complement strand
TGATGGAGCTGACGGGGCTTCTGGGGTTGCAGGTGCTGTTAATGATCTAACAGACGGATATAAAGACACAAATAATTTCATACTTGGTGAAACCACATCAAACTTGTCACTTGGTAGTGCTGCTATTAAAAATACTGTGATTGGAGCTAATGACTGGACTGGTGCTAAACTTGGTGCGGGATTTAATAATACAACAGTTGGATTCAATGCTGGTAAAAAAATAACATCAGGCAAATACAATACTTTGGTTGGAACCTCTGCAGGACAATTTATTGTTGGTGGTTCAAGTAATGTGTTTATTGGAAATAATTCAGGTGTTCAAGCTGCAAATGCTGGTGCGCAAAATAGAATTGCCTTAGGTGCTGGTATCACACATCAACTTGGAAATAACATTGCTGTCATTGGAAACAATTCTGTTACCGATGTTTACATGTCCTATGACGCTGGTGCAACAGTTCATGCCGCATCGGTAAACACTAGTTCTGACTTAAGGTTGAAAAGTTTCATTCAACCAGTTCAATTAGGTTTGCAGTTTATAAATAAACTTTATCCTGTATCATATTTTAAAATGAGTAAAGGTGAATATGAAGATAATGGTTCAAATGGATCACCACATGTGTATGAGTTTGGTCTAATTGCTCAAGATGTTAAGAAAATATTGAATGATTTTGGAGCAGATAATGATTTGCTAGTCACAGAAGATATTGATGGTTATCATGGCATGGATTACACTCAATTAGTTATGCCATTAATCAAATCTGTTCAAGAATTATCAGATGAAGTTGATAGACTTAAAAAAGAAATTGAGGAATTAAAAAAGTAAATTACTTAAAAAATAAACTATGAGAAAAATTTTCATATTGATCTTTTCATTGCTAATGGTTAATAGCTATTCTCAGGAAAGAAGGGTTATCACAACTGCTGTACCCTTTCTAATGATTGCATCAGATGCTAGAGCTGCTGGAATGGGAGAACAAGGTGTAGCAACATCAATGGATAACTTTTCACAGCATTGGAATCCTGCTAAATATGTTTTTAGCGAAAAAGGAGGAGGCGTTGGATTTAGTTACACGCCTTATCTGAGTAAATTGGTTAATGATGTATTTCTCGCAAATATTTCTTATTATAACAAAATATCTGATAGATCAGCGTGGAGTGCCAGTCTAAAATACTTTAATCTTGGAGATATTGATATACTACAAAATCCACTTGATATACCGATTGTTGAAAATCCCAACGAATTTACTTTAGATGCAGCATACTCGTTGAAGCTGAGTGAAAATTTTTCCATGGCCGTTGCAGGAAGATTTTTACTTTCTGATGTAAAAATTCAGTCCTTGGGAGATGAAACAGAAGCAGCATCCTCAGTGGCAGTTGATATATCAGGTTATTACCAATCAGATGTTGTTCAAACTGGTGGTTCTGAAGGAATTTGGAGAGCAGGATTTAATATTTCTAACCTTGGTCCTAAAATGAAGTATGCCGAGCAAGGAAATGAAAGTTTTATACCAACAAACCTTAGACTTGGTGCTGGTTATGAATTTATTTTTGATAGTAATAATAGCTTATCAGCTACTTTTGAAATTAATAAACTACTTGTGCCAACCCCTAGTGAAGAAGTATACAATTCATCTGGAGATTTAATTGCATACAGACAGCCAGACATCAGCTTTTTGTCTGGATTATTCAAATCATTTAACGATGCACCTGATGGTTTTAGTGAGGAGTTGAAGGAGTTGACTTATTCAATCGGATTAGAATATTCATTTAATAACTCATTCTTTTTAAGATCTGGATATTTTAGTGAACACGAATTAAAAGGATCAAGAAAATTTATTACTGCTGGAGCGGGTTTCATTACCAATGATTTAAAGATTGATATGTCTTATTTGATTTCAACTTCTGATGTCATTAGTCCACTTGAAAATACACTTAGAGTAGGCCTATCATATGCTTTTGATTGAGATAATTTTCCAGTTTAAAAACTGGATTTTTTAAATTATCTTTGCAATTAATATATGAGGCCAATTACAAAAGAGATTTATTTAAACTGGTATGAGGAAATGCTCTTTTGGAGAAAGTTTGAAGATAAACTTGCATCTGTATATATCCAACAAAAAGTAAGAGGATTTCTACATCTATATAACGGTCAAGAAGCCATCTTGGCTGGTGCCCTTCACGTCATGGATCTTGATAAGGATAGAATGATTACAGCATATAGAAATCATGTTATGCCGATCGGAATGGGAGTAGACCCTAAGAAAGTTATGGCAGAGCTTTATGGAAAATCAACAGGTACATCCAACGGACTTGGTGGTTCAATGCATATTTTTTCAAAAGAACACAGATTTCATGGAGGTCATGGTATAGTAGGAGGACAAATTCCATTAGGAGCTGGAATGGCCTTTGGTGACAAGTATTTTAATAGAGGAGCTGTTACATTATGTTTTATGGGTGATGGTGCTGTTCGACAAGGGTCTTTTCATGAAACCTTGAACTTAGCCATGTTGTGGGATCTTCCTGTTGTTTTTATCGTTGAAAATAATGGTTATGCAATGGGAACTTCTGTCAAAAGAACCAGTAATCATACTGAAATCTGGAAATTAGGACTTGGATATGAAATGCCTTGTGGACCTGTTGATGGAATGAACCCTGTTAAAGTTGCTGAAGCCTTGGATGAGGCAATTTCTAGAGCAAGATCCGGCAAGGGACCATCTTTATTAGAAATGAAAACTTATAGGTACAGAGGACATTCAATGTCAGATGCTCAAAAATACAGAACAAAGGAAGAAGTTGAAGAGTATAGAAAAATTGACCCCATTAGTCAGGTTAAGGACATATTATTACAAAACAGTTATGCCTCAGAGGATGAAATTTCGGTCATGGATGCTCGAGTTAAAGAGAAAGTCTTAGAATGTCAAAAATTTGCTGAGGAATCTCCATTTCCAGAAATTAGTGTAATGTATGATGCTGTTTATGAACAAAAAGACTATCCATTTTTAAAACACAAATTAGACTAAATGGCAGAAGTAATTAAAATGCCAAGACTCAGCGATACCATGGAGGAGGGTGTTGTTTCTCAATGGTTAAAAAAAGTTGGAGACAAGGTAAGCGAAGGTGATATTTTAGCTGAAATCGAGACTGATAAAGCTACCATGGAGTTTGAATCTTTTTATGATGGAACTTTGTTACATATTGCTATTGAGGAAGGCGTTACTGCTGATGTTGACTCACTACTATGCATAATTGGTGATGAGGGAGAAGATATTTCACAACACTTAAACCAAACTGAAGACGAACCAAAACAACTTGATTTAGTTGATCAAATTAATGAGCAAGAGGAATCTGTAAGCCTCGAACCCGTATTAATTTCAAGTGAAGAGCAAAAATCAGAAAATACACAAGATGAGTTAGCTCCAACAGTACAACAGAATGATATAGATTTCTCAAAAGTTGAATACATTACAATGCCACGATTGAGTGATACTATGGAAGAGGGTACAATTTCAACTTGGTTGAAGAAAGTAGGTGATGAAGTAAAAGAAGGCGATATTTTAGCAGAAATTGAAACTGATAAAGCTACCATGGAATTTGAATCTTTCCACGATGGTAAATTAATTCACATTGGAGTTAATGAAGGGGAAACAGTAAATGTAGATGAGCTCATTGCTATCATCTCATCAGTGGATATTGATGCTGAACAAGCATTAGCCAATTACAACTCTGAACCTGCAGCACCAGATGCTAAAGAAAACACACTTTCAGACACTCCTACTGAAATAGTTGATGAAACTGAATCAGTGGAGCCTGATTTAAACATTTCAGATAAAAGAGTTTTTGCATCACCACTTGCAAAAAAAATTGCAGCTGAAAAAAACATTGATCTCAGCACAATTAGTGGTTCAGGAGATAACGGAAGAATAATTAAAAGTGATCTAGATAATGTTGATTCAACTCCAATTAATGAACCAACTAGTGATGAAGATACGGAGAATACTGCGCAAACAATTACACCTACGATAAAACCATCAGCCAATATCACAAAGTCTGAATCATTTGATGAGATAGATAATAATTCGATGAGAAAAGCGATTGCAAAAAGATTAAGTCAATCAAAATTTTCTGCTCCTCATTATTATCTGAGTGTTGAATTTAGTATGGATAATGCTATTGCTTTTAGGGAACAGTATAATTCTATCCCAAATACAAAAATTTCATTCAACGATATTGTAATTAAGGCTTGCGCTATTGCTTTGAGGGAACACCCTAAGGTAAACTCTCAATGGTCAGACGATAAAACAAGATTGAATCACCACATTCATATTGGAGTGGCTGTTGGTGTAGAGGATGGTCTGGTTGTCCCAGTTATAAAATTTGCAGATTCTGAATCGCTGCATTCGATAAATAGTATGGTTAGAGATTTTGCTGTAAGAGCTAAGTCAAAAAAATTAAGACCTGATGAGATTGAAGGAAGTACATTTACAATATCCAATCTAGGAATGTTTGGGATAAATGAATTTACCTCAATTATTAATCAACCAAATTCTGCCATTCTTTCAGTTGGTAGTATCAGAAAAAAACCTGTTGTAATTGATGATAAAATTACCATTGGTAACACGATGAAATTAACACTTGCATGTGATCACAGGACAATTGATGGAGTCACAGGATCTTTATTTCTACAAACATTAAAGGGTTATTTAGAAAATCCTGTAACTATTTTAGTATAATGAAAACAGTTATCATCACTGGAACTGGTGCTGGAATTGGTTTTGAACTAGCACGAATCTTTTCTGAAAAAAACTACAAAGTTATATCACTATCAAGGTCATCAAATATTGTAGAGCTTGGATTAGAAAATATAAATCATATATCATTTAATATAACAAATGATGATGATCAACTTGAATTGGTCAATTATTGTAAAAAAAATAAAATAGAAATTGATTTTTTAATTAATAATGCTGGTTTATTAATCAATAAAACATTTGATCAAATAACTGTGAATGACTTTAAAAAAATATATGACGTTAATCTGTTTGGAATTGTAAATCTGATAAAAAACCTTTTTGGTTTTTTTTCATCAAATGCTCACATTATAAATATTAGTAGTATTGGGGGATTGATCGGATCATCGAAGTTTAAAGGTTTAACCGCCTATTCTTCTAGTAAAGGTGCTTTAAATATATTAACTGAGGTCTTAGCCGAAGAATATAAAGACTCTGAGTTGAGTTTTAATTCCCTATGTCTTGGGTCTGTACAAACTAAAATGTTGGAAAAAGCATTTCCTGGTTATCAGGCAGAAGTCAGCCCAACCGAAATGGCAGAGTACATATATAATTTTTCTGTTAACGGTAAAAAATTATTTAATGGAAAAGTCATACCAATTTCGAAATCGAATCCATAGTAATGCATCACATTACTCCTTACATTCCTAAAATGTCTGCAGAGGGCCTTATAAACTTGATCGAAAATGAAAATTTTTCTATCAAAGTTGTAAAAGAAAGAATAACCAAGCATGGAGATTTTAGAAAATTAAATAATCAAAAGTCTGTAATAACAGTTAATAAATCTAACAATAAGTATCGTTTTTTAATGACCCTAATCCATGAAATTGCCCATTACTATACGTACAGAGATAACAAGTTTGCAAAACCTCACGGATTAAAATGGAAAAATATATTTAAAAAAATAACTGAACCATTTTTAAATATTAATATCTTTCCCAAGAGCCTTTTAGTTTTACTAAGAAATCATATGGAAGACCCCAAGTCTTCATTTTCATATGACTCTGAGCTTTCAAAAGAACTAGATAAATATGATGATGACTATAGTAGGGATTTAGTTTATCTTGATGATTTACCATTAAATTCAGCTTTTATATACAGAGATAAAAAGTACATTAAAGTTCAAAAAAAAAGAAAAAGATATCTTTGCAAATGCTTGACAAATAAAAGGAATTACCTTTTTGTGTCTCACGCTCGTGTAAGTACACTATGAAAAAAGTATGTATAAGCGGCTATTTTGATCCACTACACGTTGGACATTTAGAATATATCAATAAAGCTAAAGAGTTGGGTGATTACTTAGTTGTAATTGTTAATAACAACTCTCAGTGCAAATTAAAAAAAGGCAAGTTTTTTATGGATGAGAAGGATAGGGTAGAAATTGTAAAAAATTTGAAATCTGTAGATGAAGTTTTTCTTTCAATTGATAAAGATAAAACTGTTAGTAAATCTTTAGAAAAATTAAAACCATCAGTTTTTGCAAATGGTGGTGATAGAAAAAACTATGAAATACCCGAGTCAAAAATCTGTAAGGAGCACGGTATTGAGATTATTGACGGGTTGGGTGACAAGATAAGAAGCTCATCCGATTTAACAGGCATTAAAGAAATTAAATAAAATTGGAAACAAAATTTGATTTTAAGGACGAAAACTTTGAAAAAGATCTAAAGAAAAATGCATCTGGATTATTTAAGGGTATTTTAATTTTCATTAAGAGTGTATTTAGTTTTTATAAAGATGTTGATAAAAATGCAACAATTAATTCCATTAAAAAAGATATTTCAATGCGGGGGACTACAGCATGGATTCTTATATGTTCAATTTTAATTGCATCTGTTGGTTTAAACGCAGACTCAACGGCTGTTGTTATTGGCGCGATGTTAATTTCTCCGCTTCTCGGACCTATTTTGGGTTTAGGTTTATCAATTTCAACAAATGATATTGATACTCTGAAAAGTTCTATAATTAATACACTTGTGATGGTATTGCTAAGTATTGGAGCAGCCTATATATTTTTTCTTGCTATTCCAATTAAGGAAGAGTCCTCAGAGCTTCTTGCAAGAACAAATCCTGATTTGAGAGATGTTTTAATTGCCTTTTTTGGGGGTTTGGCTTTAATAATTGCAAAGACTAAAAAAGAAAATATTAGTTCAGCAATTTTTGGTGTAGCAATAGCGACTGCACTGATGCCTCCACTTTGTACTGTAGGTTATTATTTAGCAGAGGGCGACTTGTCTAAAGCTCAGGGTGCAATTTTACTATTTTTAATTAATACACTATACATTATAGTCGCAACATATTTAACCCTAAAATTTTTACGTTTTCCATTGATTGTTTATGCTAATTCTAAACGCAGGAAATTTATTGGTGGTATAATAGCATTAATTGCCATTACTTCTCTTGTATTTGCAATATTTAATTTTAAAGGAATCTATGATGAGTCAAACTATAACAGAAATGCAAACTATTTTCTTGAATCTGAACTAAGCTTACTTCCTAATGGTGACTATTTAAGGAAATCTGCTAAAATTGAGTATAATGGTGGAGAACCCAAAATTACAATCAATACGTTTGGTCAAAAACCAATATCTAAAGAGATTATGGATTTACTTGACAAAAAAATAAAGATTAATCAGGAACTTGAATCTACAAAACTCCTTTTTATTCAACAAGAAATTGAAGATTCATACACTCTAAATAATACTTTTTTAAAAGAGCTTAGATCCAGGGATTCTATTGATATTGCCCTGAAAAAAAATGAAATTGAGAACTTGAACAAAGAAATTAATCAGCTGAGAATTTTGAGTGAAGAAAAGTTTTTATTCAGTTCTATAATTAATGAGGCAAAACTCATTTATCCAAATTTAAATTCATTTGAAATTTATGAAACAATTCGAACTGATTTCCAAAAAACTGATACAGTTGTTGTAGTCTCAGTATCTTGGTCTGATATTATTGATGATAATAATAAATCACAACTCAATCAAAGTATAAAAAATTGGATTGGTTTAAAGTTTGAATCGAAAAATATTGAAATTGTTGAGAAGAACTAGTTTTTTCTTAATTTCTTAACCAGCTCAGAAGAATAAACAAAATCCTCAACTTCTTTGTTTTTTGAATTCAGGATTTCTTTATTGTTTCCTTGCCATAATTTTATTCCCTCCTTCAAAAAAATAATATTTTCACCTATCTCAATCACAGAGTTCATGTCGTGAGAATTTATAACCGTTGTTATATTATATTCTTTAGTGATTTCTTGAATTAGATTGTCTATTACTATTGCAGTTTTGGGATCAAGTCCAGAGTTTGGTTCGTCACAAAATAAATATTTGGGATTCAAGACAATCGCTCTAGCAATTCCAACTCTTTTTTGCATTCCACCAGAAATCTCTGAGGGTAATTTATTAATTGCATCATTTAAATTAACTCTATCAATAAACTTTAGAGCAATTTCATTTTTTTCCCTGTCAGAATATTTTGTTAACATGTCAAGAGGGAATCTTACATTTTCTAAAACTGTCATTGAGTCAAAAAGTGCACTACCTTGAAATACCATACCCATCTCCTTCTTTATATTAATTTTTTCTTCATCATTCATTCTCGATGAATAAATATTATCATAGATCAATTCTCCTTTATCAGATGCGTAAAGTCCAAGCAAACATTTTAGCAGAACAGTTTTACCTGATCCACTTTGTCCAATAATTAGATTCGTTTTCCCTCTCTCAAATTTTGCAGAAATATCAATCAACACCCCACTTGACCCGAAAGATTTAAATATGTTTTTTATTTCAATCATTATGACAATAGCAGTTGAGTAATTATGTAGTTAACAATGATTATTATGATGGATGTCCAGTAAAATGATTGTGTGCTTGCTTTTCCTACATCAAGAGCACCACCTTTCATATAAAACCCATGAAATGCTGGAACAGTAGCCAATATAAAAGAAAAAACCAAAGTTTTTATGTAAGAATATGTCACATGAAATATATCAAAATCCATCTGAATTCCTTGTATGTAAGCTTCACTTGGTACACCTGTTAGTGTCATGGCAAGAAGACCCCCTAATAATCCTAAAAACATAGAAAAAGTTATAATAAAAGGATACATCAACATTGCAATAATTTTTGGAAAAACTAAATAGTTAAGTGAATTAATTCCCATAACCTCAAGGGCATCAATTTGTTCTGTAACTCTCATTGTACCAATACTTGATGTGATGTAGGATCCTACTTTTCCAGCCATTATGATTGAAATGAAGGTGGGAGCAAATTCCAAAATCACAGATTGCCTGGTAGCAAAGCCAATCAAAGTTTTTGAAAGTAACGGACTTTCAAGATTTAGGGCCATTTGAATTGAAACAACTCCTCCAATAAAAAAAGACAGTATTGACACAATTGGTATAGAATCTAAAACCAAATCATTAATTTCTTTAAAAATTAGTTTGTAGAGAATATTTTTCTTACATGGCTTTGTAAAAGATGATTTTACCATCAAAAAATATTTTCCAATATCTATCAGGTATTTCATAATTACAACTGATAGGTAATTGCATTTACATTCATTCCTGCACCAACACTGGCAAAAATAATTATATCACCCTTGTTCAACTGATGACCTTTAAAGTTTTCTTTCAATACAATATCATATAATGTAGGTATGGTTGCTACAGATGTGTTACCAAGCACATCAACACTTATTGGCATTATATTTTCAGGAATTGGTCTATCATAGAGTTTATAAAAATATTTAAGTACTGCCTCATCAAGTTTTTCATTTGCTTGATGTAAAAAGATTTTTTTTACATCATCTATAGTTTTGCCACTTTCTTCGATGCAAGATTTTAAAGCAGCTGGTATGGTAGATATTGCAAATTCATAAACTTTTCTACCATTCATTTTTATAAACTTTGTTTTGGATTTTGTTTTTGGATGGTAGGAGTTTTTACAAAATAAGTACAAAGCTTCTTTGCCAGCTTTGGTTATCGTTTTGTGAGACAATATCCCTCCTTGTTCTTGGCTTTCTTCGATGATTGCAGCTCCAGCACCATCTGCAAAAATTAACGAATCTCTATCATTTTTATCAACTGTTCTTGAAAGTGTATCTGCACCTATAACCAAACATTTTTTTGCCATCCCAGAATTAATAAATGCTTTTGCTTGAATTATGCCCTCAACCCAACCTGGGCATCCAAATATTATATCATATGCTACACAATTATCATTTTTAATTTCAAGTTTATGTTTAACAAGGGTAGCCACAGATGGGAGAGCTATATATTGGTTAGTGTCGTGATCAATTTCACCAAAGTTATGAGCTACTATTATATAGTCAATTTCCTCCTTATCAATTCCAGCATCCTTTATGGCTTCTATAGATGCAAGAGTAGCAAGATCAGATGTATTATGGTTTTTATCAGCATACCGTCTTTCTTTTATTCCTGTGATAGATTCAAACTTTTCAATAATGTCTTTATTTGAGTTTGGGTAGGGTTCACCATTTTTATCGTAAAATTCTGAATCTAAAAAAAAATCATTTTTGATTATGTTTTTGGGTATAAAAGATCCGGTTCCGGAGATTTTAATTGACATAAATAGTTTTTATAAAAGTATTAAATAAATTAAGATTCAATATAATCCTCTATTGGATTACACGTGCATATCAAGTTTCTGTCACCAAATGCATCGTCAATTCTTGTTACGCTTGGCCAAAATTTATTGTCTTCAATATATGAAAGGGGATAAGCTGCTTCTTTTCTACTGTATTTATTATTCCATTTATCGCAGGTTAAGGTTTCTAGAGTGTGTGGTGAATTCATCAAAATATTTTGGACATCATCTTTTGAACATGTTATAATTTCACCTTTGATTGAAATTAATGCGTCACAAAACCTATCGATTTCGTCTAAATTTTCACTCTCAGTAGGTTCAATCATCATTGTTCCAGGAACTGGGAATGAGACGGTAGGAGCGTGAAACCCATAATCTATTAGTCTTTTTGCAATATCCATAACACCAATCCCAAAATCTTCTTTGAAATCTCTACAATCAATAATCATTTCATGAGCTGACCTTCCAGATTCTCCGGTATACAGAATTTTATAATCTTTTTCAATTCTCTTTTTGATGTAATTGGCATTTAATATTGCAATTTCTGTTGCTCTTTTGAGCCCTTTATAACCCATCATGCATATATATCCATAAGAAATTAAACAAGCCATTGCGGATCCCCATGGCGCAGATGAAATGGCTTTAACAGAAAACTCTTTGTGATTTGACCTATCTGTTTGGGGTAAAAAATCACTCAAATGTTCCCTGACACATATTGGCCCTACTCCAGGACCACCTCCTCCATGAGGAATTGCAAATGTTTTATGCAAGTTTAAATGACAAACATCTGCTCCGATTTCATTTGGGTTTGTCAAGCCTACTTGTGCATTCATGTTTGCTCCATCCATATACACTTGACCACCATTTTTATGTATTGTGTCGGTAATTCTTTTAATTGAAGATTCAAAAACTCCATGGGTTGATGGATAAGTAATCATTAGTGCAGCTAAATTTTCACTGTGTTCTTCAGCTTTAAGTTTTAATTCTTCTTCGTTGATGTTCCCATATTTATCCGTTCCTACAACTACCACCTTCATTCCTGCCATTATCGCTGAGGCTGGGTTTGTGCCGTGGGCAGATGAAGGTATTATGCAAATGTTTCTATTGGTCTGATTAATACTTTTGAAATATGATCTTATAACCATCAAACCTGCATATTCACCCTGAGCACCTGAGTTTGGTTGTAAGGAGGTGGCATGAAAACCAGTAATTTCATTTAGTTGTTTTTCAAGCTTATTAAGCATCAGTTTGTATCCATTGGTTTGATTTTCAGGCGCAAAGGGATGAATGTTATTCCATCTCTTCCAGCTTAGAGGAAGCATTTCAGCTGCAGCATTTAATTTCATTGTGCAAGAGCCTAGAGCAATCATGGAGTGATTTAGTGATAAATCTCTTCTTTCAAGTGATTTGATGTATCTCATCATTGAAGTTTCTGATCGGTATTTGTTAAACACTTTTTCTTTTAAAAAATTAGATTTTCTACAAAAATTGTCAGGTATTGATTCAAAAACAGTTTCATTTTCAAATGAAAAGTCTTTACCAATTCCATCACAAATAACTTTAACTATTTGTTTAATATCATTTAATTCTGATGATTCATTTATCGAGATTGAAATTTCGTTTTCATTTATATAATTAAAATTTAATTTATTTTTTTCAGCAAAAGATCTGATTTTACTAGCATCAATATTAAAATGAATAGTATCAAAAAAGGAATTATTAATCACATTAACTCCTAACCTATTTAGATTTGAGTAAAGGACTTTAGTTAATTTATTTATTTTTTTTGCAATCTTTTTTAATCCATCTGGCCCATGGTAAACTGCATACATACCCGCCATTACAGCTAATAAAACTTGAGCTGTACATATGTTTGAGGTCGCCCTTTCTCTTTTAATGTGTTGTTCTCTCGTTTGTAAAGCCATTCTAAGCGCTCTATTTCCATTTCTATCTTTGGAAACACCTATTATTCTTCCGGGTATAGATCTTTTATATTCTTTTTTTGTTGCAAAATACCCAGCATGTGGACCTCCATATCCAAGTGGAATTCCAAACCTTTGAGATGTGCCAACCACCACATCACAATTAAAAATTGAAGGTTTCTCTAGTATACAAAGTGATAGTAAATCTGCGGCAACAATTAATTTTATATCATGGTTGTTCAATTTATCTGAAATCAAATTTAAATCATGAATTTTTCCGCTTTTTCCGGTGTACTGAGCTATACAGCCGAAAAAATTATCATCAAAAACAATTTTATCGATGTTATTTCTTACAATTTGAATTCCTAAAGGTTCTGCTCTTGTGACTAAAACACTATATGTTTGTTCAAAGATATCATCACTAACAAAAAATTTATTGCAATTACGATTTACTTTGTCTCGAGACCTGCTTGAAAAAAGCATGGTCATTGCTTCAGCTGCTGAGGTACCTTCATCTAGAAGTGATGCATTCGATAATTCCATACCTGTTAAATCGCATATTACTGTTTGATAGTTTAGTAGAGCCTCAAGTCTACCTTGAGCAACTTCCGCCTGGTATGGCGTGTAAGCAGTGTACCACCCCGGATTTTCTAGTATATTACGTTGAATTACTGGTGGAAGTATCGTTTCATGATATCCCATTCCAATGTAGTTTTTAAAATATCTATTTTCTTGAGATAACTTATAAATATGATCAAGAAACTGAGCTTCAGACATCTCGGCTTCAAGAGAAATGTTCTGCTTTAATCTAATTTCCTCAGGGATAGTTTCTTCAATTAGACTTTCTATGTTTTTGAGGCCTAGGAATTCGAGCATTATTTTTTCAGCTTTTGAATCTATGCCGATGTGTCTGTTTGAAAAATTCATTTTTGAAGCATCAAAATTATGCAATTCAAGTAAAATTTAA
>CACCYT010000019.1 GCA_902550325.1 uncultured Bacteroidota bacterium | reverse complement strand
CCATACTTTTTTGTGAAAGTATCAAAAAGTATAATATCACAGCAATTATAAAACTTCTTAATTAAATCAATGCTAATTTTCTCATCAACTCTAAATACTTTTATTACTCTACATTTTTTTTGAATCTGTTTGCAATATTTCACGTCTTCGTCCCCGTGAAGCTGTACGTATTTTAGAGATAACGATTCGACAATTTCATAAATTTTTTTTATTGATTCATTTACAAAAATACCAACACTGTTTAAGTCTTTATGCATATCAATAGGGTGATCAAAAAAATATCTTGGGGACTTCTCATAAAAAATAAAACCAAAAAAATCAATATTCAGTTTACTTAGACTTGAAAAGTCTGACTTATTATTTAATCCACAAACCTTAACTTTCACCTTTTATTTGATTTATTAGATTACCCAATTTATATCCCGGATCAATTTCCCTCATAAATAATTCTCCAATTAAAAACCCATCATAACCAAAATCAATTAATCTTTTCAATTCCTCAAATTTATATAGACCACTTTCAGAAATTTTAACAAATGATTCAGGTATTTCTTTACCAATCTCGATACTGTTTTCTACGTTAACAGAAAAATCTTTTAAATTTCTATTATTAACTCCGATTATATCTACACTATCAATACAAACTTTGTTTAGTTCGTCTTTGGAATGAATTTCCACCAGAACATCCAAATCTAATTCTTTAGCTAATTCTGAAAGTTTGATTATTTCTTTGTCTGTCAAGCATGTTGCAATTAATAAGATTGCATCAGCACCTAAATACTTAGATTCAAACACTTGGTATTCATCAACTATAAAATCCTTTCTTAATATTGGTAGATCAGTAAGTTTGCGAGCAAGAATAAGATCATTTTCAGAACCTGAAAAAAAGTTTTTTTCGGTTAAAACTGATATTCCAGAGGCTCCATTTTTCTCATATCCTTTTATTATTTTGTGGCTAGGGGTTTGAAAATTTATTTCTTTTTTTGACGGTGATTTTCTTTTATGTTCAGCAATAATTGAAATTTCACTTTCTTTTATTTTTTTGGAAAGTGAATAAGTTTGTCTGTGAAAACTTTCAGATGATTTAATTTCATCAAGACCTCTAATCTTTTTTTGCAGATTGGTTTCCTCTTTTCTTTTTGATACTATTTTTGAGAGTATATTCATAAACTTAAAATCTGAATTTTTTTTAGACTATTTAGCGCATTTCCTGATTCAATTGACTCTTTTGCAATCGATAAGCATTCACCAATTTCCTTATCTGTTATTGTTTGTATTGCAATGGCTGAATTTGCTAAAACAACATTGGTTTGACTTTTTGTTGCTTTATTTTCAAGTATTTTTATAAAAATATCTACAGAATCTTTAATCTCGACTCCACCTTCAATTTCTTTAGGATTTATTTTATCAAAACCAAAGTAATCAGGTGAATTGATTGAAGAATTATTCCTTGATAATAATTTAAAATCATTAGTTAAAGAAATCTCATCATATCCATCTAAAGAATGAAGTATTGAATAATTTTTATTAGTATTTTCAAAAACGTAACCATATAATCTTGCGATTTCAAGGTTATAAACCCCACTTAGTTGATTTTTAGGTTGACAAGGGTTAACTAATGGCCCCAATATATTAAAGAATGTTTTAAATTTTAATTCTTTTCTAACACTAGCTACATTTTTCATGGCAGGATGAAATAGGGGAGCGTGTAAATAGCAAAAACCTCCTACATCTAAACATTTTTTTAGGTAATCCTGATCGTTTGATAATCTAACACCAAGATATTCCAAAACATCACTAGAGCCACAATTTGATGAAACCCCATAATTACCATGCTTTGTAACCTTATATCCAGCACCAGCTACTACGAAAGATGAAATCGTTGATATATTAAATGTGTTTTTTCCATCTCCTCCTGTCCCACATAAATCAATTGTTTCAAAATCTGAACTGATATCTATTTTTACACACAAATCCAAAAGAGCATCTCTAAAACCTTCAATTTCTTGTACTGAGGGATTCCTCATTTTAAATATTGTTAAGAACGATGCAACTTGACTATCATTATATTTGCTTGATGAGATTTCTTTCAGAATCTTTTTTGATTCTTCATAGCTCAAGTAGCTGTGATTGAATAGTCTTTCTAAAATTTTTTTCATTATAACTCTAACCAGTTTTTTAAAATATCCTTACCATATTCTGTCAATATAGATTCAGGGTGAAATTGCACACCCCAGACTTTATAATCCTTATGTCTCAATGCCATTATATTTCCATCATTATCAGAAGCTAAAACTTCTAAATTATCATTTAGTTTTTCAACAACCCATGAATGATATCTTCCTACTTTAATTTTCTTTGGAATATTTTTAAAAATCTTGTCCTCTGAAACTATTTTAATATCTGTTGCAACACCATGAAAAACACTATCTAGATTTTTAAGTTTTCCACCGAAAACCTCTCCAATAGCTTGGTGGCCTAGGCAAACTCCCATAATACTTTTTGTTGAGCAGAACCTTTTTATTAACTCTTTTGTTTGACCAGCTTCGTCTGGAATACCAGGGCCGGGAGAAATTAATATTTTATCAAATTTTTCTACAAAATCCATTGAAAATTCATCATTTCTTACAACACTAACTTCATAATCAAGATCTTCCATGTAATGGACCAAGTTGTACGTAAAAGAGTCGTAATTATCAATAACTAATACTTTTTTATTCATAATTCTCTGCTTGTTCTATTGATTTTTTCAAAGCCCTTACTTTATTATAGACTTCATTTAATTCATTTGTTTTTGAAGATTTGGATACAATTCCAGCACCTGCCTGAAAATATAATTTTTTATTTTTACTTAAAAAAGATCTAATTATTATCGCGTGATTGTAATTGTAATCAAAACTAATAAAACCAATTGCGCCACCATAAAATGATCTTTTTGAACTCTCATACTTTTCAATTAGTTGCATTGCCATGTGCTTAGGGGCACCCGTCAGTGTCCCAGCTGGAAATGTTTCTCCTATTATTTTGTTGCTATCAACTTTGAGTTTGCCAGTAACTTTAGAAACTAGGTGAATGACATGAGAATAAAATTGTATTTCCCTGTCTTTTTCTACTTTAACATTACTACACGATCTGCTAAGATCATTCCTTGCAAGATCAACTAGCATCATGTGCTCACTATTTTCTTTGTTATCCTTGAATAATTTTGTCGCTTTTATTTTATCGTCTTTATCGTTTCCAGTTCTTTTGAAAGTTCCTGCGATTGGATGTATTTCAGCCTTATTATCATTTATAATTAGTTGAGCCTCGGGTGAACTTCCAAATATTTTAAAATCACCGTAATCAAAGTAAAACAAATAGGGTGATGGGTTGATAGACCTTAAATGTCTGTAAACCGTAAATTCATCCCCACTAAAATCTTGATAAAATTTTCTTGATAAAACAATTTGAAAAACATCGCCTCTCATACAATGTTTAATTCCCATTTCAACCATTTTTTTATACTCTTCATCATCAATGTTAGATTCCAGTTTACTATTAGTTTTAAACTTAAATTGATTTATTTTTTTAGATTTTATTTTACTAATTATTTTACTAATTATTTTTTTGTCGATGTTATATGAGATTACATGTGCTTCATTATTAAATGTATTTATAACTATAATATTTTCGTAAAGTCTATATTTCATTATTGGAATTTCATCTCCTCCGTAAGAATTTTCAAGTTCTATTTTCTCAAAATATTCAACTGAGCTATAGCTTTGATATCCAAATATTGCCTTAGTAATAAAATTATTATTTGAATTTATGTCACATTTTAAATCAAACTTTTGCATGAATGATTTTAATTCAATTAATAGGTCACAATTTTTATCAATTATTTTTTTTTCTGATTTATTATCTGGAAAAGAGGTTCTAATCATATTGTTTTTTACATCGAATTCAGCAATAGGGTTACAGCACACATAAGCATAGCTATTGTCTTTCGCACCATAATCACTGCTTTCCAATAGAATTGAG
Source organism: uncultured Bacteroidota bacterium (assembly GCA_902550325.1). Classification (GTDB taxonomy): domain Bacteria; phylum Bacteroidota; class Bacteroidia; order Flavobacteriales; family Flavobacteriaceae; genus Eutrophosalina. The sequence continues at coordinate 9,956 of CACCYT010000019.1, read as the reverse complement.
TTCGGATAATAATCACGAAGTTTCAAGTAGATGCTTACTGGTGTATCAGTATCTACAATTAACTTTTTAATATTTGCATTTAATCTGTACATAAAAAAAAAGACTTGTCACATTGACAAGTCTATAATTAAAATTTAAAAAAAATCAATGCTGCGCTAGTTTTTACTAACTTGCCACCAGATATTTTTTAATAAATTTTTCACACATCGAATATAGTTATTTTTCATTTATTTTCATATTAAAAATTATTTTTATAAAATTACAAGATTAACAGAGATATGAATAACAATATAGATACTCAAAACTGGAAAAAAAAGTTGTCAGAAAACCCTGATGCAATTTGTATTGATGTTAGAACCCCAAATGAATACAATGAATATCATATATCAAATGCAATAAACATAGACATCTACGATCCTCAAGGGTTTATGAAAAAAATTAATGAATTTGATTTGTCAAAATCTTACTTTATTTATTGTAAATCTGGAAAAAGAAGCCAGATGGCTTGTGAAATTATGCAACAATATGGATTTAATAAATTGTTTAATCTTGAAGGGGGTATTGAGGATTGGATAGAAAAAGGGAATGATACGGTTAAATAAACTTAGGTACTTTTTAGAAAAGTATGGCTTTAGAGTTTGCTCAAGACTTGCAGATTTTTTGGGTATCAAATCGAAAGATGTTAGGCTTTTTTTTATATACAGCAGTTTTTTTAGCCTAGGTTTGGGGTTTCTCTTTTATCTTGTGCTTGCTTTTTGGATGAGAATAAAAGATATGTTATATTCGAAAAGAACTTCAGTATTTGATCTCTAAATAACTTTTTATGAATTACATAATTATTCAACTTCTTAACATTATTAATTATTTTAATTTTTTACAGGAAAAGGGTCTGGATCAACGTATCGATGAAGCATTTCAACCCATCTCAGATATATTTAGTGGATTGGTTTTTTTTCCCATTTGGGATCGCCCTTTTGTCATTTATCTACTGGTTGGTAGTGCACTTTTCTTTACGTTCGTTTTTCTTTTTCCAAATGTTAGATATTTTGTAACTGCAATAAACGTAGTCAGAGGCAAGTATGATAATTTAGAAAAAACTGAATCAAGTAGTAAAGACGGTGAGGTATCCCACTTTCAAGCCCTTGCCACCGCTGTTTCAGGAACAGTTGGTAACGGTAATATTGCGGGTGTAGCTTTAGCTATTGCTTTGGGAGGCCCAGGTGCAACTTTTTGGATGATAGTTTGTGGTCTGATTGGTATGTCTACAAAATTTGTTGAGTGTACCCTTGGAGTTCACTACCGAGATGTTGATAAAGATGGAGTAGTTTATGGCGGTCCAATGTATTATTTAACCAAAGGATTGAAAGAGAAAGGATTTGAAAAATTAGGTAAAGTTGCTGCCGTAATATTTGCCATTTGCTGTATTGGCGGATCATTTGGAGGCGGTAATGCCGCCCAATCAAATCAAGCTGCTATTGTACTGAAAGACCTACTTGGTTATGATTCAACTTTTGCTGGCGCTATGATTGGATTAATATTAGCAATTTTAGTTGGAATTATTATAATAGGTGGTATTAAAAGAATTGCATCGGTTACTGAAAAAGTTGTCCCGTTCATGGCTCTTCTATATATTATAGCTTGTCTGTACATTATAGGGTCTAACTTTAGTTTTATTGATGATGCATTCAAATTGATTATCACTGAAGCATTTAATCCAACAGCAATTGGTGTTGGAGGAACAATTAGCGTTTTAATGATTGGTTTTCAAAGGGCAGCATTTTCAAATGAGGCTGGTGCAGGATCTGCTTCAATAGCTCATTCAGCAGTAAAAACAAAATACGCTGCATCTGAAGGTCTTGTTGCATTATTAGAACCTTTTATTGATACTGTTGTTATTTGTACAATGACAGCACTAGTTATTATAATTTTTAATTCTTCTGGTGCATTTTTATATGGTGGTGAAGGTGGAGTAATGATTGATGGTGTGATGTATGAAGGAGCTGGAATTACTGCAAAAGCTTTTGATCAATACATCCCTGGATCGGAATATTTTTTAACAACTGCAGTTGTATTATTTGCCGTTTCCACAATGATATCATGGTCTTATTATGGAATTCAGTCATGGAAATATCTATTTGGTAAAGGAAAAGTTGCGGATATGGTTTATAAATTTATGTTTTTAGCCTTTATAATTATTGGCTCAGCAGCAAGTATGAACTCAATTTGGGCTTTCTCTGATGCTATGATTTTTGCAATGGTTTTTCCTAACATGATTGGCTTATATTTCTTATTCCCAGTTGTAAGAGAACAATTAAATAAATATTTAAAAGTGATAAAAGAATCAAAAGTTTAATTTGGCATTTAATTTGTTAAAAGTTTGATATGAGTATTAGCACAAAAACCAGAAACACCAATTCAATCAGTTTAATTCGCGAAAGTGCAAGAGATTTTGCACTTCAATATATAAAACCATATGTGATGGATTGGGACGAAAATCAACACTTTCCAAAAGAAGTTTTACAAAAAGCTGGTGAGTATGGTTTCATGGGTATTTTGGTGCCAGAGGAGTATGGAGGTTCAGGACTTGGATATCATGAATATGTTGCTATAATTGATGAAATTTCCAGAGTTGACCCATCAATTGGGCTTTCAATTGCTGCACACAACTCATTGTGTACTAATCATATTTATAAGTTTGGTTCTAACGAGCATCACAAAAAATATCTCAAATTGCTTGCCACTGGAAAAATGATTGGGGCATGGGCATTAACTGAGCCTAACACAGGATCAGATTCAGGGAAAATGGCATCAACTGCAGTGAAAAGAGGAAATAAATGGGTTTTGAATGGTACTAAAAATTTTATCACCCACGGTAAGTCAGGAGACTTGGCTGTAGCAATTTTTAGAACAGGACCCGTTGGTGAAAAAAATAATTCTACTGCTTTTATAATTGAGAGAGGAAATATGGGTCTTACATCTGGAAGAAAAGAAAACAAACTAGGGATGAGGGCATCCGAAACAGCAGAAATGATTTTCTCAGATTGTATCATTGATGATTCCAATAGACTTGGTCAAGTTGGAGATGGATTCAAACAATCAATGAAGATTTTAGATGGAGGAAGAATTTCCATAGCAGCTTTATCTTTAGGAATTGCAAATGGAGCCTACAGTGCTGCTCTAAAATATTCAAAGGAGAGAGTGCAATTTGGGAAACCAATTAGTTCTTTCCAAGCAATATCATTCAAATTAGCTGAAATGGCAACCGAAATTCAAGCTTCAGAGCTTTTAACTGAAAGAGCCTGTGATGCCATAATGAATTCAGAGCCTGTAACAACCTTAAGCGCTATGTGTAAACTTCACTCATCTGAGCTATGTGTTAAAGTTGCAAATGATTCTGTTCAAATTTTTGGTGGCTATGGATACATAAAAGATTTTCCTGTGGAAAAGTTTCTAAGAGACTCTAAACTTTGTACTATTGGAGAAGGAACAAGTGAAATTCAAAAGCTTGTTATCTCAAGAAAAATTTTGTCCAAATAAATTCAATTTTACTTCATAAATGTTATATTTGCTCCACTAATTAAAAAAGTATGTTGATTATACCAGTCAAAGAAGGAGAAAGTATAGATAGGGCTCTTAAGAGGTTTAAGAGAAAGTTTGATCGTACTGGCAAATTAAAGTCCTTAAGGGAAAGGCAAGCCTACATTAAACCCTCTGTCAGGCAGCGTGATAAACTCATAAAAGCTTCCTACGTTCAAAGATTGAAAGATATCGAAAACCAATAAAAAGTTTATAATCATTATTTTTGTTTGATACTTATTAATATATGTATCTCGATAAATTTTTAAACTACTTAAGTTTTGAAAGGAAATACTCAGTCCATACCATATATTCTTACGATAACGATATTAAAGATTTTTTAAAATTTCTAAAAAATAATAACACAAAAATTGATAATGACTTGAACTACTCATTCATTAGACAATGGATTGTTGAGTTATCCGAAAGAAAAATATTACCAGTAACAATTAATAGAAAAACATCCTCGCTAAAATCTTATTTTAATTTTTTAGTAAGAACAGGCAGTATTAGTAAATCACCGTTAAAAGGTCACAGAAATTTAAAGACTAATGGAAAGTTGGTAGAGCCGTTTACGGAGAAAGAGCTCGACGAAATTTTTAAAAATTTTTCTAATTATGGTGCCAATGACAGAGACAAATTGGTTATCGAATTATTATATTCAACAGGCATCAGAAGAGAAGAACTAATTAATATAAAAGTTTCAGACATTAATTTTGAAAATAAGTTGATTAAGATTAAAGGAAAAAGAAATAAAGAAAGATTGGTTCCCATTCTTCCGTCTCTTAAACTTTCAATTGAAAAACACCTTTTAAAAAATAAATCTAAATACCTATTTTCATCAAAAGATGGTGATATGATAAGTAAATCAACTGTATATAGAATTATAAAGAAATATTTCAGAAAAGTATCTACAAAAGTTAAATTAAGCCCACACGTTTTAAGACATACTTTTGCAACACATCTATTAAATAATGGAGCAGATATAAATTCTATTAAAGAGATTTTGGGTCATAGCTCTCTATCATCGACACAGATTTATACTAAAATTAAAATGCCAAAAATTATTAGTGATTACAAAAAGAGTCACCCAAGAGAAATTTAATTACATCCATCTTTTTTTCGATGTTTCAACTTTGTAAATAACATTATTGGTGATTTTTTTTAGCACCTCGTAGTTACATGTCGTTATGTAGGACATTCCACCTGCTGTAAGTAAAATTATACCACCTAAATTAAATCTCTTGTGCCAAAATGCTTGATAAAGCATTACAGACTGAATTTTATAATTTTCAATTGTTTTGGTTTTTATATCCCAAAAGCCTGATTGTATTCTAATGAAATTTTCAGAATAAAAAAGTATACTATTTCTATAAAATCTCCATGCTGCAAATGTTGAAACTACAAAATAAATACATGTGAAATACAAGAAATAAGTATTATCTAAAAATGAAATATTGTTTTGCAGAACAATAAAAATAATTGTGGGTAATAAAGCAAATAATGAAAAATTAATCAAAAATTTTCGAATACTAGGCCTTACAACAATCTCATCATTAATTTTATTGTCATATATAAAATCAAATAATTTATCCTTTTGTTCATTTGAGCATCCAGGAACATCTACAATATTTCGTCTGTTTGGAGCGGCTACATTCATACTGGAAGCTTGACTAATTCTAACATTGCGAAGATTTATTTTTTTTTGAATCCAATTTTGTGTGGATCTAAATTCTTGTACTTTGATTGGGGACAGAAGAATTGATTTTGTTTGAATCAAACCATATTTCACCTCCAGATTTTGTAATTTTTTAAGTGCTTTATATCCGTAATATTTAATTAAAGTAAGACATAGGTTAACCATTAATACTATATATATCACAATGAAGATTGCGATTGAAATTGCAAGTACATTAAAATCAGTTTTGTCATAAAAATCAACAATTGCAGGAGCGTAGTCAATCTCTAAATCATTCAAAAAACCAAGTCCAACAAAAAATAGAGCAATCATTGCACCGAGTGTCTCAAAGTATTGCGATGTCAATCCTGTCTTAACTAGGGTAAGTAGATCAATTTCCAATGACTCTTCTTGTTTTATGTCATTGATATTATTATCAACATTTTTTGAAATACTTTTTTTGATTGTCTCGGATATTTCTTTAAAATCTTCTGCGATTTTTTTTGAAACCGCTTTGATATCGACCTCAGTATCTTTCGACCCTGCCGTATCCATTTGAATCTCGTACAAACTAAAAATTTTGTGAATTATATTTTGATTTATATTAACCTGTTGAATTTTTTCAAACGGTACTGATAATTTAGTTTTTTTCAGCCAACCTTTCTTTATCAAAAACTCTGACCTTTCAAAATCAAAACTGTATTCAAAATAATAATATTTGATATAGGCATAAATAGCCATAAAAAAAACAAAAATTAGCGATACAATAATGAACACTATTAAATCAAATCCAGTAGGTACAAGTATAAATAAAAAGTTTACTGCATTTTTTCTTATCGAATCAAATAAAAAAACCAGAGCTCCTACTTTTGACTGTTTTCTAAAAACTGAATATTTTTCAATTATTTCCTTATTCACTTTTTGTCAATTTTTTCAATTTTTTCTGAAACAAAAGTTTTGAACTTTTGGGCAGTATCAAGTTTCAATCCCTTAATGTTAATGTCAGTTGTAGCTCCTCCAGCAGTGTAAAACTGAAGTGAGGCAAGTCCATACATCCTTGAAAAAAGCCCTTGGTGAAGAGCAATATGTTGAATTCTGTTAAAAGGTATTAGAACCTTAGTTTGGTAAATAACTCCATAACTGTAGACCACATCGTGATCTCTGAAACTATAGCTTCTCTTCTTAAAACTAGCTATGTAATAAATAAAAATTAGTATCCAAAATACAAGGTAAGATATAAGCCAAATGATAAAGAATATTCCTTTTGTATGGAGATCAAAACTTAAAGTTGCTATTAATGCTCCCAAGGTCAATAAAGAAAATATAATAAATATGTTTGCGTAGATTACTTTTATATAATCCTTTTCTAGTTTGGTGCTTTCACTATTTTCAAAGTCAGGAATTTCATTAAGGAAAACAGTTTTGTTCTCAAATTTTTTTTTCGACATAATAGGCAAATAATAGAAATTAAAATAAAAATTAACTGAGCTATAAAGTTAATTTTTTTCGATTAAATTATATACATTTGCAGTCCTAAATCGCCGATGTAGCTCAGCTGGCTAGAGCAGCTGATTTGTAATCAGCAGGTCGTGGGTTCGAGTCCCTCCATCGGCTCTTTAGGGGAGATACTCAAGCGGCCAACGAGGACAGACTGTAAATCTGTTGGTTTATACCTTCGCAGGTTCGAATCCTGCTCTCCCCACAAAACTCTATCAAGCGGAAGTAGCTCAGCTGGTAGAGCGTCAGCCTTCCAAGCTGAATGTCGCCGGTTCGAACCCGGTCTTCCGCTCAATAAAAGCCGATGTAGCTCAGGGGTAGAGCGTTTCCTTGGTAAGGAAAAGGTCCCGAGTTCAACTCTCGGCATTGGCTCAACAGAGGTAAAACCGCGTTTTTTTCCTTCCTTTTTACTAGTTATTTTAACACTCAATCGCGGAATATTCAGGAATTTTATAATTTAGTTATATGAAAAAACTAGCCTTATTATTACTATTTATTCCACTTGTTTCTTTTGGTCAAAGGGAGTCGGGGGAAGTTAAGGATGTTGAATGGCTTATTTCATTAGGTGATGAAGTAGATGTAGGTGTATGGTTTTTAGAAGAAAATTATAATAAGGGAAATATATTTGAATCAGAAACATATAATATAGGACATAAAGAATTATTAGATAAATTAAAATCAGGTAAAAGAGATTCTGAAACTATTGACAAATTAATAGATATGCTCAAAGCTAATGGTAAAAATTATTCTACATCTCTTTATGTAAAAAATTATTATAGAGAAGATGAAAGAATTTATGGAATAGACATCGCTAAGAATTTAGATGAAGGTATTAATTACACTCCAAGAGCTCAAGCAATTGTTAATGTATTTCCTGGGTCATATTCATTTGGTGATCCTGAATGTCAAAATGGTTGTGGTACATTACTAGTTCGTCCAAGATATCACAGAGGTCTTATGTTTTATTTAAGTATAAATAGTGGTGCTCCTTCTTGGAATAGCGGTTCATTAAAGGGGCAATTTTTTCAAACTGCTGAAAATACTTTTGAATATACTTCCAATGAATTTGGTTTTTGTTCACTAACATTTAAACTAGATTATGATTTTAAGAGAGCACGTAATGATAGAGCAGTAATTGTTAAAACCGTAGATAATAGAAATAATTGCGGTTTTGGCAATAATGTTTCTGCAGATGGTGTGTATAAATTATTAAATGATGATATTCCTAATAAGTATATAAATCAAGAAGGAGAAGTGGAGTATATGGAAGGGGAACTGGTAGATATTGCAGAGTATGAATACGTTGAAGAATTAGAAGGAGAAGTTACAGAGGAAGAAGAGGTGATAATGGAGGAAATGCCATTAAATGAGATCGAAGAAGATTTCGAGGTTCCTTTTGCTGTTGTTGAAAATGTACCTGTCTTCCCTGGATGTGAAAGTGGTAACAATTCCCAGCAAAAATTATGTTTTAGAGAAAGAATTCTAAAATTTGTTCAGATAAATTTTAACACTTCTTTAGCAGCAGATTTAGGTTTAACTGGAAGAAAAAGAATAAGTGTTGGATTCAAAATTGACAAAAGCGGAAATATCACAGCTGTAAGAGCCAGAGGTCCTCATCCAAGGTTGGAAGAAGAAGCTCAAAGGGTTATAAATTTATTACCCAAAATACAACCTGGAAAACAAAGAGGTAAAGCTGTAATTGTGCCTTACTCACTTCCAATAATTTTCTAAGTTCCGGATTTAAAAAAATGAAAAAACTTTACAACTACTTTAAAGTCAAGTTCTGTTTCAGAACGTACTGGAAACAGTGGTTAGCATTCTTATTTCTAATTTGGATGCTAATACTCTTGTATAATGCTATTCAACTGAATATTGAGGTTAAATCTTGGTAGTAAATGAAAAAACTGATCATATTTTTTTTGTAAATTATTGTAGTGAAGAATTTATTTATAGTATTATTTACAATTTGTTTATTTTCTCAGGAGATACCAATTATTGATTTTAGCTTGGGGGATTACCCTATTAATAAAAAATTTAAGATAGGCTTCAATTCCCAAGGATATTATACAATGGATTTAGACTCAATATCAGATTTTACTATAATTAAGTTTAAAGAAAAAAATATTCCTGAAGGAGAGGTTATAACTTACTATAGTGGTGGGGAAGTGAAATCAAGAATTTTTTATGATTTTTATTCAAATGACTCAACTTCAATTAATGGTCCCTACACTTCATATCATAAAAATGGAAATATTTCCGAAGCACTCTTTTTTTTAAAAAATAAGTGGTACGGACCGTATAACAAATATTATGAATCAGGTAAGCCTAAAATAAATGGAAATTATATAAATGGTTTGAGAAATGGAAAGTGGACTGTTTTTTATGAATCAGGTGTTATTGAATATATTGAAAATTTTGTAAATGATTTAAGGGAAGGACAACAGATAGTTTATTATGAATCAGGTAATCCTCAAATAAATGGAAATTATATAAATGGTTTGTTGGATGGAGAATGGACTGTTTATTACGAATCAGGTGCTCTTCAACAAACTGGAATTTATGTAAATGGTTTGATCGAGGGAAAGTTTACTTTTTATTATGATTCTGGCAGTAAAGATCTTGTTGGAACAGTTCAAGAAATTCGAAATTATAAACAAGATTTATTAGATGGACAGCAAATAATATACAATGAATTAGGTGAACTTAGCGAAATTCGAAACTATAAAAATGGGCTTCAGGATGGAGAGTCAATCGTATATTATTTTAAAGATGAGGATGATTTAAGCTTTACCGATCTAAAGGCGCAAGGAGGAGAACAAAAATTAATTTTTCTTTATAAAAACGACACGATTGTCTCAGAAAAGCAATTTGATTTATCCAAAAAAGTTATTTATGAAAATAAAAATTACTCATTAAATAATGATGCCATATTTTATTATCCGTCCGGTTCTGTTCGTTCCATAACACCTAATAGTAATGGTAAAAAAAATGGTATTGAAAAAATTTTTTATGAAAACACTGAAAAAATTTGGCAAACAACAACATGGCTTGATGGAGCTAAAAATGGAAAATTTATTAGTTATTACCAATCTGGTAATACTCAATCAATTGGAAATTATGTAAGTGATGTTTTGGAAGGAGAAGTTACTACTTATTATGATTCTAGCAGTAAAGATCAGGATAGAAATATTAAGTCAACATACAA
>CACCYT010000018.1 GCA_902550325.1 uncultured Bacteroidota bacterium | reverse complement strand
TGAGTTTTGACATTCAAATTTGTAAAAGTTTTTAGTTTAACTATTTCATTTCCAAGTAAATTAATATTGCCACCTCTAATTAAGTGGGCAGCAGCTTTAACAAATGTTCTTATTGACGAAGAATTTTCATATTTACTAAATGTAATTTCAATATTTTTTTCAGGTTTTATGTGATCTGAAAGTAAAGAAATGAAGCCATTATCTGCAGTTATAAAATAGTGATTATCATAATAAGAAATAATTAGAGATTTTTCAGGGTTATATTGAGCATCTACATCAATAATATGTATAGTGCCACGCGGGTAATTTACATATGATCTTTTTGTTATATATGCTGCCTCAACAATATTAAATGGTGAAATTTCGTGACTAACATCAACTATGTTTATTGTAGAAATCTCACTAAGTAGTAATGCTTTTGCTTTTGAGACTTTAGAATCCTTATTCCCATAGTCCGATAAAAGAGTAATTATAGACATTATAATATTAAGATAATATTCTTTTTTATAAATTTACTCAATAAGAATTTATTAAAAATTTTTTGGAAAAATTTGAGTACTATATTAAGGATCTTCATCCATCAGATTTTTTTAACTCTGATATTGACATCCTCAAATCACTAAAGAAAGTTTATAACAACATAAAGATTACACCTAGAGGAGACAAGCTTTTGCTTGAAGGTGAGAACAATGATATACTAAAGCTTTGTGTTGTTCTAGATTCATTAATTTATTTTTTAAAACAAAATGAAGATCTAAATGAATCTAATTTACTTCAAATTATTTCAGGAAGAGGGGATAAGCTTTTGAGTCCTGAGTCTGGGAGGGTTATTTTATATGGAACAAATAGAAAGAAAATAAAAGCACACACACTTAACCAAATAAAAATACTCGAAGCTTTTGAAAATAATGATATGGTATTTGCCATTGGACCCGCTGGTACAGGTAAAACATATACTGGTGTAGCCTTAGCTGTTAAGGCTCTTAAGAGTAAAGATGTAAAAAGAATTATCCTTACTAGACCTGCAGTAGAAGCAGGTGAAAATTTAGGATTTCTTCCCGGTGACTTAAAAGATAAACTTGACCCATATATGCAACCACTTTATGATGCATTAAAAGACATGATTCAAGTCGAAAAGCTTGATGACTATATTAAAAGAGAAATTATTGAAATAGCGCCTCTCGCCTATATGAGAGGGAGAACTTTAGACAATGCATTTGTAATACTTGATGAGGCTCAAAATACAACAGAAAATCAAATGAAAATGTTTTTAACAAGGATGGGGAAAAAAGCAAAATTTATGATTACTGGGGACCCAGGCCAAATTGACTTACCCAAGAGCTCTTTGTCTGGTTTAAAGCAGGCAAATATTTTGCTTCAAAAAATTGAGGGTATTGAAATAGTATACTTAGACGGTAGTGATGTTATACGTCACAAATTAGTTAGAAATATAATTGACGCTTATAACTTGAGTAAATAAATGCAATCAGTAATTACCAAAACAGATTTTAACTTCAGAGGATTACAATCAAAATATGAGGGTAAGGTAAGAGATGTATATACTTTAAATAACAATTCTATGATCGTAATTGCAACAGATAGAATTTCAGCTTTTGATGTAATAATGCCAAAAGGAATAAACTATAAAGGCCAAATATTAAATCAGATCTCTGTAGAAATGCTAAACAAAACAAAAGACATAGTTAATAATTGGTTGATTTCTTCACCAGATCCAAATATTTCTTACGGTAAAAGATGTAAGCCCTTAAAAATTGAAATGGTTGTTAGAGGGTATTTGTCTGGCCATTCATTCAGGCTTTATAGATCAGGTTTAAGAAATATTTGTGGAAATATTATACCCGAAAACATGATTGAAAACGATCAATTTAAAAAACCAATTGTAACTCCAACTACAAAAGCTGAAATTGGGAATCATGATGAAGATATTAGCCCTAGTGAGATTGTTTCAAATAAAATATTGGATAAAAAAACGTATGAAAAATTACATTATATTTCACTAGAACTCTTTAAAAGAGGAACTGAAATTGCTGAAAAATCTGGTTTAATATTAGTTGATACCAAATACGAGTTTGGTCTTGATTCAGAAAATAATATTGTTTTAATTGATGAAATACACACGCCTGATTCATCAAGGTATTTTTATTTAGATTCTTACAATTATCTCCAAAATAATAAACTGAAGCAAAAACAATTATCCAAAGAATTCTTTCGTGAGTGGCTGATGGAAAATAATTTTCAAGGAAAAGAAGGACAGAAAATTCCACATATATCTAATGAAACGGTTGTTTTAATTTCAAACAGGTATATTGAGCTTTATGAAAAATTAATGAATAAAAGATTTTTAAAAGACTCTCAGATTGATATTAACAGAAGAATAAGAGAGAATATGTCAAATTTTTTATAAAACTTTTACAATTTTTTCAATAGTATTTTCAGGACTAAACCAAAAATGTTTGCCATTATTATTTAGCCATGTAATTTGTTTTTTAGCAAACCTCCTTGTATTTATTTTAATTTGATCAATTGATTCTGTTTTACTGGACTTACCATCAAAATAATTAAAAAGTTCTTTGTAGCCAACGGTATTTAAAGGGTTTAATCTAGAGTATTTATATAAACTCTGTGCTTCTTCAAGTAAACCATTTCTCACCATTATATCAACCCGTTTATTTATGCTATCATGTATTACCTTTCTCTCATTATTTAGTGCTATTGAAATGTGATTATATTTTGAAGGTGATTTTTTCCCAAGAAATGAAGAATAAGGTTTTTGGGATTGAATTGATACTTCTAGGGCTCTAATTATTCTTCTATGATTATTCTTATCTACCATTTCAAGATATTTTGGATCTATTTTTTTTAATAATGATAGTATATATTCTTTCCCTTTTTTTTCATAATCTCGATTAAGCCGATCTCTTAAATCTTTCGATATTTTTGGCATTTCATCTAATTCTTTGAAAATTGAGTTTAAAAATAAAAATGATCCTCCAACCAAAATTATATTATCGTACTTTTTAAATAAAATATCAATTAGGTTTTTAGCATCTTTAGAGTAATCATAAACAGTGTAATTATCGAATATTGACTTGTTGTGGATAAAATGATGTTTTACAGTTGAAAGTTCAATTTTTGAGGGCGGAGCAGTCCCAATTTTCATTTCCTTATAGAACTGCCTAGAATCAAAAGAAATTATTTCAGTCTTTAAAAATATTGCTAATTCAATTGCTTTTTTAGTTTTACCAACTGCTGTTGGCCCCGATACACTAATTATTTTTTTCAAATTTTCTATTAATTTTAAATAATTCAAGTGTTGCTTTCGCATCATCAAATGCTCGGTGATGATTATTGAGTTCAATACTAAAGTGATCGCATATCTTTTTCAATTTATAAGATTTAAGATCAGGAAAATTTTTCTTTGATAATTCAATTGTACATAATGTATCAGCTTCGAAATCTAGACCAATTTTTTTAAATTCATTTTTAAGAACTCGATAATCATAACTTACATTATGTCCAACAATTATCTTATTACTTAGTAATTTTTTTATTTCTAATGAATAATCACTAAAACTTTTGCAATTCTTCAGATCTTTATCTTTTATTCCTGTAAGTCTTTGAACAAAATAATCAACTTTTTTTTTAGGATTGATAAGTGACTGGAAAGTCTTAATTATTACTTTACCATCAAAAATTAATATCCCTATCTCAATGATACTTTCTTCATTATATTTTCCCCCAGATGTCTCTGTATCAATTATTGCAAACATTTAATTAAATATTGCCGAACCTAATCTTATCATATTTGAATTATATTTTAGAGCCAATAAGTAATCACCACTCATTCCCATTGACAAATATTTTAATGGTGTAACTTTTGAGTACTGATCATATAATCTTGATAATAATGAAAACTCTGATTCTATTAGACTGGTATCGCTTGATAAAGTAGCCATACCCATTAATCCTAATATCTTAATATTTTTATAATTTTTTGATATATAATTACTAAAAATAATATCAACTTCGTTAGGTAAAAACCCATATTTACTCTCATCATTTGAAATTTTTACTTGAATTAAAATATTTGTTAAAATATTTTTATCAATTGACAACTTATTGATGTGATCAATTAATCTGAATGAATCTACCGAGTGAATTAAATGTATGAATTCAATTATATCTTTAACCTTATTTCTTTGAAGATGACCTATCATGTGCCAACGAATATCCTTTGGAAGTTTGTTGTATTTTATAACAAGATCTTTAACTCTATTCTCTCCAAAATTTTTATGATTTTCATTATAAACTTTCATTATTTCATTAGTTGTGCTTCGTTTTGAAACTGCTACAGTTTCAACATGATCTCCATTTTTATTTTTTAAATTTTTAAAATTATTAATCATTTCCAATCTTATTTAAAATTAAAAAAGCTATTTCTAAAGCTCTAGCTCCCTCATCAAAACTAACTTCAGGTTTTTTGTTTTCAATTATTGATTTATAAAAATTATTATGCTCCTCCTCAATAGAGTTAATATTTTTATTTTCATAATTTAAAATTTTAATTTCTTTTTCATCTCCATCAAAGTTTTTTAAGGTAAGAGCGTACTCATTATTATAATCATGATCTACTATTTTTACTTGCTCAGATTTGCCAGAATCAAAATCTATAGAAATATATGAATCAGTTTGAAATAGTCTCATTTTCCTCATTTTTTTCAATGATATTCTACTTGCTGTAAGATTCGCAACACATCCATTTTGAAATTCAATTCTAGCATTAACTATGTCTGGGCTATTGCTAATTACTTTGGTACCATTAGCATTAATACTTTTTATACTAGAGTTTACGGTTGACAAAACGATATCAATATCATGTATCATAAGATCCAAAACTACCGAAACATCAGTTCCTCTCTCTGGATAGTGTGATAACCTATGTGCTTCTATAAACATTGGATTTAATAAGTTTTTTACATTTAGATAGGCTGAATTAAACCTTTCTACATGACCAACCTGACCAACTAATCCAAATTTATTTATCAATAAAATCAATTCCTTGGCCTCTTTAGTTGTGGAGGTTATCGGTTTCTCAACAAAGACATGTTTCTTTTGTTGTATAAAAAATTTAGCTAGTTTAAAATGAAATGTGGTTGGTGTTGCAATTATTACAGCTTCAATTTCGTTGCTAAAATTATCTAAATCATAAAATCTTGTCAAATTATATTTTTTTTCTAACTCTTGAGATTTAACATCATCAGTATCAATAAAACCTTTGAGATCAAATTTTTTTGACCGTATTAGAAGCTTAATATGAAATTCGCCAAGGTGACCACAACCAACAACGCCTATTTTAATCATTATTTCAAATTTACAATCTATATTAACTTTGTATATAAATTGATCGATTAATTTTATGAAAGATTCTCACAAACAAAAAGGATTAAGGAAAAAATTAGTATTGGAATTATTCAAGAAAGGTATTCGTAACGAAAAAGTTTTAAATGCAATTAATTTAATCCCAAGGCATTTGTTTTTGCATAAGGATTTTGAAAATTTCGCATATATAGACAAGCCATTTCCAATTGGAGAAGATCAAACAATATCACAGCCGTACACAGTAGCTTTTCAAACTGAAAAACTTGAAATTAAATCAGGAGACAAAATTCTTGAAATTGGTAGTGGATCTGGCTATCAAACATCTATTTTAGTTTCACTTAACGCTGATGTTTATTCAATTGAAAGAATATATAATCTTTTTAAAAGTTCAAAAAAAATTCTCTCATCAATAAATCTAATGCCAAAAAAAACTATTTGGGGGGATGGCTACCTTGGCTTAGTTGAGGAGGCACCATTTGATAAAATTTTAATAGCAGCTGCATGCAATGAAATACCAATAAAATTATTAAGACAACTTAAAATTGGTGGGAAAATGATTTTACCAATTGGGAATCAAAAAAAACAGATTATGAACTTAATTACAAGGATATCTAAAAATAAAATAAAAAAAATTGAACTCGGTAATTTTCTTTTTGTTCCAATGTTAAAGGATAAAATTTAAGATTTAAATTTTCTTTTTAAACTGATTTTACTTTCTCTATCCTTTATTGTATTTCTCTTGTCATGTAGCTTCTTGCCTTTAGCTACTGAAACTTCAATTTTTGCTATTCCCTTGTCGTTTGAAAATATTTTTGAGGGAATTAAGGTTGATCCTGATTCATTGATTTCAGAACGAATTTTTTTTAACTCATTCTTATTAAGTAATAGTTTTATTTTAGAAGATGATTTTTTTTCTGATGGAGCATTACCAAAAATAATATTGAAGACAAACAACTCATCATGAATAAAATTACAATAGGAGTTTTCTATTATTACTTTCTTTGCTCTGATGGATTTTATTTGTAATCCTGTCAAAACAAGTCCTGCAACATACTTTTTTTTCAAAAAATATTTAAACTTTGCTTTTTTATTTACTATGTTAATTTTCTCTTGCACTAGGCAAAGTTAATAAGTATCTTTATAATCTAATAGAACATCTATGTTTAAGGACAATCAAATTTTCGATTTAATCAATAAAGAACAAAATAGACAAACCATAGGAATTGAGCTTATTGCATCCGAAAATTTTGTTAGTAAAAATGTTATGAATGCATGTGGGTCAGTTTTAACAAACAAATATGCGGAGGGATACCCTGAAAGAAGATATTACGGCGGTTGTGAGGTTGTTGATGAAATTGAAACATTGGCTATAGAAAGGGCAAAAATGCTTTTTGGAGCT
This sequence comes from uncultured Bacteroidota bacterium, assembly GCA_902550325.1. Taxonomy (GTDB): domain Bacteria; phylum Bacteroidota; class Bacteroidia; order Flavobacteriales; family Flavobacteriaceae; genus Eutrophosalina. The sequence continues at coordinate 8,451 of CACCYT010000018.1, read as the reverse complement.
GAATACGCTAATGTACAACCACATTCAGGTAGTCAAGCTAATGCATCTGTATTTCATGCTTTTCTCAACCCTGGAGACAAGTTATTAGGTTTTGATTTATCTCATGGCGGTCATTTAACTCATGGATCAAGTGTTAATTTTTCTGGAAAGATTTATAAATCATCATTTTATGGTGTTGAAAGAGATAGTGGACTTCTCAACTATGAGAATATATTAAAAATTGCAAAAGAAGAAAAACCTAATATGATTATTGCTGGAGCATCAGCTTATTCAAGGGACATTGATTTTAAAAAATTTCGTGAAATTGCTGATGAAGTAGGCGCATTTCTTCTCGCAGATATATCACATCCCTCTGGTTTAATTGCTAAAAAATTTCTTAGCGACCCAATTCCATATTGCCATGTTGTTACTACCACTACACACAAAACTTTGAGAGGAGCTCGAGGAGGGTTGATATTAATTGGAAAGGATTATGAAAACCCTTTCGGATTAAAATTTAAAAATGGAAATTTAAAAATGATGTCAAAATTAGTTGACTTAGCTGTATTTCCTGGAAATCAAGGTGGTCCACTCGAACATGTAATTGCTGCAAAAGCAGTGGGTTTTGGTGAAGCATTAGATTTAAGTTTTTACAAATACATAGAAAGGGTTAAAAATAACGCTCTAACTATGTGCAACGAGTTTATGTCTAGAGGATATGATGTCGTATCTAATGGAACTGATAATCATCTTATGTTAATAGATTTAAGAAATAAAAATATTACTGGAAAAGATGCTGAAAGTGCTCTTGTTAAAGCTGATATTACAGCAAATAAGAATATGGTTCCATTTGATGACAAATCACCATTCATTACCTCTGGAATTAGATTTGGTACAGCAGCAATAACAACAAGAGGCCTAAATAATTTAGATATAATTAATGTTGTTGATATGATTGATAAGGTCATAACAAACTACACCAACAAAAAAATATTAGCTGAAGTAAAGATGTATGTAAATAAGATGATGAAAGATAGACCACTATTTATTCCTTAATTATTTTAACCTCAAATATTTTATCCCACTTTTTTCCAGTAACAAAAAAACTATTTCTCTTTTTATTATACGCAATTCCATTTAGTACATCTAATTCAGGGTGTTTTTTTACTTTATTTCGTAAACCATCAAAGTTTATTAAGCCTATTACTTTACCAGTTTTTTTGTCAATCACCAAAACAACGTCTTTATTTGATTGGTATGTATTTGCGTAAATTAAATTATCAACAACCTCTAATTCATTAATGTTCTTGATTTTTTTTGTTTCTGTAACAATTTCAATAGAGTCAATTTCAAGAAAGGTTTTAGGATCAATGATTCTTATTTTAGATGAGCCATCAGAGAGATATAGAAACTCACTATCATTAGCCAATCCCCATCCTTCAGTATTTTTATCATAATTAAATGAATTAATTAGATCTAGACTATTTGGATCATAAATGAAACCAATTTTATTTTTCCATGTTAACTGAAGGACATTGTCATTAATAACAGTTAAGCCTTCACCAAAATATTTATCATCTAAAAATTTTTCCACAACAACTTTATTATTAAATAGATCTATTTTTTTAATAGCTGAATAACCATTTAAACCAGTACTTTCAAACAAAAATTCTTTATAGAATTCCAAGCCTTGGGTATAGGATGATATGTCATGTGGATATTCGTTAAGTATTTCATATTTATAGATTATTGGCTTAGTATCACTATATATGTCAATATTTTTTTTTGTTGTTAATGTTAAATCGTCAACCTTTAATTGAGCTTTGATTGTGTTAGTTCCAAGTTTTGAATTAGACAATAAAATATTTTCGTTTATCTCCTTGTCATTGAAATAGTATTTAATGTTGGTATTATCAATATTAATATCATTTAATTCACAAGAAAGGGATAGTTGAGAGTTTTTTGTATAGATTACATCACTAGAGCTAATACTTAATGTTAAAATATCTTTAGACTTTTGATTACATGAAAAAATAAAAAATAATATAAATAAAATATGTTTCATCATTTAATCATTAAAATTAAATATTATTAAACATTTATTAAAACATACTTATATTTGTTTTGGGCAGGCCTTATGCAACCAGCTCCTATTTAATCCCCCAGGGTGGGAACACAGCAAGGGTAGATGGTCGTAGCGGTGTGATATAAGTTACTTGCCCTTTTTTAATGAAAAAAGTCATCATTATCACAGGGGCCTCATCAGGAATAGGGAAATCAATAGGAAACTACTTAACAGAAAAGGGACACATTGTTTATGGTACTAGTAGGAAGCCAGAAAAATATCCTAAGTCAGAGTTTATACTAGTCAAATCTGATATTAATAAAAAAAGCGATATTCTAGATTTAGTGAATTATGTTACAACCAATGAGGGTAAAATAGATGTTCTAATTAACAATGCTGGTATCGGATATACAGGACCCGTTGAAGAGTCTAGAATTGAGGATATAGAATCACTCTTCAGTACAAATTTTTTTGGACCAATCGAAATGATAAAAAACACATTACCTGTAATGAGAAAAAATAATAGTGGGTTAATTATTAATATAACATCAATTGCTGGATATATAGGGCTACCATTTAGAGGTATTTTTTGTGCATCCAAAAGTGCGCTAGAAATATTAACTGAATCATTAAGGTCAGAAATAAAAGATTATGGAATAAAGGTTGTGAATGTTGCTCCTGGAGATGTTAAAACAGATGTCGTTTCAAGAAGAATAGATTCATTTAATGATAAAAATTCTATCTATTTTAAAAAATATTACAAAACATGGAAAAGCATGAATGAAGATGTTGAGTTAGGAGGAATAGATCCTTTAAAAGTTTCAAAATTAATTCTTAGAATTATAAATAAAAATAACCCTAAAATTCATTATGTCGTTGGTAAACCATTGCAAAAATTTTCAATAATTTTGAAGAAGGTGTTACCAGATTTAGTTTTCGAAAAAATCTTGAACAAGTTTAACAAATTATAAATGAAATTTTTTATAGATACTGCTAATTTAAATGAAATTAAAGAAGCTCAAAATTATGGGATTTTAGATGGTGTAACAACAAATCCGTCTCTAATGGTAAAAGAAAAGAAAAAAGTAAACATTTTAAAAAGAAATTTTTAGATGACTACTTTACATTAAACAAAAAATAATTTATGATTAGCACCAGCAACTTATCAATCCAATTTGGAAAAAGAATTTTATTTGATGAAGTTAATGTAACCTTCAAAAAAGGTAATTGTTATGGTATAATTGGTGCAAACGGCGCAGGAAAATCCACTTTTTTAAAGGTTCTTTCTGGTGAGATTCAGCCAAATAGTGGTTCTGTTAATATTGAACCAGGAAATAGATTGTCAATTCTTGAGCAAAATCAAAATGCTTATGATGATCATACTGTTTTGGACACTACAATTATGGGTAATTCATCCTTGTATGAAATTAAAAAAGAAATGGATTTTCTCTATTCTAAGGAAAACTTTACTGATGAGGATGGGATTAAGGTTGGAGATCTTCAGAATAAGTATGAGGAAATGGATGGATGGAATGCAGATAGTGAAGCCGCATCTCTACTTTCACAGTTAGGTGTCGAGGAAAGCCTTCATTATACAAAACTTTCAGAAATAGATTTAAAATTGAAAGTAAGAGTTTTATTGGCTCAATCCCTTTTTGGTAACCCAGATATTCTTATAATGGATGAACCTACAAATAATTTGGATTTTGAAACCATAAAATGGCTTCAACATTTCTTGTCAAATTATGAAAATACTGTTATAGTAGTTTCACATGATAGGTATTTTTTAGACTCAGTTTGTACTCATATTTCTGATATTGATTACGGCAAAATATCACATTACTCTGGGAATTATACTTTTTGGTATGAATCAAGTCAATTAGCTCTCAAACAAAGAGCACAACAAAATAAAAAGGCTGAGGAAAAGAAGAAAGAATTAGAAGAATTTATTGCAAGATTTAGTGCTAACGTAGCTAAATCAAAACAGGCTACATCAAGGAAAAAGATGATTGAAAAATTAAATATTGAAGATATTAAACCTTCATCAAGGAGATACCCAGGGATAATTTTTGAAATTGAAAGAAGTTTAGGTGATCAGATACTTAATATTGAATCAATGAATACTTCACTAATTAGTAATTTTAATACCATTATTAATAATGGTAACAAAGTTATTTTTTACTCAAAAAACCCAAAAATTATTGACTCATTCTACAGTGAAATTTTATTAAGCAATGAAAAAGTTAAGTGGGGTACAACAGTTTCTAAATCTTATATCCCTGAAAATTATGATAGTTTTTTTGAAAAAAATTTAAGTTTAGTTGAATGGTTAAGGCAGTGGTCAAAAAATGACGAGGAAAGGGAAGAAGTTTATATTAGAGGCTTTCTGGGTAAAATGCTTTTTAGTGGGGAGGAGGCTTTAAAATCATGCAAAGTGCTCTCAGGAGGAGAGAAAGTGAGATGCATGCTATCAAAAATGATGATGGAGAAGTCAAATTTTTTAATATTAAATGAACCAACTAATCATTTGGATTTAGAGAGTATTACAGCCTTAAATAATTCTCTCATTAACTTTAAAGGGAATATTTTCCTAACTACGCAAGATTTTCAATTTGCGAATTCTGTAGGGAATAGAGTAATCGAAATTGGAACTAAAGGCTATATTGATAAACTAATGACGTTTGGAGAATATTTAAATGATGAGAAAGTAAAAATTCTTAGAGGAAAAATATATTAATCTCGTAAAGTAGCATTAAATTTTTTTTCCATACTATTCACTATTTTTTTGGAGATTTTTTCAATGTTTTTTTCATTCAACGTCCTTTGCTCTGAGCTTAACAATACCGAAATAGAGATTGATTTTTTTGATTTTTCAATTTTACCGTCTTTAAAAACATCAAATAATTTCACTTCTTTAATTAAGTTGTCATTTATTGATAATACACAGTCTTTAATACTCTTATAACTTACTTCATTATTTAGAATAAAAGAGAAATCTCTTTTAACTATTGGGAATTTGGATATTTGGCTTACGTTAAAATAGTTGTTATTAATGTTTTTAAAAAGTTGAGTTGTATCAATAGTAGCACAAAAAATATCTTTTGATATCGATACGTTGTTCATTAACGATTTATCTAAACTTACAATTGATGATATCTCTTTATTACCTTTTTTAAAAATAATTCCGTCATCAATAATTTCTTCATCGAAACTTAAATTAAATTTTTCAAAAATATTTAATACAATATTTTTTAGATAAAAAAAGTTTGATTTCAATCCTTGATGTAACCAATTGCTGTTGATTAAATCTCCACACGTCACTATTGACAATTTATTATTTTGTTCATAATTTCCTTTATCGTTAAGATAAGTTGAACCAAATTCAAAGAAATTATTTTTTGTAGATTTTCTATTTATGTTATACTCGATTGTTTTAAGAATACCACTAACTAATTCTGTTCTCATAACTGAAGTATCTTGGCTAATTGAATTAATTAGATTTATTGACATATTATTATTTATGTTATTTTCTTTAACTAAAGAATTATTCATTACCTCATTAAAGCCCATATCGCAAAGAAAACTTGCTATTAAATTATTATAATACAATTCTTTTTTTTGATTTTTGATTACGGAAATATTGAGTTTAGTGGAGGTTTGAATGTTATTGTAACCGAATATTCTTAAAACTTCCTCAATTACATCACATTCCCTTGTGACATCATGTCTATAATTAGGGATAGTAATTCCTGCACTAGTATCATTTATAGAATTTATTTTAAAGTCTAGTAAATTTAAAATTGATTTTATTTCAACCTTGTCAATATCAACTCCGATAATTTTATTAAAATTTTCAAAATTTATAGAAATATTTTTTTCTTCAATTTTATTCGGATAATCATCAATAATATTAGAAATAATCTCAACATTATAATATTCTTTCAACAATGAGCCTGCTCTTTTTAAAGCATAGTCCGTCATATTAATATCTGCTCCTCTTTCAAACCTATATGATGAATCTGATGATATTCCAGATTTTTTTGAAGATTTTCTTATTCCAACAGGGTCGAAATAAGCAGATTCTAGAAGAATTGAAGTTGTTTCGTCAGAGATAGAATGATGTAATCCTCCCATAATTCCTGCCAAACAAATTGGTTCGTCTGAATCACAAATAAATAGATCATTATTGGAATAATGTTTTGTTTCTTCATCAAGAGTTGTAAACTTTGATTTATCCTTTATTTTCTTTATTTCAATTTTTTTTGTTTTAATTTTTTCTAAATCGTAGGCATGCAGCGGTTGACCTAACTCATGCATTACATAGTTAGTAATATCAACAATATTATTAATGGGTTTTATACCTAAAGCTGTTAACTTATTGTAAATATCAGGGTGTGAATTTGTAATATTTATATTCTTAATTATTAATCCACAAAACCTTTTACATGCAAATGAATCAACTATGTTAATGGTTAAATTTGTATTTATACCCTGTGTAGTATAATTTGAAATGGATGGTGTAATTAAGTCAATTTTTATTTTATTTCTGTGTGAAATAGCAGCTCTTAAATCTCTTGCCACACCGAAATGACTTAATGCATCTGACCTATTTGGTGTAATGCCAATTTCAAAAACTGTATCCTTGTATGTTTTAATTTTTTTTGAATAATCACTACCAGTTTTTGGATTACCATTTAAAACTATAATACCTTCGTGTTTGTTACTAAGACCAATCTCTGACTCAGAAACAATCATGCCTTCACTTTCAATACCCCTTATCTTTGCTCTTTTAATTTTAATTTTTTCATTTTGATATGTGAATAAAGTGGATCCAACAGGTGCAACAACAACATTTTGATTTATATCTACGTTTGGTGCACCACAAATTATCTTCAATTCTTTACATCCAATATCAACTGTAGTTAACTTTAATTTATCGGCATTCGGATGTTTTTCACACTTAATAATTTTTCCAACAATAAGTTGCGTTAAATCTGTATTTGGTTGTGAATTATATTCATGAATTTTTTCTACCTCAAGACCTATATCCGTCAATAAATCTGATGTTTCATCGATGGATAGTTTTTGATTTAGAAGTTCTTTTATCCAGTTAAAAGAAATTTTCATCACTCAAATATACAATTAACAAGTAAATTTATTAACCAATACTACTCCAAGATTTATTATTATAAAATTCTAGCAACTCTTGTCTAATTGTTATGTTGTTAGAATGTTTCAACTTTGGATCATTGCTAATTAGTTTTTTAACCTCTTTTTTAGCTAAATCAAAAATTTTTAAATCATTTGTTAAATCTGCTATTTTAAAATCAACCACACCACTCTGTTGTGTCCCAAGTATATCACCAGGTCCTCTTAGTTTTAAATCAATTTCTGAGATCTTAAACCCATCATTTGTGGAGACCATTGCATTTATTCTGGTTTCAGCATCAGGACTCATTTTATCTTTTGTCATTAAAATACAATAACTATCATACTCTCCTCTTCCAACTCTTCCTCTTAATTGATGAAGTTGAGACAATCCAAATCTTTCAGCATTTTCTATAACCATAACTGATGCATTTGGAACATTAACACCTACCTCAATTACAGTTGTAGATACTAAAATATTTGTTACACCATTAACAAACCTATTCATTTCAAAATCTTTATTTTCAGATTTCATTTTTCCATGAAGTACCCCAATTGCGTAGTTCTCATTATCAAAATATCTACAAACACTCTCAAATCCATCTTCAAGGTTTTTTAAATCCATCTTTTTAGACTCTTCAATGAGTGGGTAAACAATGTAAACTTGTCTTCCAGTCTTTATCTGATCTTTCATAAACTTAAAAACCCTAAGCCTTTTAGAATCTTTAAGTGTAAGGGTATTTATTTTTTTTCTTCCAGGCGGTAATTCATTAATAATTGAGACATCAAGATCACCATATATACTCATAGTAAGAGTTCTGGGAATTGGGGTTGCGGTCATTATTAAAATATGAGGAGATGGGTTATTTTTTTTCCAAATTTCAGCCCTTTGTTTAACCCCAAAGCGATGTTGTTCATCAATAACTGCAAAACCTAAATTTTTGAATAACACATTTTCTTCAAAAATTGCATGAGTTCCAATTAAAATATCTACAACTCCTTTTTTTAAATCATCAAAAAGAGTCACCCTTTTTGATTTTTTTGTAGACCCTGTGAGGATCTCAATATTTAGATTGAGGTTAATTAAATATTTATTAAAATTTTCAAAATGTTGATTCGCTAGAATTTCTGTGGGAGCAACCAAACAACATTGATACCCATTATCAATTGCAATTAACATAGCCATTAAAGAAACAATAGTTTTTCCAGATCCTACATCACCTTGAAGTAACCTTGTCATTTGATTACCACTTCTAAAA
>CACCYT010000017.1 GCA_902550325.1 uncultured Bacteroidota bacterium | reverse complement strand
ATTTTCTGTTGTTGGGATAATATCTTTAAAGTAAGGAATGTCCAGATTGAGATTTTTATGATCAAGTAAATCTTCAACTTCGGTTTTTATTATTTTTTTTTTAAGATAGATAAGTCCATAACCATTCCAGTTTTAGGATCAATATCACCAAGTATTTTAACTATTAGCTCATAGTTGTGACCATGAAAATTTTCGTAACTACATTTTCCAAATATTTCAAAATTTTCTTCATTTGATAAGCTTGGATTGTAAAGTTTATGAGCTGCATTAAAATGAGCTTTTCTACAAATTGTTATTTTCATAATCTATAAAATATTTTGAATAGTCTTTAACTATTTTTTTTAACCAAAAAGTAAATTTAGTTGGATTTTCTTCAATTTCTAGTTGAAGCTGTTTAAAATTTATCCATTTAAAACTAGATGCTTCATCAATATTGAGCATTGGATCTGAATTATATTTCCCGAAAAAAACATGATCATACTCAAATTCAATTAAACCATTACTAAACTCAGCTCTGTATATAAATGAAAAAAACTCTTTCAAATTTGATTGAATACCCATTTCTTGAATCAATCTAGTATTTGCATATTCAACTAATGGTTTATCATTATATGGATGGCTACAACATGTATTGGACCATAGTCCTGCAGAATGATACTTTACATCAGATCTTTTTTGTAACAAAATCTGATTATTGTTATTGAAAATAAAAATGGAAAAAGCTCTGTGTAGCAATCCTTTTTTGTGAGCATCTAACTTATCCTCTGTGCCTATTTCATTATTATTTTGATCAACTAAAACTACCCTATTGAACATACAATTTATGCTTCACCCTTTGGTCCAAAATTGATTGGTATGTTTTCGAATTCAAAAGCTTTTATTTCACCAAAGTTTTTTTCATATCTAGAGATATTTTCATTGATTGCTTTTAAAAACTTTTTTGCATGCTGGGGTGTTAATATTAACCTTGAGCAAACTTTAGCTTTAGGTGAACCAGGCATTATATTAACAAAATCTAGAACAAACTCGGTAGGTGAATGATTAACAACAACCAAATTTGAATATTGGCCTTGGGCAGTCTTTTCATCAAGCTCAATGTTAATATTCTTTGCCTTTTCATTCTTCATTATATCGGATTCTTTTATTTTCTAACAAATCTTCATACTCATCTACATATCCAACAATCATATCTCCATATTCTCTGTTTCCAGTACCAGCAGGTATTTTATGACCAACAATTACATTTTCCTTCAGTCCAGATAAGTAATCAACTCTACCATTAACTGCGGCCTCATTTAATACTTTAGTTGTTTCTTGAAATGATGCGGCAGAAATAAATGATTTTGTTTGCAATGAAGCTCTAGTAATTCCTTGTAATACTGGTGTACCAGTTGCATTAATAGCATCACGAGCAACAATTAAGTTTTTATCCTCTCTTTTTAGAAGGGAGTTTTCATCTCTAAGCTCACGAGCAGATACGATTTGTCCTTCCTTCACATTGACAGAATCGCCAATGGATTCAACAACTTTTTTCCCATATAAATTATCATTTTCAGCAATAAACTCATTTTTATGAACTATTTGACCTTCAAGAAAAATTGTATCACCAGAATCCTGAATTTTAACTTTTTGCATCATCTGCCTAATTAATACCTCAAAGTGTTTGTCATTTATTTTAACTCCTTGTAACCTGTAAACCTCTTGTACTTCATTAACAAGATACTGCTGAACTGCTGAGGGGCCCTTAATATTTAAAATATCGTTTGGGGTAATAGAACCATCAGATAATGGCATGCCTGCCTTAACAAAGTCATTTTCCTGTACCAAAATTTGATTTGATAGTTTAACCAGATACTTTTTAATCTCGCCAGTCTTTGCTTCAACTATTATTTCTCGATTCCCACGTTTTATTTTACCAAAGGAAACAACACCATCAATTTCACTTACAACAGCAGGGTTTGAGGGATTTCTGGCTTCAAATAATTCAGTAACTCTAGGAAGACCTCCTGTAATGTCACCAGACTTTGCTGATTTACGTGGGATCTTAACTAAAATTTTGCCTGTTTTAACCTTTTCTGAATCATCAACCATCAGGTGAGCTCCAACAGGCAGATTGTAAGTTCTTAAAATTTTTCCTTTATTATCCTTAATATGTAATGTTGGAATCAATTTTTTATTCCTAGACTCCGATATAACTTTTTCTCTAAAACCAGTTTGTTCGTCAATTTCAACTTGATAAGTAACGCCTTGTTCAATATTTTCATATTCAACTTTTCCAGAAAACTCTGAGATTATAACACCATTGTATGGATCCCACTTACAAATCAAATCATCCTTCTTTATCTTTTTACCATTTTTAACGCTTATTGATGATCCATAAGGAATAATGTTTGAGCTTAAAACAATTCCTGTTTTATCATCAATAATTTTAATCTCACAAGTTCTTGAAATTACTAGATCAACCGAGTTTCCTTCGCTATCGGTAGATTTTACAGTTTTAAGATCATCAATTTCAGTTGTTCCATCAAATTTTGATAGTAATTGGTTTTCTTCTGAAATATTTCCCGCAATACCACCAACATGGAAAGTTCTTAATGTTAATTGGGTTCCAGGTTCACCGATTGACTGGGCTGCAATAACTCCAACAGCCTCACCAATTTGAACAATTTTTCCTGTTGCTAGATTTCTTCCATAACATTTTACACAAACACCTCTTTTTGCTTCACAGGTCAGAGGAGATCTAACATCTACTTGATCAATTGGGCTATCTTCAATCTTTTTTGCTTCATTTTCACCTATTTGTTCGCCCGCACCAACTATAAGTTCATTATTTATTGGATTGTAAATATTGTGTAGAGAGACTCTTCCTAAGATTCTGTCATATAAGGTTTCAACAACCTCTTCATTTTTCTTTAAAGCTGTAACAGTTAATCCTCTTAGAGTATTACAATCATCAATATTAACAATAACATCTTGAGCTACATCAACAAGTCTACGGGTTAGATAACCAGCATCAGCTGTTTTTAATGCAGTATCAGCAAGACCTTTTCTAGCACCATGAGTTGAAATGAAATATTCTAAAATAGAAAGACCCTCCTTAAAGTTTGATAATATTGGGTTTTCAATAATTTCGCCACCACCTGATGATGATTTTTTAGGCTTAGCCATTAAACCTCTCATTCCTGTTAATTGTCTGATTTGCTCTTTGGATCCTCTCGCACCTGAATCTAGCATCATATAAACAGAGTTGAAACCTTGTTTATCTTCACTTATCCTTTTCATTGCAAGCTCTGTTAGTGCTGCATTTGAGGAGGTCCAAACATCAATGACCTGATTGTACCTTTCATTATTAGTAATTAGTCCCATATTATAATTTGAGATAATTGTGTCTACTTCTTTATTAGCAGCACCTATCATATCAATTTTTTCACCGGGAATTATGATGTCACCAAGACTAAATGATAGACCACCGCGAAAAGCAAAACCAAATCCCATATCTTTAATTTTATCTAAAAACTCAGCAGTTTCAGGCACACTAGTTAATTTTAATATTTTACCTATAATATCTCTTAAGGACTTTTTGGTTAATACTTCATTTATGTAACCAGCCTTTTCAGGGACAACTTCATTAAACATAACTCTTCCAACTGTTGTTTCAATAATTTTATTTACTAATTCACCATTGTCGTTAAAATCTTTTGTTTTAATCTTTATAGTAGCATTTAGATCGACTTTATTTTCATTGTAAGCTATAGTTACTTCTTCATGAGAATAAAAAGTTAAACCTTGACCTTTGACAACCTCATCCTTAGTGCTCAGTTTCTTTTTAGTCATGTAATATAAACCTAAAACCATATCCTGAGAAGGGACTGTAATAGGAGATCCATTGGCAGGGTTTAAAATATTGTGAGATGCTAACATTAATAGTTGTGCCTCAAGAATTGCCTCAGGGCCTAATGGAAGATGAACCGCCATTTGGTCACCATCAAAATCAGCATTAAATGCAGTACATACAAGAGGGTGAACTTGTATGGCTTTACCTTCAATCAAAGTAGGTTGAAATGCCTGTATTCCTAATCTATGTAGTGTGGGAGCTCTATTCAATAGCACAGGGTGCCCCTTCAAAACATTCTCTAAAATATCCCAAACTAAAGGCTCTCTACTATCAATTATTTTTTTAGCGGACTTAACTGTCTTTACTACACCTCTTTCAATTAATTTTTTAACAATAAAAGGCTTGTATAATTCAGCTGCCATATCTTTTGGAATACCACATTCATACAATTTTAATGTTGGACCTCCAACAATTACCGATCTAGCAGAATAATCAACTCTTTTACCAAGCAAATTCTGTCTAAATCTACCCTGCTTGCCTTTCAATGAATCTGAAAGAGATTTTAATGGTCTATTTGCCTCTGTTTTTACAGCGGAAGACTTTCTGGTATTGTCAAACAAAGAATCAACAGATTCTTGCAACATTCTTTTTTCATTTCTTAAAATAACTTCAGGAGCTTTTATTTCAACCAATCTTTTAAGCCTGTTATTTCTTATAATGACACGTCTGTATAAATCATTTAAATCAGATGTAGCAAACCTACCACCGTCTAATGGAACTAATGGCCTTAGTTCTGGTGGGATAACAGGTATAGCTTTTAAAATCATCCACTCTGGTTTGTTTTCTTTATTTTGATTGGCCTCTCTCAAAGATTCTACAACTTGAAGTCTTTTTAAAGATTCTGTTTTTCTTTGCTTTGAAGTCTCTGTATTTGCTTTGTGTCTTAGTTCGTAAGATAATTCATCAAGATCAATTCTTGACAAGAGTTCAATTAAACACTCAGCACCCATTTTAGCAATAAATTTGTTAGGATCGCTATCATCTAGGAATTGATTTTCAGGTGGTAATTTTTCTAAAATATTCAGATATTCCTCTTCAGTTAGGAAATCCATTTTATTCAATGTGTTTCCTTCATCATCAACAGCCAAACCTGGTTGAACAACTACATACCTTTCGTAGTAAATTATCATATCAAGTTTTTTACTTGGAAGTCCTAAGAGGTAACCAATTTTATTTGGTAAAGATCTGAAGTACCAAATATGAGCAACAGGAACTACTAAGTTTATATGACCAACCCTATCCCTTCTTACCTTTTTTTCTGTAACCTCAACACCACATCTATCACAAACGATTCCTTTATACCTGATTCTTTTATACTTCCCACATGCACATTCATAATCCTTGACAGGGCCAAAAATTCTTTCACAGAATAAACCATCACGTTCTGGTTTATGTGTTCGATAATTAATTGTTTCAGGTTTTAAAACTTCACCACGTGATGCTGAAAGGATAGTCTCTGGTGATGCTAATCCTATCGATATTTTGTTAAATTTTTTAGATTTATTTAATTCCATTATTTAATTTTATTTATTCCTCTAATCTAATATCAAGACCTAATCCCTTGAGTTCATGCATTAATACATTGAAAGACTCAGGTAAATTTGACTCAGGCATTTTCTCTCCTTTAACTATAGATTCATAAGCCTTGGCTCTACCAATCACATCGTCGGATTTTATTGTCAATATTTCCTGAAGAGTACTGGAAGCACCGTAAGCCTCTAATGCCCAAACTTCCATTTCTCCAAATCTCTGTCCTCCAAACTGTGCTTTACCACCTAGAGGTTGTTGTGTAATTAATGAATATGGACCAATTGACCTAGAATGCATCTTATCATCAACCATATGTCCAAGTTTTAACATGTAAATAACACCAACTGTTGCAGGTTGATCAAATCTTTCTCCAGTGCCACCATCATACAAATAAGTGTGGCCAAATTTTGGCACACCAGCTTCATCAGTCAATGCATTAATTTCATCAATAGTTGCACCATCAAAAATTGGGGTAGAATACTTCTTGTTTAAATTCATACCAGCCCAACCAAGAACAGTTTCATAGATTTGTCCAATATTCATTCTAGAGGGCACTCCAAGGGGATTTAAAACAATATCAACCGGGGTTCCATCATCTAAAAAAGGCATATCCTCCTGTCTCACAATTCGAGCAACAATACCTTTATTACCATGTCTTCCAGCCATTTTATCTCCTACTTTAAGTTTTCTTTTTTTAGCTACATATACTTTTGCCAACTTCATAATTCCTGACGGGAGTTCATCACCGACTGTAATAGTGAACTTTTCTCTACGTAACATACCTTGTAAGTCATTTTCTTTGATTTTGTAGTTATGTAAAAGTGTTTTTGCTAAAGAATTGATTTTTTTATCAACACTCCAGTTAGCTTGAGCTAAGTGTGAAAAGTCATCAACCTGATTTAAAACTTTTTGAGTATACTTTTTACCCTTAGGGATTAGCTCCTCACCTAAATCATTAAATATTCCTTGACAAGTTTTACCGCTTAACATCGAGTATAGTTTTTCAACAAGTTTACTTTTCAAATCTTCAAAAATTTTATCATATTTTAACTCTAAGTTCTTTAGGAGTTCCTTATCTTCAGTCCTCCTCCTCTTATCTTTGATAGTTCTTGTAAACAGCTTCTTGTCGATAACAATTCCTTTGAGTGATGGTGGAGCTTTTAAAGACGCATCTTTTACATCTCCCGCTTTATCACCAAATATTGCTCTTAAAAGTTTTTCTTCCGGTGTAGGATCTGACTCTCCTTTGGGTGTAATTTTTCCTATTAGAATATCACCAGACTTAACTTCAGCACCAACTCTAATCATACCATTTTCATCTAGATCGGAAGTTGCATCCTCACTAACATTAGGAATATCACTAGTCAATTCTTCCATTCCTAACTTCGTATCTCTTACATCAAGAGAATATTCATCAATGTGAATTGAGGTAAAGAAATCTTCCCTTACAACTTTCTCAGAAATTACAATTGCATCTTCAAAATTGTAACCTTTCCAGGGCATAAATGCAACTTTCAAGTTTCTACCTAATGCTAATTCGCCATTAGAAGTTGCATATCCTTCACACAATACTTGTCCTTTTTTTACTTTTTCACCTTTCTTAACAATTGGTTTTAAATTAATGCATGTGCCCTGATTTGTTTTTCTGAATTTTATTAAATCATAAATTATTTCATCGGAATCAAAAGAAACCAGCTTCTCGTCACTAGTCTTTTCATACTTTATAATAATCTTCTCAGAATCAACATATGTAACCAATCCATTAGTTTCTGCATTTAATAATACTCGTGAGTCGCTTGCAACCTGATTTTCTAGACCGGTGCCAACTATTGGGCTTTCAGGCTTCATAAGAGGGACAGATTGTCTCATCATGTTAGAGCCCATAAGTGCACGGTTTGCATCGTCATGTTCTAAAAACGGGATAAGAGATGCTGATATTGATGCAATTTGATTTGGCGCAACATCAATATAATCCACATCTTTAGGTTCAACGACTGGATAGTCTGCTTCTTGTCTTGCAATTACTTTGTCAGCTAGTATCTTACCTTCTTTTGATCTTTCAATATTAGCCTGAGTTATCAACTTCCCCTCTTCTTCTTCAGCTGATAAATATTTGTATTCGCTGATATCAATTTTACCATTCACAACTTTTCTGTAGGGTGTCTCAATAAAACCAAGGTTATTTACCTTAGCAAAAACACTTAAAGAAGAAATTAAGCCAATATTTGGACCTTCAGGTGTCTCTATGGGGCACAGTCTGCCATAATGAGTGTAATGAACATCTCTTACCTCAAATCCTGCTCTTTCACGTGAGAGACCACCAGGTCCTAATGCAGAAAGTCTTCTCTTGTGAGTTAATTCTGCTAGTGGATTAGTTTGATCCATAAATTGAGAAAGTTGATTGGTACCAAAAAACGTATTAATGACAGAAGACAATGTTTTTGCATTAATCAAATCAATAGGAGTAAATACTTCATTATCCCTCACATTCATTCTCTCACGGATAGTACGTGCCATTCTTGAAAGACCAACTCCAAATTGACTAGAAAGTTGCTCACCAACAGTTCTAACCCTTCTGTTAGATAAATGATCAATATCATCAATTTCAGATTTTGAATTAATTAGTTCTATTAAAAATTTAATAATTGTTATGATATCTTCCTTAGTCAGAACTAGGTTTTCCATATCAATGTTTAAACCTAGTTTCTTATTCATACGATACCTACCTACTTCACCAAGATTATATCTTTGGTCAGAGAAAAACAACTTATCAATAATTCCACGAGCCGTCTCTTCATCTGGTGGTTCAGCATTTCTCAACTGTCTGTAAACATGCTCAACAGCTTCTTTTTCTGTATTAGTTGGATCTTTTTGTAAAGTGTTGTGAATGATAGAATATTCTGAATTGTCGTCATCAACCCTATTGATAAGAACGGTTTTAGTGTTAGATTCTAATATCTTTTCAATATTGTCTTTCCCAATGATTGTGTCTCTATCTAAAATAACTTCATTTCTTTCAATTGATATTACTTCACCTGTATCCTCATCAACAAAATCTTCATACCAAGTATTCAATACTCTTGCTGCTAATTTTCTTCCCAAAATCTTTTTTAAACCAGCTTTCGATACTTTTACTTCTTCAGCTAATCCAAATATTTCCAAAATATCTTTATCTCTCTCATAACCTATTGTCCTTAAAAGAGTAGTAACTGGTAATTTCTTTTTTCTGTCGATGTAGGCATACATAACTCCATTAATATCGGAGGAAAATTCAATCCAAGACCCTTTGAACGGAATAACTCTGGCAGAATAAAGTTTTGTTCCGTTAGCATGGAATGATTGACCAAAAAACACACCTGGAGATCTGTGTAATTGAGAGACAACTACTCGTTCAGCGCCATTGATTATAAATGTTCCACTATTTGACATGTATGGGATTACTCCTAAATAAACATCCTGTACAATTGTTTCAAAATCTTCATGTTCAGGGTCAGTACAATAAAGCTTTAATCTAGCTTTCAGTGGGACACTATATGTTAAACCCCTTTCAATACACTCATGTACAGAATATCTAGGTGGATCAACGAAGTAATCTATAAATTCAAGAACAAACTGATTTCTGGCATCAGAAATTGGAAAGTTCTCCAAAAAAGTTTTATATAAACCCTCATCACTTCTTTCATCAGATTTTGTTTCTAATTGAAAAAAATCTTTAAAAGACTTTACCTGAATATCCAAAAAGTCTGGGTAATTTGGTATATCAGAGGATGTTGCGAAATTTTTTCTATTGTTGTAACTCATTAATTATAAAGTTTAGTTAAAGAACATTAATACAATACCTAAAAGGTACTTGACAATTACTTGAATTATTTTAATTCAACCTCAGCACCGGCCTCTTCAAGGGATTTTTTCATACCCTCGGCTTCGTCCTTACCAATATCTTCTTTGATATTGCTAGGTGCATTGTCTACAAGATCCTTAGCTTCTTTTAAACCAAGACCTGTAAGCTCCTTAACTAACTTTACGACTGCAAGCTTTGCTCCACCAGCCGCTTTTAAAACAACTGTAAACTCACTTTTTTCCTCAGCTGCTTCAGCAACTCCAGCTCCACCAGCTGGGCCAGCAACTGCTGCTGCTGCTGCTGCAGGTTCAATGCCGTATTCATCCTTGAGAATATCAGCCAATTCATTAACTTCTTTAACAGTCAAGTTTACTAGTTTTTCTGCAAAATCTTTTAAATCTGCCATTTTTATTTAATTTAAATTATTTATCATCTTTTTCAGAAAGTGTCTTAATGACACCACTGAGTTTTGTTCCACTCGATTTGAGAGCGGAAATTAAATTCTTAGCAGGAGACTGAAGAAGTGTTAGAACTTCACCAATTAACTCCTCCTTGGATTTAATATTTACTAAAGTATCTAGGACATCATCGCCGATGTAAATAGATTCTTCTATGAAAGCACCTTTCAATATGGGCTTTTCAAAATTCTTTCTAAACTTTTTAATAACTTTTGCTGGAGCATTGCCGGTTTCAGAGAACATTAATGCTGTATTCCCAGCTAATTGAGATTTTAAATCTCCGAAGTTTTTATCAACATCATCCATTGCTCTGGATAATAAGGTGTTTTTTACAACTGATAATTTAATATTAGATTTAAAACACTCTCTTCTCAGCTTTGAAGTTGACACTGCATCAAGGCCTGAACAATCAGTGATATATATTGTAGATGTGGAGTCAAGTTGAGACTTGATAATATCAATAATATTTTGTTTTTGATCTTTGTTCATTGTTAAAAACTATTAGTATCAATTTTAATACCGGGACTCATTGTACTTGACATAAAAATACTTTTCATGTAAATCCCTTTAGATGAAGATGGCTTAATCTTTAAAATATTATCAAGAACCTCTTTTGCATTTTGAAATATTTTGTCTGAGCTAAAAGAAACTTTCCCAATAGCAACATGAATTGTTCCATTTTTATCAACCTTAAAATCAATTTTACCTGCTTTAGTCTCCTCAACAGCTTTTCCAACATTCATAGTTACAGTACCGGTTTTGGGATTGGGCATTAGACCTCTAGGACCTAAAATTTTCCCAAGAGGACCAAGTTTCCCCATAACACTGGGCATGGTGATTATAACATCAACATCTGTCCAACCTTCTTTAATTTTGTTTAAGAACTCATCTAAACCTACAAAATCCGCTCCAGCTTTTTTCGCTTCATCTTCTTTGTCTGGTGTAACCAAAGCAAGAACCTTTACATCTTTTCCTGTACCATTTGGCAACGACACAATTCCACGAACGTTTTGATCTGCCTTTTTTGGATCAACACCTAGGTTAACCGCCAGATCAATGGATGGATCAAACTTTAATTTTGAAAAGCTTTTTATAACATCTGATGCTTCTTTTAAACTATACATTTTTTCAGCATCAAACTTTGTTAATGATTCTTTTCTATTTTTTGTCAATTTTGCCATTAAAATAAATTTTAAAAGGGTGATTGTCCTTTTACATTGAGCCCCATGGATCTTGCTGTTCCTGCGACCATTTTCATAGCAGATTCTATGGTGAAAGCATTTAAATCTTGCATTTTGTCTTCAGCTATTTTTCTGACCTGATCCCATGTAACAGATGCAACCTTTGACCTGTTAGGTTCAGATGAACCTTTTTTTACCTTAGCCGCTTCAAGTAGTTGAGCAGCTGCAGGAGGAGTTTTAATTACAAACTCAAATGATTTATCTGCAAACACAGAGATAACTACTGGTACAACTTTACCAGGCTTATCTTGAGTTCTGGAATTAAATTGCTTACAAAATTCCATGATATTGACACCTGCAG
The DNA here is from genome assembly GCA_902550325.1 of uncultured Bacteroidota bacterium. GTDB lineage: Bacteria > Bacteroidota > Bacteroidia > Flavobacteriales > Flavobacteriaceae > Eutrophosalina. The sequence continues at coordinate 6,058 of CACCYT010000017.1, read as the reverse complement.
CACCTAGAGCAGGACCAACAGGCGGGGAGGGATTAGCCGCGCCACCTCTTATCTGCAATTTCAATACCTTTTGTAATTCTTTTGCCATCTTTCTAATTTAAACCCTAAATGTGGAAGCTATTAGAGTTAATTAACCGTAACAATTATACTTTTTCAACCTGCATGTATGATAACTCTAAAGGGGTTTTACGTCCAAAGATTTTTACCATAACCTCTAACTTTCTTTTTTCTTCGATTACCTTTTCAATATTTCCATTAAAACCATTGAAAGGACCATCAATAACTTTGATGTTTTCACCAACAGTAAAAGGAATCGCTATATTTTCACCTTCCATTGCTAATTCATCAACCTTTCCTAACATTCTACTGACTTCTGTTGTTCTTAAGGGAATTGGATCACCACCCTTAGTTTCACCTAAAAACCCTAAAATATTGGGAAATGACCTAATTATATGAGGAATCTCACCACTTAGGTTGGCTTTTACCATAATATATCCAGGGAAATAAACTTTCTCTTTACTGACTTTTTTACCATTTCTAATTTGAACTACTTTTTGAGTTGGCACAATTACTTCTTCAACAAAATTTCCCAGATTCATCCTTTTGACTTCGTTGTCAATGTAAGTTTTGATTTTATTTTCTTGACCGCTTATAGCCCTAACAACATACCATTTTTTATCCTTAACCTCACTCATATTATAAAAAGTCAAAATAAATTTTAAAAACCTCCGATAAGATTGTATCAGCTAACCAAATGATTAGAGAAAAAATTACTGAAAAAACGACAACAACAAGTGTCATTTTTTGTAATTCTTGTAGAGGAGTCCATTTTACATGGTCTCTAAGTTCTTCAAAAGAATCTCTAATATAGTTTACCAAACTTCCCATCATTTAATTTTGCACGGGTTGAGAGACTCGAACTCCCGACACCTGGTTTTGGAGACCAGTGCTCTACCAACTGAGCTAAACCCGTTCGAAGTCTTATCAAACCTATCTAATTCCGAAATAAATTATCGGAAATTAAACGTATTATTCAATAATTTCTGTTACCTGACCTGCACCTACAGTCCTACCTCCTTCTCTAATCGCAAATCTTAAACCAACGCTACATGCAATTGGAGATATAAGATCAACAGTAATAGTAAGGTTGTCACCAGGCATAACCATCTCTACTCCACTAGGAAGTTCAATGTTACCAGTAACATCGGTTGTTCTAACATAAAATTGTGGTCTATAATTGTTGTGGAATGGGGTATGTCTTCCTCCTTCTTCCTTTTTCAAAATATAAACTTCAGCTTTAAATTTCTTATGTGGTTTAACAGATCCAGGTTTACATATAACCATTCCTCTACGGATATCAGTTTTCTCAATACCTCTTAATAGAATTCCAACATTATCACCAGCCTCACCTCTATCTAATATTTTTCTAAACATCTCAACACCAGTGACAGTAGATGCAAGTTTTTCAGCACCCATTCCGATAATATCGACTGCATCACCTGTGTTTGAAACACCTGTTTCAATTCTACCAGTTGCTACAGTACCTCTACCTGTGATTGAGAAAACATCTTCAATTGGCATTAAAAAATCTTTGTCAACATCTCTTTTAGGTAATTCAATCCAAGAGTCAACTGATTCCATTAATTTAGAAACAGATTCAACCCACTTTGCTTCACCATTTAAAGCTCCCAATGCAGAACCAAGTATTACTGGTCCATTATCGCCGTCATATTCATAAAAGCTTAATAATTCTCTAACTTCCATTTCAACTAGCTCTAATAATTCTTCATCATCTACTTGATCAGCTTTATTTAGAAAAACAACAATTTTAGGAATACCAACCTGTCTTCCTAACAATATGTGTTCTCTTGTTTGAGGCATAGGCCCGTCAGTTGCAGCAACAACAAGTATTGCACCATCCATTTGAGCGGCACCAGTTACCATATTTTTTACATAATCTGCGTGACCTGGACAATCTACGTGAGCGTAATGTCTAGTTGCAGTTTGATATTCAACGTGAGAGGTGTTTATTGTAATACCTCTTTCTTTTTCCTCGGGAGCATTATCAATCTGATCAAAACTTTTTGATTCAGAAAGTCCTTGATCTGCAAGTACTTTTGTGATAGCTGCTGTTAAAGTTGTTTTACCGTGATCTACGTGTCCAATTGTACCTATATTTAAATGAGGTTTGGAACGATCGAAAGTTTCCTTGGCCATAATTTTAAAATTTTGTTTATAAACGCGCGCAAATATAATAATTTTATACTCAAAAAAAACAATTTATATTTTTTTTTAAAAAATTTCCTTTATAAGAGAGAAATTTATGTAATTATTCACCACTTTTTCTAACTATAAACAGACCTGAATTAATATCACTGATAATGATATTTCTGCTTTGGAAGTATGGATATACACTCCAAGCACCATTAAAAAAGGGACTATTTTGACCCTTATTTCCATCATGACCTCCTGGATCTCCCCATCTATTATTTGAATTTACAATACCATGATCGTGTGTATCATGGGGATAGGTGTCAAAATAACCAACTTCCCTAATTGATTTTTGACCAATGTTTAATATATCTATAACCCTAAGACCAGAAGTATAACTTGCCAAATAAAATTTTGAGCCTTTTACATAGCCATTATGGTCAATTGCTTCAGTATCTGAAATATAATCGAAATGTCTTTTGGGCTCATCCATATTTTGTAAATCGATAACAATAGTTCTTGTCTTGTTTACAAGAGCACCTGAATTATCAATTTCGTCTAATTCATCACCCATTAGAAGAAATCTGTGATCTTCAGTAAGCCAGGCTTGGTGTGTATACTGATGATCATAAAAAAATTCACTTATTAAAACAGGATTGGATTTTTCAGATATGTCTACAAAGACAACCCTATCTTCATTACTACCAACATAAATCTCCTTGCCTATGTGTTCCTCATCAGGTCCATTATAAATCACAATCTGAGCGTCATGTGTATATCCAAATTCTGGATATTCAATTAACAAATTTGGCGACAATGGTTCCGAAATATCAACAGCATGAATTCCTCTCGGTGTTCTTGATGTTCCTGTGCCAGCTGTATATGCAACACCTGTTTCTGTATTTATTGCAATGTTGTGTGAATGTCCATATCCCTCATATAGTAGATCAGGTTGAAATTCTTGAACATCTGTGATATCTGTCAATTTTGATAAATCAAAAATCTGCATTCCATGTCCAGCAGCTTCGCTAACAATAAAAGCATGATCCTTATAAACTTTGATATCTCGCCATGTGCTTGAAAGAGTAGCTGTGGGTATTTTACCTAAATAATTTGGATTAAAAGGGTCTGAAATATCTATAATTCCTGTTCCGTTATCAAGTCCCATCAGTGCATATTCTTTTCCAGTTACAGGGTCAGTCCATCCCCAACAATCATTTCCAGATTCTGCATCCATTTGTTCTAGTGAAACATAACCAATAAGATCATAATCATTACACTCAAATTGGACATCTTCTCCATTTATATTATAGGTGGAAATACCGTTTGCACACTCACCAGCAACAGGTGGTTGATCTGATGATTCATATTTCTCGTAGGAGCAAGAAATTATAAAAAAAATTAAAAATAAATATCTCATTTAAAAATAAAATGCAATAACTATGCTGAAACTACATTTTAATTAAAAATCAAAAAAAGTTATTAGCTATTTGAGTTGCAGAATTAATAAAGATTATATTTAAAAAATTAAAATATGTCAATTAATAATGTGATTTTTTATGTTATTAGTATTTGTTAAAAAAATTGATAATTATTTAATGTTACAAGAACATCGATTTTATAATTTAATTAAATGAAAAAATTAATCTATCTTTTATTATTCTGCCCAATAATAGTTTTATCGCAAGGTTTAATGATCACAGAAATCGCTGATCCAAATACTGCGTCAGGGGGAACTGGAGGACACAATTACAGATACATTGAGTTATTCAATAATAGTAACTCCGATGTAACACTAAGTAACTATGACATTAAAATTGCGACTAATGGTAGTAGTTCTTACAATACAACTGTTTCTTTAAGTGGTACATTAAAACCCAATCACTTTTACATTGCAGCCTATTCTGCCTCGACATTTTTGTCGGGATACAATATTACTCGAGACGGAAGCGGAACATCCTCTCAAACTGGAGATGATGTTATTGCCTTGGTTTTAAAATCAAATAGTTCTGTACTAGATATCTATGGTGTTTTGGGTGAAGATGGGACAAATAAAAACTGGGATTACGAAGATGGGAGAGCTGAGAGAAAGGCTGGTTCAAATCCGACATCAACATTCAATGTAAATGATTGGAACATTGATAACGACAATGGAGATGGTGCAGGAGCAAGAACATATAATCAAGATTTTGATCCTGGTTATTGGATTGGTTCAACTGATGTAAAGACATTTGTTGGAGCATCAGGAAATACAGCATGGGCTACAGCCTCTAACTGGTCAAGTGGTTCTGTACCTGACAGCAATGACACTATTCATATTCACGAAGGAAACGCTATCCCACAAATATCAACTGCAAGTGTAGAGATTGCTTCATTAAACATAAAAAATAATGGAAGTTTAACCATTACTAAGGATGGTCAATTAACAGTTTCAGGAGAAATTACAAATACATCTGGATCATTAACAATTCAGTCAGACTCTGATGAGTCTGGAAGTTTAATTGCCAAATCTGCTTCTACACCAAACATTACTTATAACAATTATATTTATTCGGGTGAATGGAAACTTATTGGCTTACCAGTTACAGGCGAATTTGTCGATGATATTGATGATAATTTATTAGAAAGCGGTTCAAAAAGTGCGATTGGGTACTACGACAATGCTAATGGTAGTTGGGCAACTTTTAATACTGGGTCAACAAGCGGAACAGAACTTGTAAATACAAGAGGCTACGAAATTAGAGCAGCAAGTTCTGATGGTACTGTTTCATTTACTGGAACAATGCTAAATTCGAATTTAACAAATGTTGCAATAACGACTGAGACAAGTCCAGGATCAAATTGGAATTTAGTTGGAAATCCTTATCCATCCTATGTTCAAATGACCGATGAATCAGGTGATACAACCAATAATTTCTTAAGGGTTAATGCATCTGCCATTGATGCTACAGCTGATGCAGTATATGCTTGGAACGGTAGCTCCTATATTATTTTTGATCATGGAGATAATGAATCAAGAACAAACTTAATTTCACCAGGCGCAGGTTTTTTCATTTATGCAGCTTCGGACACTAATATTTCGTTTACTGAAGCCATGCAGGTTCACAATGGGGGGGGTGGTTTTCATGGAAGCAGTATTGCCCAAGGAGTTCAAACAATTAGAAATGCTGAAGTCACAATTAGCATGAATGATAAGTTCTTATCTAAAAACTTGAGAATTATATTTAATGATAAATCTTCAATTGGTCTTGACAGAGGAGGTGATATTAGGGCATTTCCTTTTGGAGAATCACACATATACATGCAGCTTTTGGAGGGATATCATGATGTGGATTTTGCAAAACAATCATTGCCATTCAACAAAATGACTGAAACAACAATACCCTTGGGTATTAAAACACCTGGCAGTAAAATGGTTTTAAATTTTGTTGAAAACACTCTTCCTAATTACATAGATATATATTTGGAAGATACTCAGGAAAATACTTTTAAGAAAATCACTGATGGTTTTGAAATCAATTTTGATGAAGCTTATGAAGGTTTGGGTAGATTCTACTTACACTTTACAGACCAATTGATTCCGGAGCTTCCAACTGATGATAATTTAAGAATTTACAAAGGTTCTGATTCAGATGTTATGGTTATGGGTTCTGTTGGTAAAAACTACTCTGCTAAAGTATATGACTACTCAGGTAGATTGATTAAAGAAGTTAACTTTAATCACAAAACAAAAATCAATGACTTAGACAGCAAGATGAAAATCTTGAGAATAGAGTCTGAAGAAGGATTAACCATTAAGAAATTTAAATTAAACTAATAACAATGAAAAAGAAACAAACAAAAATAA
>CACCYT010000016.1 GCA_902550325.1 uncultured Bacteroidota bacterium | reverse complement strand
CCAGCCATCCCTTGCTTCCTCTCTTAAAAATTTATTTAGTTCAGGTCTGTTTATAATTTGCATTTTTTCAGCATTGTAATCTATTTTTCCACCAAATCTTTGAGATAAAACGCCTATTAGTGCCATCTCTGTTAGCTCAGCACTATAATTAAAATTTGATTCAGGTAAAAAATCGTTTTTTATTCCATCAATCCATTCTTGAATAGGTGTTTCATCTCCTGATTTTAACCTAGGTATTTTTTGCTTGGGTGGTTTTTTTTTAAATTCAGTCCACTCTTCTTCACTTACCAGCAATCTTGGATTGTTTGGACGTCCACCTGTAATCAATGAATTTTTCGATCCAATCATTACCATTCCCAAGTTTGGTACATCTTTTAGAGGAAAATCATCACCAAAATTTGGCTTAAAACCACCCTCATACCATTTTAGTTTTACAGATTTTCGATCATGATTTGCAGGAAATGTAAATTCAACAGTTGATTTATCAGCAACAAAATTTTCTTTTGTTCTTGGATCAGGTACGTTACCAAATACCGAACTTGGCATTCCTAAATTTAAAGCCCAAAAAGGAGCATCTAAAGTATGGCATGACCAATCACCCAATTGACCATTACCAAAATCGAAAAATCCTCTCCATGATTTGGGAACATAAACTTTATTATAATTTCTATTCTTTGCAGGCCCTAACCATAGATTCCAATCTAAGGTTTTAGGAATAGCTTGTTTTTTTGGTGGAAATTCACTTGGCTTATCCCACCAGTGACCTGGCTTAAAATTAAATTCACCAAACCAAGCGTGAACTTCTCGAACTTCGCCTAAAATTCCTGCCTCATACCACTCTTTTACTTGTCTTATACCATTGGTTGTGTGTCCTTGATTGGCCATTTGAGATACTATACCATAATGATTGGCAGCTTTTTTAAGTGTTCTGCATTGCCAGACGTTATGAGCTAGTGGTTTTTCAATACAAACATGTATTCCGAGCTCCATTGCTGTAATAGCAGCATGAAAATGAGTATGGTCAGGTGTACTGATGATTACAGCATCAATCAAGTTTTGCATTTTATCAAACATCACTCTGTAATCTTTGAATCTTTTAACATTTGCATGAGATTCCTTAATCCTCGTTAGGGCTTTAGATGCCCATCGATCATCCACATCACACATAGCAACAATATTCTCTGAATTAATAATCGGTTGCCAATTTTGAATTCCTCTGCCACCAACCCCAATTAAGGCAATATTAAGCCTAGAATTTAAATTTTTACACGCTAGTATATTTGGAAAGGTGAGTGCAGAACCTATTACAACACCTCCACTTTTAACAAAATTTCTCCTTAACATACTACATACAAATTACGTACAAAATTATACATCCAGTCAATATACCTTTAATCCATGATACCCAGTAAACTTGATAGTGGGATAAATTATAAAACTTTCTTATTTTCTCAGTAAAACTTTTGTGCCATTTGAGCAACGATTTCATTTTTGTTGTTTTGGTTAAGTTAATAAAAAAAGCCCACAAAAAGTGGGCTAGTGTGATCGCGGCACGATTCGAACGTGCGACCGTCTGCTTAGAAGGCAGATGCTCTATCCAGCTGAGCTACGCGACCAAATGAATGGCAAATTTAAATAATTAATTGTCTTGTACAAGAATAGCAATAAATCAACTCAAATGATTTTTAGCTAATTATTTATCAAATATATCACGTAAAACTTATCATATCCATACCATATAAGCTTGATTTTTAAGGATAATTAATATTTAGACCATTAGAGTGTAAATTTTTTATTAATTTAGACTCCATAAATTTTATAACTAACCAAAAATTATTAAACATGAATAGATTTCTATTAGTTTTTATTTTATTTCCACTATTTGTTTTTGCGCAATCAAAAACAATTACAGGAACAATTAATGATGAAAATAGTTCACCTCTCCCTGGAGCAACTGTTCAGTTAAAAGGATCAGACTCTATTGGTGCGATATCAGACTTTGATGGTAATTTTTCAATTACTATTCCCTCTGATGGAAACCAAATTTTAGTTGTTACCTATATAGGTTACACAGATCAGGAAGTAGATGTTTCTAGCCAAACTACAATTTCAGTACAGTTACAGCCTGATACTGAAGCTTTGGAAGAAGTAGTTGTAGTTGGATATGGAACTGTACTCAAAAGAGACCTTACAGGATCCGTCGCATCTATTAAAATTGAAGATGAAGTTTCAAGACAGGCAGCAACTGTTGATCAGCTTCTGCAAGGTAGAGCAGCAGGTGTCCAAGTAACCCAAAATGCGGCTAACCCCAATTCTGGAGTTAGAGTAAGAATTAGAGGAGCTAGTAGTTTGAGAGGAAATAATGAGCCACTTTATGTTGTAGATGGTGTAATCATATCTTCAGCAGCCGAAGATGTTGCATCTGTGGATGGAAGCGGTCAAGGAAATACTGGTCAAGATCCACAAAGTGGTCTGAATGGTATAAATCCAAGAGATATTGAAAGAATTGAAATCTTAAAAGATGCTTCAGCTACTGCTATCTACGGTTCAAGGGGAGCAAACGGTGTTGTTTTAATTACCACAAAAAGTGGATCTTCAGATGAACCTGGAGGTAAGTTTAATACATTTTTTAGTAGAACAATTAGTGAAATAACAAAGACTTATGACATGCTTGATGGTGTAGGTTATGCCAACTATTCCAATGCAACTAGAGTTGCTGCTGGTGAAACACCGAGATATGTTGTTAATGGTGGTTCTGTTTTTTCATTTTTATCTAATCCTGATGGAACACCCTCAACTACTGTAGATACAACACCAGCTACACTATATAACTGGCAAGATGAAGTTTATCAACAAGGTGTAAGTTCTAGTTTTGGAGCAACATTTTCTGCTGGAAATGACGACGGAGATTTTTATTTATCTGCAGGATTTAATGATTTGAATGGATTAATTGATAACTCTTCTTTTAAGACTGGTGACATAAGACTTAATATAAATTATGATATTAGTGACCGATTAAGAGTAGAGGGAAGATTTTCAACATTTTTTAGTGAATCAGATTTTGCTGAAGGTGGTGATAAGATTGGTGGAGATCAAAGTTTTGTTCAACAAACGGTTTCATACAATCCTGTATTGTCAAACGGTACAGACGAAGAAAGTTTTTTCGACGACGGACAGTTATCAAATCCATTATCTTGGGTTAATGATTTTACAGATGAATCGAGAGAAAATAGGGTTATTGCTTCTCTAGCCTTAAAATACAAGTTAAAAACCCCTGGTCTAATGTATGAGTTTAGAATTGGAGGTAACCTTAGGGATAAGGATAGAACTAGATTTTATGGTTTAACAACATGGCAAGGTGCAAATGCTAATGGATTGTACCAAAAAATGAAATTAAACGCCATGACCTATCAGGTTAATAACTTTTTAAGATACAATAGAAATATAAACAGAAATCACAGAGTTAATGCTGCTCTTGGTGTAACATATGATGTAAGAGATGTTGAAAGTAGTGTTTATGCTGTTCAGGATTTTGTTACTGCACAACTAGGTACTCAACAACCATTTCTTGGTCAAATTGTTTCATCACCGTTACTTCTGAGAGCTGCTGATCAACAATTATTTTCAGTTTTGGGTAGAGTAAATTATACTTTTAAAAATAAATATGTTTTGACAGCTAGCTTTAGAAGAGATGGTGTTTCTAAATTTGCTGAAGATAACAGATATGGATTTTTCCCATCATTCGCTTTTGCATGGAGAGCTGGAAGTGAAAAATTTATTCAAAATCTTGATTTATTTTCAAGTCTAAAATTTAGAGCTGGTTGGGGTGAAATAGGTAACCACGGTATTGGACCTTACGGAACACTACCTAATTATGGAGCTTCCTCTGCTCTTTACGGAAACTCATCCAATGGTACTACTGTTCCAATTGTTCTAGCAAATATTGCTAATCCGGACCTAACTTGGGAAACAACCGAGCAAGTAAACTTTGGTGTTGATTTTGGATTTGCAAATGGAAAGATATCAGGTGTTATTGATGTTTATCAAAAAAATACTAAAAACTTGCTTCAACAGAGTCCAATACCAACATCTTCTGGTTTTGCAAATATGTTAATCAACAGAGGAGGTCTTGAAAACAAAGGATTGGAAATTGGTTTAGATTTTACTGCCATCGATAAAGGAGATTTTAACCTTTCATTTGGCGGAAATATTGCTTTCAATAAATCAAAAATTGAAAATCTTGGTCTAGTTCCTGGAGATCTGTTAATGTCTGATGGAATGGGTGGATATTCAAACCAACAAATTGCGTCATATCTTGGAAATGTTCCAAGTCGTGGTAATAGTATAAAGTTTCCAATAAATATATTTATGGAAGGTCACGAAGTGGCTTTATTTTATGGTTGGAAAACTAATGGATTATTCCAGGAGGGTGATACAATGTATTCAATAAATGGATCCATGTCTCAACCTGGTGATATAAAAGTTTTAGACTTAAATGGTGATGGGGTAGTTGATCTTGCAGATAGAACTGTAATAGGAAATCCAAATCCAGATTATGTTTATGGATTTAATGTAAATCTTTCTTACAAAGGATTTTCTATGAGAGCACTATTTAATGGTGTTGAAGGAAATGAAATCGTAAATGGAAATTATTACAGGTTTGGTTGGGCAGAAGGTACTTACAGAAATATTGTTGCAGATGCATGGTATGACAGGTGGACACCTGATAACCCATCTGCTGCTTATCCAAGATTGGGTTACTCTGCTAACTTATTTGGTGCCCTTATGGATAGAGTCATTGAAGATGGAAGTTATATAAGATTGAAGAGTATAACTTTAAATTATGACATTCCATTAAGTAACAATAACTTTATTGATGCAGCAAATGTTTACATAACTGGATCAAACTTATTTACATGGACAGATTACTCTGGATATGACCCTGAGATTACTTCTTTTTTATGGGATGGATTATTACAGGGAACAGACTGGAATAACAAGCCTAATTCAAGGTCAGTCCTTGTTGGCGTTAACTTAAACTTTTAATTAAATAAATTATATACAAATGAAATACATAAAACTTTTATTAATTCTTCCATTGGTATTTTTTGTTTCATGTGACTTGGACGAAAGTCCACCGTTCCTTGATGCAACATTATATCAAGATGTTCAAAGTGCAGAAGCTGCAAGAGATGGTATCTATCAAGGATTGACAGGTTATAACACTCAAGAGAGAAGGTTATTTATTGAAAACCTTTACTCTGGAATTATGTTTACCAGAAAAGGTGGTGGTAGAGTGACATCAAGAGACATGTCTACTTTATGTTCACTAAAACCTGGCTATCATATGGATGCTGAGTTTATGTGGGGAGGTTTATATCAAGCTATCGCTAGAGCTAATGGAGCAATTGCAGCGATAAATACTGTTTCCTCTCCGTCAAATACTGACGAATTAGCATTTAACGATGTTGCTGGTCATGCCTATTTTGTAAGGGCATGGGCATATCTAAAGTTAGTTACACATTGGGGTGATATTCCTTTGTGGTTGGAACTTCCATCACAAGGAAATACTAACAAAGCCAAATCACCTGCTTCGGATGTTTATGATCAAATTGTTTCAGATTTACAAACTGCACAAACATTATTGAATGGCAATGGTGGGACAGGCTATCCTAAACAACATGCGGCCAGTATGTTATTGGCAAAAGTTTATATGGCTAAAGCCACAAACCCAGATATACAAACTATGGGTGGTTCAATGGACTACTGGGGACTGGCTTACACTGAGGCTATGAAAGTATACAATAGTGGTCAATATTCACTAGTCTCTGATTATGGAAGTTTGTTTACAGTTCAAGGTGAAAACTCTACTGAATCTATATTTGAATTACAGATAGCTCAGGATGCTGCTAACTCTCAAATTGGTAGAAACTTTACACCATGGAAATATAAGGCCGGTATGCATTTTGGTTGGTTCCAGGTAACTGCTTTTCAGCATGACAAGCATGTTGCTGCCTATGGTGGAGGTCAAAATTGGACAGGCCCTACTTTAATTACAAGTTTCCCTGATAAAAGATATAATGCTACTTATCTTCACCAGTATTACAGAGCTGATAGGACAGCTCCAGCTGGTAATGTAAGAGTATACCCATCTGCAGCATGGAGAGGCGGTATGGGAAGTTCACATCCATATTTATTCAAATGGGTTGAAAAAGATAGAACACACAGTAATCAATATAACAGTCAAAATGTTGTTGTTATGAGATATGCAGAATTGCTACTTATGCTTGCAGAGATATCTAATGAGCTTGGTAACGGACAGGAAATGACTTATTTGACACCGGTTCTGAGTAGAGCTGGTTTAAGCCCTAGAGCTGAATTTTCTCAAGGTCAAAATTCATTTAGAGATGCGATTATGGAGGAATATCAGTTTGAGTTAATTGGTGAGGGTGAGGATTCATTTCACAATAAAAGACGTGGTTATCAGTATTTCTTAGATCACACCGTCTTACCACACAATAATTCTTTTGGAAAAAAAGTATTAATTGGATCTCAGAAATATCAAGCTAATAGAGAAGTTAAGTTTTCAACCAATGAGGCTGAAATAATGCAACTTCAAATACCCTTGAGTGAAATAAATACCAACGAGTTAATTAATTAATTATGAAAAAGACATTTTTATTTATCTTTTTAACGATACCTTTTTTTCTGTTTGCTCAAGAGCCAACAAAGAATCAGATAAAGAATGCTGAAAAAATTTCAAATTTTGTTGCGGAAAAGCATTCTCTAAGTAAAAAGGACAAAAAGATTTTTTATGATGCAACTTTAAATCAAATTGTTACAAATGCTGCCGAAATCAAAAAACAGGGTATTACTGATCCTGAGGCTAAGAAAGTAGTTTACAGAAATGGTTACAATAACATAAGAGAAACTTTATCTAAAAAGTTTGGTAATCAAAAAGCTGTTGCTCTTTTAAAGTCTGGTAATGAAGCTCGAAGGCAATAATTGATTCATATTTTTAGAAAAAAGGAGGAATTTTCCTCCTTTTTTTTTTAAACTAACCTTATCTTTATTTTAATACTTAAATAATCTTAATACCCAGCAAATGAGTAAATATTTAGTAACACTTCAGCATTCAATATTTATTATGATATCATTTTTTATATGTTTTACATTGAGCTCTCAAAAGAAACAAAATGTTTTGTTTATTGGTGTTGATGATATGCGACCGTTGATTAACTCATACGGATACCCCCAAATGAAAACACCAAATCTTGATAAACTAGCATCAGAAGGTGTTCAGTTTGATCAAGCATATACTAATATTGCTGTTTGTGGTGCTAGTAGAGCAAGTATTTTAACTGGTGTGAGAGGAAGTAAATCAAGGTTCGTTAAGTATTATTCTAGAGCTGACGAAGATTTGCCCAAAGCCATTACATTAGCAAAACTTTTCAAGCAAAATGGTTACACCACTGGATCAATAGGAAAAATTTATCATGAATGGAGAGATAATCGTGATGAGTGGGATATTTATCGAAATTTTAGGGAACAAAGGGATTATCAAAGTAAAACAACTCTTAGAATGATTGAAAAGAGAAAAGAAATTAATCCTAACCAACCTAATAATTACATCGGTCCTGCTTGGGAATATGCCGATGTTGAAGATGATGCATATACAGATGGAAAATTGACAGATTTTGCTATTAAAACACTTATTGATTTTAAGGATTCACAGGATCCTTTCTTTCTTGCGGTAGGTTATGTCTCACCTCACTTACCTTTCATTCAGCCTAAGAAATATGGTGAAATGTACGATGATAGTGATTTGACTATTTCCAGAGAAAAAACTATTCCCAAAAATGCACACAATAGGTCTTATCACAACTGGGAAGAGTTAAGGAATGGATATTTGGATATCCCAAAAAAAGGACCTGTCTCACACGAAACTGAAAAGGAATTAATAAAAAGTTATTATGCAAGTGTTAGTTATTTGGATGCATTGGTGGGTAAATTAATCAAATCTTTGGATGATTTAGGTCTCAGAGATAACACGACTATAGTATTTTGGAGTGATCATGGATTTTTCTTAGGAGAACATGGTTTTTGGTGCAAGCACCATACATTTCAAGAGGCAATTCATGTTCCGTTAATTATTTCAGCTCCGAATATGTCAAAAAATGAAAAAACAAATGCGTTAGTTGAATATGTTGACATCTATCCTACTTTGAGTGAATTAGCAGGTCTAGAGGCCCCAGATTACATTCATGGTGAGAGTCTTGTACCCATATTGAAAAATCCATCTCAAAAATTTAAATCTGAAATATATAGCAGATATCAAATGAGAGAGGTTGTTCAAGACTTAGACTATTCATATCATGAGATTATTGGATACAATAAGTATTTTAAAGACCGAAATGGAAATAACACACCATCACCCGATTCTGATGAAAAGGTTGTGGCTAAAATGTTATTTGATATGCGGACAGACAAGCTTCAGACTATTGATATTTCAAACGAGCCCAAGTATAAAGAAATTGTTGAAAAATATTCAAGTAAACTGCTTAATATGAGAAAAATTACTAATCAACCAATTGTTATCAAATGAAAAAAATAATTTTTATAATATTACTTGCTTCTAGTTTTAGTTTTGCACAAAAAAAATTTCTTAACGATCCATTAGTAACAGAGATATTTACGGCTGATCCATCAGCACATATTTTTAATGGAAAAATCTATGTGTATCCATCACACGACATCATACTTGAAAATCCCCCTGTTGATGATTGTGGAGGAAAGTATGCAATGAGAGATTATAGGGTACTATCAATGAATTATATTGGAGGACCGGTCACAATCCATGATGTTGGACTTGATCTTGACGATGTTCCATGGGCTAAGAGACAGTTTTGGGCACCTGATGCAGCAGAAAAAGATGGAAAATTTTATCTGTATTTCCCTACAAAAGATAAAGATGATGTTTTTAAAATAGGTGCTGCTGTTTCAGATAAACCAGAAGGTCCTTTCAAAGCTGAAGATAACCCCATTCAAGGAAGTTACAGTATGGATCCTAGTGTATTTAAAGATGATGATGGATCCTATTATATGTATTTTGGAGGTATATGGGGTGGTCAATTACAAAGGTGGAACGAGGATAATGAGTATACGTCAGGTGAATGTGGAAATGAACTGCAAGATAGTGGTATTCCAAATGGTCCAGCAATATCACCACGAATAGCAAAAATGTCTGAGGACATGATCAGTTTTGCTGAAGATCCTAAGCCAGTTCGAATTATCGATAAAAATGGGAATCCTATCCTTACTAAAGATCATGCAAGAAGATTTTTTGAAGCTGCTTGGGTTCATAAAAAAGATGGGATTTATTATTTGAGTTATAGTACTGGAAATACCCATTTAATTGTTTACGCAACCAGTGATAACCCATATGGACCGTTTGTTTATCAAGGTATAATTAATAATCCAGTAGACGGTTGGACTAATCATCATTCAACGCTGAAGGTTGGTGATCAGTGGTATTTATTTTATCACGATACCCAAATTTCTGGAAAAGATCACTTGAGAAATGTTAAATACACTGAGATGTACCACAATGAAGATGGATCTATTCAAGAAATTTTTCCACTAAAGAATTAAATTTTACAATGTATAATATTGGATATGATTTAGGAAGCTCATCACTTAAAATAGCTTTAACTAAATCAGATTCTGGTGAAAAAGTAAAGCTTATTCAAGAGCCTCAAGCAGAGATGAGTATAATCTCAGAAAAGAATGGTTGGGCAGAGCAAGATCCAAATTATTGGTGGGAATTAATTTGTATAGGTACAAAAAGAATCATAAGCGAGTCTAATATTAGTAATGATCAAATTAAAGGAATAGGTATTTCATACCAAATGCATGGACTTGTGATTGTTGATAAGGACGGTAACAGTTTGCGTAATTCAATAATTTGGTGTGATGGTAGAGCTGTTGAAATTGGAAATAAAGCATTTGAAGAAATTGGTGAGGAAAAATGTTGCTCTAAACTCTTAAATTCACCTGGAAACTTCACTGCGTCAAAACTTGCATGGGTAAAAAAAAATGAACCCAACATATACAACAATATATATAAATATATGCTACCTGGTGATTTTATCAATTTTAAGTTGACTGGTGAGATTAACTCAACTGTTACAGGTTTATCAGAGGGCATGTTTTGGGATTTTAAAGAAAATCGTGTGGCAGATTGGTTATTAAATCACTATCAAATTGATTCATCAATGACACCAAACATTGTTGACAACTTTAAGGATCAAGGATACGTAACAAAGTTGGCGACAGAAAAAACTGGGCTACCTACAGGAATTCCAGTAAAATATAGAGCAGGTGATCAACCTAATAATGCAGTTGCATTGAATGTTTTAAATGTTGGGGAAGTTGCCGCCACTGGGGGAACATCAGGAGTATTGTACGCATTAACAGATCAATTAAAATCAAAAGAGTCTCTCAGAATTAACAATTTTGCTCATGTAAATTACTCAGAATTTAATAAAATAGTTGGTAAGTTGTTGTGTATCAATGGTGCTGGAATTCAGTATAAGTGGATTAAAAATTTAATTCGATCGGGATCGTATACAGAAATGAATGAAAAAGCAGCTAATGTAGAAATAGGTTCAAATAATTTACTTACTTACCCATTTGGAAATGGTGCTGAAAGAATTTTTGAAAACAAAAATATTGGTACACAAATTTCAAATTTAAATTTAAATATTCATAACTCAGATCATATGTGTAGGTCAAGTTTGGAGGGTATCGCTTTTTCCTTTGTATATGGAATGGAAATTCTTATGAATGATAATTTCGAAACAAAGCTTGTTAGGTCCGGTAATGATAATCTTTTTAGATCAGAAATTTTCTCAAATACAATATCAACACTTTTAGATAAGGAAATTGAAATTCATGATGTGACTGGTGCTTACGGTGCTGCAAGAGTTGTGAGTTTAGATGAAAATAATTTTGAATCATTTTCAAAAAATATCTCTAATAATGACTATATTAAAAGCTATGTTCCTTCCAAAAACAAGCAACAATATCAAGATTCTTATGAAATTTGGAAACTTAATTTAAACAAACTAATTAATCAATAATTATGGCATTAATAGGTAATAAAGAATTTTTTAAGGGAGTAGGTCAAATTAAATATGAGGGCCCCGAGTCAGACAATCCACTAGCGTTTAAATATTACAATCCAGAATTGGTTGTTGCAGGTAAAACTTTAAAAGATCATTTCAAATTTGCTGTAGCATATTGGCATTCATTCTGTGGAGTGGGAGCAGATCCATTTGGTACTGGAACCCAAATCTTCCCTTGGGATCAATCAAAAGACCCTTTACAAGCTGCAAAAGATAAAGCTGATGCAGCATTTGAGTTTATTTCCAAAATGGGGTTTAATTACTTTTGTTTCCACGACTATGATTTGATTAAAGAAGCAGACACACTATCTGAATCTGAAGAGAGATTAAATTTTATTACAGAATATATTAAAGAAAAAAAGAAAAAATCTGGAATAAAATTACTTTGGGGAACTGCCAATTGTTTTTCAAATCCACATTATATGAATGGTGCTGCTACTAACCCTGACTTTGATGTTGTTGCAAGAGCAGGGGCACAGGTTAAGTTGGCTTTAGATGCTACTATTGAACTTGATGGTGAAAATTATGTTTTTTGGGGAGGTCGTGAAGGATATATGTCCTTGTTAAATACTGATATGAGTAGGGAATTAGATCACATGGCTCAATTTCTAAAGATGTGCCGTGACTATGCTAGATCTAAAGGATTTAAGGGTACATTTTTCATTGAACCTAAGCCTATGGAACCATCCAAGCATCAATACGACTTTGATACTGCAACATCAATAGGTTTTTTAAAAGATTATGGCTTAGAAAAGGATTTTAAGATCAATATTGAGGTAAATCATGCTACCTTGGCTCAACACACATTCCAACATGAATTAACTGTTGCTGCAAAATCTGGAATGCTTGGGAGTATAGACGCCAACCGAGGTGATTATCAAAATGGTTGGGACACTGATCAATTTCCAATCAATATTCAAGAAACTACTGAGGCAATGCTTGTTTTTTTAAATGCTGGAGGTCTCCAAGGTGGAGGTGTAAATTTTGATGCTAAATTGCGCAGGAATTCTACTGATCTAGAGGATTTATTTATTGCCCACATTGGAGGAGCGGATACTTTTGCAAGAGCTTTAATTATAGCAGATAATTTACTAAAAAATTCACCACTTCCTGAAATGTTAAAAAATAGATATAAAAGCTTTGATTCTGGTAAAGGAAAAAGTTTTGAGGAAGGTAAATTAGTTTTAGAAGATTTATACAAATTGGCTAAAGGCAATGGTAAACTAAAACTTACAAGCGCAAAGCAAGAATTAATTGAAAACATATTGTTTAACTACATAAAATAAATTAAATGGAAGAATCAAAAACAATTTTTGAAAGCCTTGACTGGGTAGTGTTAGGTTTATATTTTGCAATTTTAGTTGGTGTTGCTGTTTGGGTTGCATTACAAAAAAATAAAAATACAGAGGACTATTTTCTCGCCGGAAGAAATGTTGGATGGTTTGTAATTGGTGCATCAATTTTCGCATCGAATATTGGTTCAGAGCACGTAGTTGGACTAGCTGGAACAGGTTTTTCATCTGGAACTCCTCTTGCACACTATGAACTCCACGCATGGATTGTTTTACTTCTAGGTTGGCTTTTTTTACCATTCTACATTCGAAGTGGTGCTTTTACAATGCCAGAGTTTCTTGAGAAAAGATTTGATAGTAGATCAAGGTGGTTTCTCTCTGTTTTTTCACTGTTTGCATATGTTCTAACAAAAGTTTCTGTAACAATATATGCTGGTGGTATTGTAGTCTCAGAACTATTAAATATAGATTTTTGGGTTGGTGCAATTGGTATTGTTATTTTCACTGGAGCATACACAATATTAGGTGGATTAAGAGCTGTTGTTTATACGGAGACACTGCAAACTGTTGTTTTAATCCTTGGATCTGTAATTATTACCTACCTCGGTTTTCAAGAAGTAGGTGGTTGGAATCAATTGACTGAGACAGTAACTCAAGCCAGTCCTGAACACTTCAATATGTGGAGACCGTGGGATGATCCTGATTTTCCTTGGGCAGGATTATTATTTGGCGGAACTATTGTTGGAATATGGTATTGGTGTACAGACCAATATATTGTTCAAAGAACTTTAGCTGCTAACAATATAACTATTGGTAGGAGAGGAGCAATATTTGGAGCTTATCTAAAACTATTACCAATTTTGATTTTTTTGGTTCCTGGTATCATTGCTTTTGCATTAACAATTCAAAACCCTGAGGTTTTTAATGTAATGGATACAAACGGAGTTCAAAAAGCAGACAGAGCATTTCCAATGCTTGTAACTACCTTATTACCTGTTGGTCTGAAAGGGTTGGTCGCAGGTGGATTAATGGCCGCTTTAATGAGTTCTTTGGCATCTGTTTTTAACTCATGTTCAACTATATTCACAATTGATATTTATAAAAAAATCAGTCCTAATAAATCAGAAAAATTTTTAGTGAATGTTGGTAAAGTTGCAACTGTTGTTATTGTTGTTCTTGGAATTCTATGGATCCCAATTATGGAAAAAATTGGCGGTGGAGTTATGTATCAGTACTTGCAAAATGTTCAGGCATATATAGCACCGCCCGTTACAACAGTATTTTTATTAGGAATAATTTGGAAAAGAGTCAATGCACAGGCTTCAATTGTTACATTGTTTGCAGGATTATTTTTACTTATTTTAAGGCTTGGTTCAGAAATATATTATCAACCTGAAATTGCTTCGGGCATACCCGTTGATGGGTTTTTATTTTTGTTCGCAACTATAAACTTTTCCTACATGGCAATATGGATGTTTGCATTTTCAGTAGCTTTATGTATTACGGTCACCATGATGACAGCAGAACCAGATTATGAAAGAATCAAGGGATTATCATTCGGAACTATTCCTGCTCACTTGAAGATTAATAAAGAGAAAGACTATTCAAATGTTGATATTTGGCTTTCATTTGTTCTAGTACTTATAGTAATAGGAATTTGTGTATTTTTCTCCCCAGTTTTCTTTTAGCAAATGAGATTTTTAATTTTCTTTTTACTCACAACTAATTTAATTTATACTCAAAGTAAAAATTCGATAAAAAATATTTTAATTGATAAAGAATATGCTACTGAATCTTTTTTTGTTGGAGCTACCATCGGACACGATGCGCTTTCAAAACCTAGTGTTACCAATCTTTTTCTAAGTGAATTTACTTATCTAACTCCCGCAAATTCTTTCAAGCAAACAGCCATACATCCTCGCCCTGGTGTTTGGAATTGGAAGAAATATGATGACTTTATAGATTTTGCAGAAAAAAATAATTTAACACTTAGAATTCATGGGCCAGTGAGTCCACAGGCATCAAAGTGGGCCAAAAATGACAATCGAACAAATGAGGAGTTACTCAAAAATATGGAAGAATTTTTTACAGAGTTGTGTATTAGATTAAATGATGAAAAAACCGTGAAATGGATGGATGTTGTAAATGAAACGGTTCTAAGAAATGGTGATTGGTTTAAGGAAAAACCTGGTGATTCTTCATGGGAAAATCCATGGACTCAAATAGGTTTAAATGATGATGGATTTCCAATATATATTATCAGAGCTTTTGAGATTGCTAACAAGTATGCTCCAAATATAAAACTGGTTTATAACCACAATGGTGGAATGGAAAGAAAAATGTGGGAAAAAGTACTGGAAACTATCTTGTATCTTAAAAATATGGGTTTGAGAGTTGATGGTATAGGCTGGCAGGCTCATTTGCGTGATAAAAATGGGGTGGGTTTGGTAAAGGAGGATTTAAACTATCTTTCATACTTAATTGACTGGACACACGCTAATTCAATGGAGTTTCATGTCACTGAACTCAATTATTGGTTAAACAATGAAAACCCTAAATCTTTATCAGTTCAAAAAAGACAGGTTATATCATATAATAATATAGTTAACACTTTGATATCAAAAAAAAATAATGGTGTTGTCACTCTGAATGTTTGGGGTTTATTTGATAGAAAAGGCCCTGGGGACTTTCCAAAAAATATTTTAAGTTTATATGATCAACTTGGTAATCCTAAACAATCATTATATGCCATAAAAAAATCATTGATGAACAAAGCCACCAATTTAATTTTTGAAAAATAATGATACAAAAAAATTTTTTTTTAGTGATTGTAATTTTTTTTCTATCGTGCTCAAGTTCAAGTGATGATAATTCGGATGCTAATATTGATAAACAAAACAGCCCACCTGTAGTTCAAAGTTTAACAGTCACAACAGATGGTTCCCCAATAAGTATAATTCTGCAAGGCTCAGATCCTGATAATGATGATTTAATATACTCAATTGTAACAAATCCTAACAAAGGAACAATTGATTTATCGTTAAATACTGCAACATATACTCCCTCTTCCAATGCTTATGATTCCGACTCATTTACCTATAAAGCAAATGATGGAGAGTTTGATAGCAATATCGCTACTGTTTATGTTACTCTGCCAAATGCACCTGTAGTTGAAGATCCAAGCTTTAAACAACTTGTCAATGAAAATTATGATACAGAAAAATTTGCTTTTGGTGCAACCCTAAATTATTATCAGTTAGATTCCAACGTTGAAGAACTTTTTTTATCGGAATTTGATTATACAACCCCTGAAAATTCATTTAAACAATCAATAGTACACCCAGAACCTGGGGTTTGGAAATGGGACAGGGTTGAAGCATTTTTAAATTTTTCAAATGCAAATAATATTAAAATGAGAGTTCACGGACCAATTGGCCCTCAGTCCTCCACATGGGCAAAAACTGATTCAAGAACAGCTGAAGAACTATCTGAGTTGTATGAGGAATTTTTGACTGAACTTTGTAAAAAAATTAATGGAAACAGTAATATTTTATGGATGGACGTGGTCAATGAAACCATCGATTCGAATGGCAATTGGACTGACAAAAGAAATGGAACCAATCAATGGGAAAACCCATGGACACAAATTGGTAAAAATGATGATGGTATCCCACTTTACATAATAAAAGCTTTTGAGATTGCCCAGCAACATGCACCAGATATTAGTTTAATTTTTAACCAACACGCTGGAATGCAGCCAGCTATGTGGAACAAGGTAAAAGAAACTATTTTGTATTTGAAAAATAAGGGTCTTAGAGTAGATGGTTTAGGATGGCAAGGTCATTTGAGGGATAATGTTGTTTTATCTTTAAACCAATCTAAATTAAATTATCTTTTATCAATTATTGATTGGGCTCACGAAAATGACCTGGACTTTCACATTACTGAAATTGATTACCGTATGACTAGTGATCCACCTAACAGCAATGAGTATAATCGACAAGCTAATGGTTATGCAAATATATTAAAGGCTATCATTGCCAAAAGAAATAATGGTGTTGTAACTTTTAATACTTGGGGTGTTTATGATAAGAATGGACCTGAAAACCACGAATATAAATATATTTACGACTCTAATTTAAATCCAAAAAAAGCAGTAGAATTATTAAAAAAAGCTCTTAAAAATAAAGAAACTGATTTTACTTACTTAGACTGATCTTTTAAGTGTAATAGTTGTTATTTCAGGCCATATTCCAACCCGTCCTGGAAACGCAAGTACACCAAATCCCCTATTTACATTCAGGTATTTACCATTGTGGGTGTATAAGCCTGCCCAGTATTTGTATACCCATTGAACTGGACTCCATTTAATAATCCCAGGTATCTCAATACCAAATTGCATACCGTGAGTATGACCAGAGAGTGTTAAGTCAAACTTTTTTGGGTGATCCTTCAAAATTTTTTCCCAATGTGTTGGATCATGAGATAAAACAATTTTAAAGTCTGTTTCAGAAATGTTTTGAATAGACTTTTCGATATCACCCAATTGATTAAATCTTGCACCCCAGTTTTCAACACCAACAATAGCTATTTTTTCATCGCCCCTAATTATATATTTGTTTTCATTCATCAACACTTTAAAGCCAATTTTTTTTTGTATTTCTAATAGATTTTTGAAGTTTTCTTCTTTTTCAAATTTATTCGACCATCGCTGATAGTCACCATAATCGTGATTTCCTAGAACAGATATCATATCGTCTTTAGCTTTTAATTTTGAAAAAGATTTAACCCATGGTTTAACTTCCTCGTAGCGATTATTCACAAAATCCCCAGTGAATAGAATTAAATCAGCATTTTCATCATTAATCATTTTAATTGCCTTGTCAACCATATGCTTATTTTCTAAACTACCACAGTGAAAGTCTGAAAGTTGAACAAGTTTATAACCATCAAATTTTTTAGGTAAATTTTTAAAGTTTATTTCATAGTTAATTATTCTGTAACGATATTTACCAAAA
>CACCYT010000015.1 GCA_902550325.1 uncultured Bacteroidota bacterium | reverse complement strand
AATGATTTCTTGTGGAGGAAAAGATGATGGTGGTGGTGGTGATGTAGATCCACCTGACCCTGTAAATCCACCTACATCTTCAGGTCTAATTTCCCCTGCAAACAATACGGAATGTCTTGATGGTGAAAATGTTGAGTTTAGATGGAATTCATCTCAATATACAGATACGTACACTATAAATATCAAAAATCTACTAAATCAATCTGTTATTTCACAAAGTACTTCATCAACTACTATTACAATCCAACTAGAAAAGGGTCAACCTTACTCATGGTATATTGTTTCATCTTCAAATTCAACAAGCGATACGGCTGAAAGTGAAAAATGGAAATTTTATCTTAAAGGAGAGCAAACCTCAAATTATGCCCCTTTTCCAGCAGATCTTAAAAAGCCTGTATCCGAGTCGACAGTTAGTCCTGGTGATATTGAATTTGAGTGGTCTGGTAGTGATGTAGATGCTGGAGATACTCTAACTTATGATCTTTATCTTGGAACATCAAACCCTCCTACAACTAAGGTTCAATCAAATATAAGTGTAACTAAAGTCACACAAAGCATCACAGATGTTGGTATTTATTATTGGAAAGTAGTCACCAAGGATAATTCAGGCAGTAATTCTGACTCTGGCGTTTCTAAATTTACAGTCTCTAACTAAGATTGTAAAATAAATTTATTCTTATACTTTTGCTATTCAATGTTTAGCGATAAAATCTCACATATTGATGATAATACAATAGAATTATTAGAAAATGCACAGAACAGAGTGAGGCAAAAGAGGAATGTTTATAGACATTTTATATTTTTTCTTTTTATTTCAGGTTTTATTTTATTTGTCGACCTTGTATTATCTGTTGGTGAGAACTTAATATTTTTTGATTATTCCTGGTCTATTTGGATTGTATTAATCTGGTCTTTTATCTTGCTCTACCACTTGTTTGATGTCTTTGTATCTAAAAGAATTATTTCAAAAAAGTGGGTTTCAGCTCAAAAAAGTCATTTAATTAAGGTTCAGCAAGAAAAGATAAGATCTTTGAAAAAGGATATTGAAAAGGAATCAAAAATTTATGCTGATTCAAATTCAAATAATTTAAATCAGATGATTACTATTATTGTTGCAGCATCTGAAAATGATGTAATTGGAAATAACAATAAACTGATTTGGCATCTAAGCAAAGATTTAATCAGGTTTAAAAATTTAACAAAAGGGCATCATGTTATCATGGGCAGAAAAACCTTTGAATCTATGCCTAAGGCTTTACCAAATAGAACAAATGTTGTCATCACTAGAAATAAAAATTACACAGCTGAAAATATAATAGTCGTAGATTCTCTTGAAAATGCATTAAAAGTCTGTAAAGATGATCCACAGCCATTTATTATTGGAGGTGGTGAGATTTATAGAATAGGACTTACATATGCAAAAAGAATAGAGCTTACAAGAGTTTATCACAATTTTGAGGGTGACACGACCTTTCCTCAAATTGACAAAAACTTATGGAAAGAGGTTAAGAATATAAAAATGTTTAATATTGAGAATCATAATTATAATTTTAGCTTCATAACATATGATAAAATTAATTAAATGAATGTATTTGTATTCCCCGGACAAGGTTCACAATTTAGGGGTATGGGTAGAGAACTTTACACAAATTCTAACAACGCTAAAGAATTATTTGATAGAGCTGATGAAACACTTGGTTTTTCATTATCAAATATTATGTTTGAGGGTTCTGATGAAGATTTAAAGCAAACCAAAGTAACTCAGCCAGCAATATTTGTTCATTCAATAGCAAAGTTGCTAGAACTCAATTCTAAAATTAAACCAGATTTTGTAGCCGGACATTCGTTAGGTGAATTTTCTGCACTAGTAGCCAATAAAACAATTAAGTTTGAGGATGGCCTAAAGCTTGTTTCCGCCCGTGCAAATGCCATGCAAAAAGCTTGTAATAATAATCCAGGTAGCATGGCTGCAATTTTAGGTCTAGATAATGAAGTAATTATTAATGAATGTGAAAAATTTAACAAATACGTTGTAGCTGCTAATTTAAATTGTCCAGGGCAAGTTGTTGTGTCAGGTGAAGTTGAGGGAATTGAGGAAATTTGTACGCTATTTAATAATATGGGTGCTAGGAGGAGTTTACAACTAAACGTCAATGGTGCTTTTCACTCAAAATTAATGGATGATGCAAAAAAAGAGCTTAAAGAATTTATTGACACCATTGAATTCAACAATCCTGTTTGTCCAATTTTTCAAAACGTGACTGCTAAGGCAGTCACAGATAAAAATGAAATTAAAACAAATTTAATCGATCAAATGGTTTCACCTGTAAGGTGGTCTGAATCCATAGTTAATATGATTAATCTGGGGGCCAAAAAATTTACAGAAATAGGTCCTGGTAAAGTTTTATGTGGATTAATTAGAAAAATAAATAGAGACATCGTTGTAGAAACGACCTGATTAAAACTTAATAATAATATTGTACATATTAATTTGTTCTCTCATTTCAATTTTGTGATCGAACAAAATTTTTCTAGATAAGATATTTCTAAATGTGTTACTTTAGTCAAGAATGAATATTGCTTATAATATATTAATAGGGATTTTTAAAAATATTCTACTACCAACATTGTCTATTTTCTCTGATAAAATAAAAAGTTTTTTATTGGTAAGAGTAAACTTACTTGGAAAAATAAGTAGCGAGATCGATATAACAAAAAAACATATTTGGATCCATACATCATCACTTGGGGAATATGAATTAGCAATACCATTGATAAAAGAAATTAAAAAGAACTTTAATGAGAAAATTATTTTAACATTCTTTTCAGAGTCGGGATTTAAACTTAAGAAAAGGATAAAGGAAATAAGTTATACATATTATTTACCGATAGACACAGAGTATAATGCTAAAGAATTTATAAGAATAATAAATCCAAATATTTCAATATTCGTTAAGCAGGAAATTTGGCCTAACTATATAAAAGAGTTAGAGAAAAAGAAAATTAAATCTTATTTAGTAAACTATACCTTTAATAAGGTTACTAGTAAAATTCTTTATGGTACAATAAAAAAATTTAATAAGGTTTATGTACAGGACAAGATTAGTGTGGAGAATATAAAGAGATTGGGATTAAATAATGTAGAATATTGTGGAAATTTAAAATTTAACAGAGCTTTCTTACAAAAGGATGAGGTTTATAAAAATGATAAGTTACATAGATATTTGAAGGGGTATAAATGCATTGTATGTGGAAGTACATG
The DNA here is from genome assembly GCA_902550325.1 of uncultured Bacteroidota bacterium. Classification (GTDB taxonomy): domain Bacteria; phylum Bacteroidota; class Bacteroidia; order Flavobacteriales; family Flavobacteriaceae; genus Eutrophosalina. Next base: position 17,105 of record CACCYT010000015.1, on the reverse strand, counting down.
GGAAAAGGATGAAGAAATAATAATTAATTATATAAAAGAAAATAAAGTAAAGGATATTAAGTATATAATTGCGCCACATATGGTAAACAAAAAAAATATAGAAAGAATAAAAAATAAATTGGGAAACGAGGTCAATTTACTTAGTGATAATGTATATAATATACATTATAATGTACTTTTAGTAGACTCAATTGGTGTACTAAAATATATTTACAAATTTGCTACCATCTCATATATAGGTGGTGGGTTCATAAAAAAAGGGTTACATAATATATTAGAATCTTGCATATATGGTAATCCGATTATAATTGGGAAAAATTATAAATTTTTTAACGAAGCAAAAGACTTAATAAACTTAAAAGGAGGCTTCAGTATAAAAAACTCAAAAGAATTTAATGCAATAGTAAATAAACTTATTTTTAATGAGAAGAAAAGAAATAAAATACAAATAATTAACAGTAAGTTTATTAATGATAACCTTGTATCAATAAATGAAATTATTAAATCGATTAAAAATGAATAAAATACCCTTAATTATATTACTGATAGCCTCACAATTTTTAAATTCTCAGTCGATTAGTGGTGCTTGGGAAAAATTTAAAACAAATTCTGAAGGAACAAATGATAGGTATGTTGCGATTTTTTCAAATGGTTTCAACTCCTCTACCGTATACAATAATATTAATGGAAAATTTATTTCAACTAATGGAGGATCGTGGTACATTAATGACAATTTATTAACTCAAAAAATTGAATTTGATTCTAAAAATCCTGAAAGGGTTGGATTGACTATTAACTCAAAAATAGAGCTAAAAGAAAACAAAATGAAGATTATAAGAACAGGTGAAACTTGGACTAAAATTGATGATGGAACACCCGGAAAACTTAAGGGTGCATGGCTTATGTCTGGTAGAATTAGGGATGGTGTTAAAAGTATGAGAAATATTGATAGACCCAGAAAAACCATGAAAATACTTTCTGGTAGTAGATTTCAATGGATAGCATATAATACCACAACCAAACAATTTATGGGAACTGGCGGTGGAACATATAAGACAATTGATGGTAAATACACTGAACAAATTGAATTCTTCTCTAGGGATAACTTGAGGGTTGGTGCTAAACTAGATTTTGAATATAAATTAGATGACGGTGAGTGGAATCATATGGGATTTAGTAGCAAAGGAGATCCTTTGCATGAAATTTGGGTTCAAAGAGAATAAAAGTGCGGGTGGAGGGACTCGAACCCCCATGCCGTGAAGCACTAGATCCTAAGTCTAGCGTGTCTACCAATTTCACCACACCCGCAAGGGAAGCAAATATAAGCAAGATAATTTAATAGCTATAAGAGGATTTATTAATTTTACAAATTGAATGGACAAGATAAAAGAGTATATAGAAAAAAATAAAAATAAATTTCTGGAAGAATTATTTGAGCTATTGAGAATTCCCTCAATAAGTGCCAAATCAGAACATAAAAAAGATATTATTACTTGTGCTGAGTTATTAAAGTCCCATTTGGAAAAACAAAGTTTTAATAATTGTGAAATATGCAAAACAAAGGGAAATCCAATAGTATATGGTGAAAAAATAATTGACAACAAACTACCTACAGTACTGGTCTATGGTCATTATGACGTTCAGCCAACAGACCCTGTTGAATTATGGAATTCTGCACCCTTCGAACCAATTGTAAAAAAAACATCTATCCATCCTGAAGGAGCAATCTTTGCCAGAGGAGCGTGTGATGATAAGGGACAAATGTTTATGCATATCAAGGCATTTGAAATTTTAAATAATAATGGTGGATTCCCTTGTAACATAAAAATAATGATAGAAGGAGAAGAAGAGATTGGCAGTGATAATCTTGAGATTTTTATCGAGAAGAATAAGAGAAAACTTGAGTGTGATATAATTTTAGTTTCAGACACAGGGATGATTGATAAAAAAACACCTTCCATTACAATTGGATTGAGAGGAATGACGTATATGGAGATAGAGTTGACCGGTCCAAATAGAGATCTACATTCCGGTCACTATGGTGGCTCAGTAATTAATCCAATTAATGAATTATCAAGAATAATTAATCTTCTACACGATAATGAAAAAAAAATTACCATACCAGGTTTTTACGATGAAGTTATTGAATACAGTGATCTTGAAAGAGAAAAAATGGGGTCTATTCCATTTTCGGAAATTGAATATGCTAAATCTGTAGGGGTAACCAATCCTTCGGGTGAAAATGGTTATACATCAATTGAACGAAGATCAATAAGACCATGCTTAGATGTAAATGGTATATGGGGAGGATACACAGAGGAGGGTTCCAAGACTGTGATACCTAGTAAAGCATATGCAAAAATTTCAATGAGATTAGTGCCCAATCAAAGATGGAAAAAAATAAGTCAACTATTTTCTAGCTATATAAAAAAAATAGCATCTCCAAATGTAACAGTTAAAGTAAGTGAGCATCATGGCGGTGAACCTTATTTAACGTCAACTGAGTCAAAAGCATACAAATCTGCCTCCAAAGCTTACGAAGATGTATTTAATAAAGAGCCAATTGCCACAAAGGACGGAGGATCAATACCTATAATAGCACAATTTGAAAAAATATTAAAAAGTAAAACAATTTTAATGGGTTTTGGGCTTGATTCGGACGCTATTCATTCCCCAAATGAACACTACGGGATATCCAACTTTTTAAATGGTATCGAAACGATTACAAAGTTTTATTATCATTATACCAAATAACTATTTGAGCTTGATTAAGAAAAGTTCAGCAGCAATTCCATCCGTCAAAAACTTACCTTTCTTTGAAACAGTGTACAAATCTCCATTTTTAACTAAATGATTTGATTTTAAATAACTTTGAGACCTATTCATAAAGTGTTCATAAAAATTTTTACCAAAATTTTTTGAGATATAGTCACTTGACACTCCCCAAATTGTACGAAGCCCAGTCATTACATACTCATTGTATATATCTACTTTGGAGAGGACTTCTCTTTTTATATTTAGCTTGTTACATCTTACACCTTTGATATACTCAGAGTTATTTGAAATATTCCAACTTCTTGTAAATCCATCAAAACTGTGAGCAGAAGGTCCAATTCCAACATATTTTTTTCTTAGCCAATAACCAGAATTATTTCTAGAGTAAAAACCATTCTTTGCATAACTATTCATTTCATAATTTTCATAATTTTCATTGGTCAAAAAATTATTTATATACATGTACTGCTTATAAACATCATCATCTTGTGGCATAGTTACCAAGTTTTTATTGATCTGAGACTCTAGTAATGTGTTTGACTCAACAGTTAAAGCGTAGGTAGAAATATGCTTTATATCATAATATTGCGACAGCCTTAAATCTTGATCTAAACTATTTGTGTCCAAATTAGGTATCCCGTATATTAAATCAATAGATATGTTTTTAAAAAATAATAATGAGTTTTCAATTGAATCGATAGATTGTTTAGACGAATGCACCCTTCTCATTAATTTAAGTGCATCATCATTTAATGTTTGGACACCTAAACTAATTCTGTTAATTTTTGTTTTACTGAGAGATTTTAACTTTTCTTTTGAAAAGTCATCCGGATTAGCTTCAATTGTGATTTCTATATTATTACACAAATTATAGTTGTTCTCAATGGTAAGAAAAATATCGTCGATATCTTTAATTTTTAGAAGTGAGGGAGTTCCACCCCCAAAATATATTGTTTCGATTTCATCGTTGTAATTTTTTGACCTTAGAATAATTTCTTTTTTGATCGCATTAATCATTTCTTGATAAAGAATCAAGGATGTAGAGAAGTAAAAGTTGCAATAACTACATGCTTTTTTACAAAACGGAATGTGTATGTATATTCCTGCCAAATTTAATTTTTTAACCTGTCAGGGTTACTTTTCAAAAATGAATTCCATCCTGAATACTTCTCACTACCAACTATATTTTTGTCATTATAAAAATGACATACTGCAGCAGCTAAGCCATCAGTAGAATCTAATTTTTTTGGAAGCTTTTTAAACTTTAAAATAGATTGTAACATTTTTGCAACCTGTTCCTTTGATGAATTACCGTTTCCTGTTATTGACATTTTTATTTTCTTTGGAGAATATTCTTTTATTGGTATTTGTCTAGATATCCCAGCAGCCATAGCAACTCCCTGTGCTCTTCCAAGTTTTAACATTGACTGGACATTTTTACCAAAAAATGGTGCCTCAATTGCAATCTCATCAGGCTTATGTGCTTCAATAATCTCAATTATTGATTTGTAAACCTTATCTAGCTTTAAAGAATGATCTTTTATTTTAGTCATATTTATTTCACCGAAATCTAAAAGAGATATTTTTTTATCCTCTACAATTATTAAACCATATCCCATAATATTAGTTCCAGGATCAATACCTAAAATAATCTTAGAATTCATATTCAACATTTAAAATTATCGGGAGAATAAATTTTGATTTTACCTTGATCCCGTAATCAGTTTTTACAGCAGGTATAATATTTGGCATTGAATCTAGTAGTTCGTAAATAATGGATTTTATTTTTTGGGTGTCATTTTCAGAATTTTTAAAGTCTAGTCCTTCTGAGTAGATCTTTCCATTTTTATCAACAACTATTTTTATTTTGAGTGAATCATTAAATTTTAAATCAATGATATGAGGGTTATTTTTTAAATTATTAATAAGATAATTATTTAAGTAGTGACGCAGACAACCAAACCTTTTTTTTGCATCAACAAAATTTTCACATTTTGGAACTGTTGGATATTCGTCACTTGATGTCCACATTAATTTTTGTGCTCTTTCAATCTCCTTATCAATTGGCAACTCACATGAAAAAAAAATAAAAAGGAAAAAAACCAAAAAATATTTAATGTAATTTAACTTTAAAATTGACATTTGTTTCAAAATACAAAATTAGTTTAATAAAGTGATATGGACATTTTAATTTTTGCTATTGGGATAATTTTATGCTTGGTTGGAATAATTGGAAGCTTTTTGCCTATCATTCCGGGACCAATCACATCATGGTTTGGACTACTGCTTTTAAATTTAACTAATGCTGTTCCTTTCAATTTAAAATTTATTTTTATAACATTATCAGTTGCAGTTTTAGTTTTCTTGCTAGATTTTATCACCCCTATTTATGGTGTAAAAAAACTTGGAGGGTCCAAGGGAGGACAAATTGGAGCTAGTTTAGGTTTACTAATTGGAATTTTTATTATTGGTCCTCTTGGGATTTTTATTGGGCCAATAATTGGTGCAATTACGGGTGAAATGATTAATAACAAGAGTCTAAAAAAATCACTCAAACCTGCATTTGGATCTATTTTAGGTACCCTAACTGGGATTGTTTTAAAATTTTGCTTAAGTATGGCTTATTTTTTCTTTTACCTGAATATATTTTGGCAATACCGACAAAATTTTTTTTAATAGTAGACAGTTCTGTTATCAATAATTTTTGATTCAGATTTAAAAGATTCCAAAATTTTAGATTCAGTATCTGATCTTCGTTTATTGGATAATTGATTTTCAAAACTTAAATAAGTTGATGGACTCTCAACCTTATTAATATCAACCAATTTGATCATATATACACCTTCCTCACCTTGGAAAAAACCAGAGGTTTCACCAACATCTAATCCAAATGCGTTTCCTATAATAACTGGTTCATATCCAGCTTGAGCAACCACAGGTGAGCTTTGGTTGATAGCCGATACAGAAACTATCTCCAAACCTTTCTCATTAGACAAATCATCTAAACTATTGTATTGATTGTTTTCTTTAATAATCATATCAGCTTTTTTATTTTTCCTTAATTCAGGTAAAGCCAATATTGATCCTGCACTAACATCCATTAATCCTTCGTTGCTAACATCTTTGAGTTGTGCTAAAACATACCCGCCGGAGCTTAAGTCAAACCTTTTATAATCTCCAATTTTTGTATCATTTTCAAACAGCCACTTCACTAAATTTCTTTGATTCCCTAGGGCAGGCAATTCATGATCTAAGGGGGTAATACTTGAAAGTGATTTGGATTCATATTCGAATGATTGCGCTGTGCTAATTAGGTCCTGAGATTTTGACAATTCAATTTCAAATTTTGATGCAACATTAAAAACAGAGTCACTTGTAAAATTTGATGGAACATTTTTTAAGGCAATTGTTGCAACTTTAGCTAAATCTTCTTTTGCGACAACTTTGATAACGTGAAACCCAAATTCAGTTTCAACAACACCAATTCTTCCGATGTTACTTTTAAAAACATAATCATTAAAAGGCTTCACCATCATGCCTTCTTGAAAAAAACCTAGATCTCCTCCACTACTTTTCGAGGGACCATCAGAAAACTCTAAAGCTAAACTTGAAAAACTATCAGGATTCAATCTTGCTAGTTTAAGGATTCTATTTGCTTCAGTTTTTGCCTCATTTTTAGATCTCTCAATTGAAGGGTCTGCATTTTGCGAACCTTTATAAGATATTAAAATATGACTGGCCCTGACATTTCCATTATTTTTCTTTTCAAGCATTCGCGAAATTTTCATGAAACCATTGTCTTTATATGGCCCGTAAATTTGATCATTATTTAGATTAAAGATCATTTGTGCGTGATCTGAACTAAAAAAACCCTTTGGCCTAAATAATGAATCAAATGGTATATCAGAATTTTCATCAATATAAAAATCGAAATCATTTGTACTCTTAAAACCCTTTACAAATTCATTCAAATTTGAAACAGGGTTGAACTCCTCACGATCGTTTAAAAATGAATTTAATTTATCTCTCAAATCTCTTTCATCTTTGTTAGAAGGTAATTCCTCAAAAACAACATATTCAAAACCTCTTGTTGGCTTTTGCTTAAAATCGTCAGAGTTTTTATTTATGTAAGACTTTATTTCAGAATTTGAAATTGAAACTAAACTGTCAGGAATTGAACTGTATGGAATTTTAACGTACAATATATTTGCAGTTAAGTTAGACTTTAAAAATTCTAATTCACCCTCATAATTTGATGAGTTTATTCCAGACTTTAAGAGGTTTAGATAATTGTTCTGTTCAATTTGGTTTTTAAATTCTTTTTCTTGCAGAGTCCATTGACTGTAACCTTGCGGGTTAAAATCCTTTAGATTTAGGACAAAATCAGTAAACTTATCAATATCAAAGATACCAGCATCATTTAAAAATCTTTCATCACTATTGAAATTAGGATTATTAGCTAAAAAATAATCAAGATGAGCTTTTCCAGATCCAAGTCCTAATTGATCTATCCTTTGTCTAAAAATTTCTTTACGAGTTACTTGATCCCATGACGTATTTAAGGCTTGTAAATCAGAAAAGTTATATGATTTTTTAAGAAAATCAACTTGATTTCTAAAGTCGGTAATTGATATTTTTTCACCATTGACTTCACCAATTGGATCTTGGGACTGAAATCCAGAACCATCAAATACACCAGCAATTACAAATGCAAATAGTGCCATACCAATTACGGAAATTAAAACAAAAGAGTTTCTTCTTAAACTACCGAGTGCTGCCATAAAAAAAATTTAGAAGACGAAAATACAAATATCTATTATAAGAACAATAAAAGAATTATTTAAAGAATATGAGTTCAAGTTAAACTAATTAGTATTTTTTCTGTTGTTAAACTTTTTTCTGTAATGCCTTCTGAATAGAAACATTAAAAAAGAAAGAAATCCTAATATAAGTAATGGAATATTACCTTCAATTGTTTTTTTTAAAAAAATTATATCAAAAAAGACAACTAAAGATATGGTTAAATAGGCAATTTCTGAGATTTTGTGATACTTCATATTATTTATTTATCATCGAATAAAAAATTTCCGTTTAATTGGCCCGTTTTGAGTAATTTGAAAGATCTATCAGCATCAAGCTTATTCGCATTTATATCATAGTCATTACTTGAAAAAATAATATCTTCCTCCGTAAATAACCATTCTTGCTCAGGATCCCAATATATTTGACTTGATTTAATTTTACTACCATCAGCTGACTGAATAACGACATTACCTTTAAGGCTAACAATTTTTGTTTTGTAATATACAATTCCGTAGTTAGCAGACACATTTGTTGAATCATCCTTATTTTCATAAAACCTTATATTTAAACCCTCCGGAAATTCAGCATAGGGAAATATTTGATTTGTATAATCTACATTTAGGGGTGAATTTAAAACAGCCTTAACAACTGCAGAATCTGTATATTTTAAATTAAAATTTTCAGTAACAGCTGCAGGTATTTTAGAATATTTATTGATATCAATGATACTTTCAAAATCATTTTTACAAGATTGGATAATCAACAATATAAAGATCAGGAAAATTGTACGTATCAAAACTAAAGAGTTGGTACAGTGACAGACAAGCCAATCCAGCAATTAAATGTAATAACCTTGCCAGAATTACCCTCAGTGAAGATATCAGTTTTTGATGGAGCCCTACCTAAGTAACTCTCTGCGGCTTTTAATGCAGTTTTTCTTATAGTTGCATCAATAGAAGCTGCTTTTCTAGCTTCTCTTTCTGCAAGCCAATAAACTGATCTTTTTTCAAATTGAGTTTTACCACAGCCATTTGCGCTACTTGCATACAAATTGGCAATTAAAAGATTTGCTCTACCCATGGAAGGTTGAAATTCGAGAGCACGTCTTGCATAATTTCTAGATCTAAAAAACTGTTTAGTATTTTTGAATTTAGTGGCAATTTTGTAAAGAATTCTTGCCTTTTTTATATTATCAGTTTGAAGTTCAATAGATTCGTTGTAAAACCTCAATGCCTCCTCTGAATTATTTTTTTTATCATTAAGCAATCCTAAATAGTAAGCAGAATTGGCCGATGGATTTAAATTATGTAATAGCTCTACAAGAACAACAAACAAAGGATCATCTGAACACTCCTTACTATCCATTCTACTGGCTGCTCTATTGAGCCATACTGGATTAGTCTTATTTTCCTCAAGGTTTTTTCTATAAAGAGGAACTAAATTTTCACATGTTGATTCCTTTGCAATTATTGCATTAAGATTCCTTAAATATATATTTGAAGCATTTGAATTTATTTCATAAACCCTTTTATTCCTTTTTTCTCTAGATGTTAATGCAATTCCAGAATTTTCTTTATTAATAATGATATCAATTTGTTTAGAGTATTCGTCAATTATTGAATTATACCTTTCAGACAATTCTTCATATTTATTAAAAATTTGATTTAATGTAATCTCACCATTTCCTGCCTTATATAATTCAAAATATGTTTTGAAATAATTATAAAGCGGTTTTGGATCATCAAAACTTACAGGGTCAGTTTGATATGCATTTTCAAATAAATCAAAAATTTCGGTTTTGGTTGCCAATTTATAATCTATCATTTTTTGGGCTTTATTAGACATAATTTGACCAACAATTGATCTACCATTATAGGCTGGGAAATTTATTAACCACTCATCATAAAGCTTGAGTAAATCATCCTGGTATGCTATCTTAGATTCACCATCTGATGTCTTTATGAATTCCTCCAGCATTCTGGATCCTTGAAAATAAATTGCAGGATTTATTTTAGGACATTCTTTTCTAACTGACATCCATGGTTCGTAAGCAGCATCATAGTTTTTAACCTTATAATATTCAGCAAAAATTGAAAGATTTGAGTTACAATCTATCGAGGCTTGAGAATTTAGATTGGATATTATTAAAAGGAGTATTAGAAAAAATATATTTTTCATAATAATTAATTATACATTGATTTAATAAACCACAAATCATTGAGAGAAACACCAATCATCAAATTAAAATAATTTTCTTTAATCAAACCAAAGTCATTTGTACCTCTTTGTCCAAATTCTAAACCGATATTTACCTTTGATATTCTACCCACTGGTATACCTAATCCAAAATTTATACCAAAGTCTTTGATATCTTGACCATTCACCTCTAAGGCTCCGTCGACGTATTTTAGTCCAGCTCTGTATGTAACCCTGTCAAAAAAACTTGTAAATGAGTCATACTGAGGCAAAAGGAAGCCTCCTACAGAGTAGATGTTATGTTTGTTGAAATTTACATTATCCAAAGCCATCAACTCATTTTTATAGCCATTACCATTAACTGATTTCATATTAACACCAAAAAACCATTTTTTATCTTCTCCAAAACCAATTCCAAAATTTGAAAAACTTGGAATAGTAAACTTGGTTTCATCCCTTCCAGTTAATGATAAGTCTATATTTTCTGTGTCGCCTCCAAAAGTACCATCAGTTTTTAGTGTTGCAATTGATTGTGAGTTTTTTGAGGTTAAGCTTGACTGTGGCTGATATAAATAAGTGGTGTAAATCTGAATATTATTTCTAAATTTTTGTTGAAAAACCGCTGAGAAATTATAGCTCAGACCACTAAGTGATGATTCACTTGAAACCCTAGTGAAAAGTTCTACATCAGTCAATATTTTTGAATGATAATGATTTAAATTTCCAAAAGAGTATGATGAACTTATTCCAATCCCAAAATTTTTAAATAATTCAATCCCTAAACCTACAAAAGCACTATTAATTCCACCATTTCCATCATACCGATTGGTACTAATAGGATCAGTTGATTCATCAACTGATTCAAGAAGATAACCAACAGAAGTATTTGGTTTTAAACCAAAATTAAAGCCTAAAAGTTTGGTTGGAATTGATACTGACAAGTAATTGAGACTCGCAGTTGTTGACTTTGCATTATTTTCCCCGACAGAATATCTATTATTTTTTAAATTAATTCCCACCGAATAGTTCACAAATCTAAGCTTAGAAAGTGATGCAGGAACATTCAGATTAACTGAGACACTATCGTAATAAGATGTATTTCCTCCCATCATTCTATTCTCTGCTGTTGCCGAAAAATTTGTTTCACCAACTCCAAAATAAGAATAAGGTGAATAACTTGATTTTTGAGCAAAACCAAACTGAATAAATAAAATGATAAAAAGCAATGAAATTTTATTCATGTTATTTGTTAGTATCTATAAGGAATTCGAGCCCTTTAAAAACATAATTTGAAGTTGTAAATATGGTGTTTTTTATCTTACCTGACAAGTAATTTGAATCCCCTCCAGTTATAATTACTTTTAAATCATCATATTCACTTGAATATTTTTTTATGAAACCCTCAATCTCCAGTTGAGTACCCAAAAAAGTTCCGAGATTAACAGATGATTCAGTATCAAATGCTCTCATACTTTTAGGATAAGTTGGGTTGATTTTTTTTATTAAAAATGCTTTTTGACTGATTGAATCATATCTCAAACCTAAACCGGGTGAGATTCCGCCAGCTAAATATTCATTATTTTTTGTTTTAATATCATACGTTATACAAGTTCCAATATCAATAATTAAGACATTTTCGTTGGGATAATCTTTATGGGCAGCACAAACTAAGGCCAAACGATCGTCACCAACCAAACCTTCTTTGTAGGGATTTTTAAATGGTAAATGATTATTCTTTTTTAAATCAAAAAAGTAGCTATTAGTTTTTAAAAACTCAATCAGTTCAATATTTGGAATAGAAACATTTGACAAAGAGGAATGAGTAATTTTATAATTGGAAAATAATTCCTTTATTTTTTTAATCAATTTACTTGAAGAATGAATTTCTTTGAGAATTGTATAATCTTTTGTTATTGCAATTTTAGATTTTGAATTACCTATGTCAATTAATAAATTCATTGGACAATGATAAAATTAAACAAGTTTTTACCAATTTGTTTAATATCTAGTAAAACGTTTATATTTGCTGAGCTAAAATGCAATGGTACCTTAGCTCAGTTGGTAGAGCAAAGGACTGAAAATCCTTGTGTCCGCAGTTCGATTCTGCGAGGTACCACAAAAAACTCCTTTCAAGGAGTTTTTTTATATTTAAATCAAATAAATCAAATAAAAATGAAAAAAATTATACTAATAATATGTATTGCATTTATATCGTTTAATGCAATAGGCCAAACTGACGAATCAAGTTATGAAGAATTTCTTCAAGAAAGTCCATTTAACAGAATGTATCCGAAATTAATTGCATCTGAAGCAGCTCAATATTTTGGTGATTGGAATAAACTTTTTTCATCAGGCCCCACCACTACAAAAGAGGCAAGACTTGCAGCAATCTCTGCATCTGCAGCCATAAAATGTGAATATTGTATAAAAGCACAGGTTATTTTTGCTAAAAAAGCTGGTTTGACTGATGATGAAATTAAAGCTGCTGTCCAAATTGCTGCTGAAGTTGCTAGATTTTCAACTCTTCTTTATGGGAATGAGTTTACTGACGAAGAATTTAATAAAGCACTGGAAAAGATTTTATCAGGACTATAATTTTTATATTTAAATAAAATTTGAACTATGAAAAAAATATTATTATTTGTGATTACAATTTTTTTAATTTCTTGCGAAACAGCAGATGTTGAAAAGGTTGAAACTAATGGGGAACCAGAAGGTCCTCATACCTCTGTAGAATGGAGAATTTGGGCATACAGCACCGCTGCCCCATCTTTTATCGCTGATAACTGTACAGTTGTAGATATGGACTCGGAAGGAAATCAGGTAATTTTAAGAGAAGGTACAAATGGTTGGACCGCAATGGCTGCAAATCCCAGAGGACCTGCTGATCCTGAAAATGGATGGAAAGATGCTCATGAGGCTATGGCTATGGTAGGTGATGCTCAATCTTTTGCCTGGGTATCTGCATATTTTGCGGGAACAAAACCCTCCGAAACAATGGAAAGCGATGGATGGGCTTGGATGTTGCATGGAGATATGGGTGAAGATAATACAAAAGCTGGGGTTTTAAACAAAGAAGATTCAGCTGATGGAGCTTGGATAGAGTCAGGACCACATCTCATGTTAATGCCAAAAGATCCAAGTACGCTAGATGGACAAACAACTGATTTTAATTCGGGTGCTCCATATGTTATGTTTGCTGGAACTGATTATGCACATTTAATGATTCCTGTAGAGGGTTATTACAAATATCAACCAAAGCAATAAATTATATTAAGTTTATTTGGATAAAAAAGCTGCCTAGTGCAGCTTTTTTTATGAGATTAAATTACCATCATCATCCCACTTGGCAATATCAAGTCTTTTGGATTGATCTACAAATTTTGACAACCATTCCTCATCATAACTTAAACCGTGGTCATCTAACACCTCTTGCGGGACTCCGTCCCAAACATTTGGACTGTTTCCTTTATAACCAAGTTCTTTAATTCCGACCTGTGAAGTGAAATATCCTGTTACAGTTAAATTTCTTAAAAGATTAAACCATTGGACTTCATCTGGTAAATCACTCATGTCCTGGTTTGGGTCATAATAAGCTATTTTGTCAAGTATTTGTTTTTGTGAATCCTCAGGAATATCTGTAAACTTTTGGTTAAAATTTAAATCACTTTCCTTATTTATCCAATTAATTCCATCTCTTAAAGGCTTTTGATATGAGGGAATATCTTTCGCCATGAATTCGATTAGTTGGACAACTTCAGCCTCCTCTACAGATCCATTCTTGTTAGGCGGTAATATTAAATTACATAATCTATTTAGGGTTGTCAATTCTTGATCAGTAAAAAAATCTTGATTGAAAAGTTGGTCATCATATAATTTTTCTTTTGGTGTTCTACCGTACTGGTATCGAGTTAATGACCTCTTTATTTTTTCTTGAGTGACACCATAACAACCATTTAGTAAATATGAAGCACCTAAGGCACCAAGAGTTATTGTTTTTATTGAATCTCTCCTTTTCATTAAAAATTTTGTTTTTTAAACTCTGAAACAATATGATCAGAAGCTCTCCAAGCTAAAGCCATAATGGTCCATGTTGGGTTTTTATCTGCTTGTGAAACAAAAGGTCCAGCATCAACAACAAAAACGTTATCAACATCATGTATTCTTTCAAATTTATCAACAACAGATTCTTTTGGATTGTTACCCATTCTTGTTGTACCAACCTCATGAATAATTTCGCCAGGTTTAGTTAGACCATAATTTGATTCAATACCAGGCTTGTTTCCAAGTTGGATTATTTGAACTAAAATTATTTGTAAACCAAACACCCAGTTCAGTACCTATGATTACTTCATCTTCATCGAGAGGGCTTTGTAATATATTATATACTGGTAGATCAGGAAGATCTCCTTCTTTTGCGGACCAATTTTCGCCACCATCGCTGCTGTACCAAATACTTTCAACTCCATAGTTATAAAAAGTAACAAAGATATGATTCTCATCTTTGCCAAATTCAATATCAGAAACACTTCCAATAAATTCACTACCGGTAATTTGTTCTTTTTGTTGACTATTTGGATTATTAGCATTAAGAATCCTATAAACTTGGCCATTGTCATTCCCAACGTATAATGTGGACGATTGAGTGTTAAATGGTGAAACCGTTATTGCTGAGCTACTGCTTCCAAGAGCATTAATTAAATATGAATCCTTGATCGAACCTCTTGAGCTCCCAAAATCATCCCAATTGTGGTAAGCCCTGATATTTCCATTCCCTGCATTGGAATATATTACACCAAAGTTTGAATCAAGGGCCTGTTTGTTTATAAAATCTCCTTCATCATCATCATTTGAGGATATTCTCCACCACAAACTAGTGTCATTTGATCCAGGATTATTCATATTTAGTACATAATTAGAATTATTATAAGTGTGAGCATAAACTACATACTTATTATCGTTTTTTTGAGAAAACATAGTTCCTGCTCCATCACCTTGCCCAAAATCATTCCCTAAACTAAAACCATTATTATTGTCAACTTGAATTGATGTTCCATTATCCTGCATTCCACCAGCAAAAACATCTTTATGGCCATTAATTGTCGTAGTCATAGTATAAACATATCCACCCAGGGTTCCATCATTGTTCTCATATTCTGGATCCCAGTCACCAATTAGTGGATCCGTGCCTCTAACATTTGTGGTATAATTATCAAACATTCCAAGTGGAGCTACAGCTACTGTGTAGTACTGAGCAGTATGAAATTTATTATTTCTGGGAATTAGTGACCCCCCATCGGTGCTATATCCTATACCTCCATCATTACCAATTAACATGAAATTAGGGTTATTATCACTGAACAAAACTGAGTGTTGATCAGCATGCAAGTATTGAACATACCTTCCACTTCGATTCGTTAATGCTCCCCAATCATTACCCGTGTTTGTAGATTGAAAAAGGTTTATACCACCAACATAAACAATATCCTTATTGGTGGGGTGAGCAGCTAATGACACACTGTAATAACCTTGGCCTCTCCCAAAATCATATGACGGCACAGAGGTATCTGGATCGTCTGGTCTATCAAGTTCCGTTTGATCATCATTGATCCAATCTTCAATCGTTCCCCTATATAATCTAGGTAGTGTTCTGCAGAAGCCATCTCCAGTTGCAGTTACTGCTATTGACATAACAATTAATTTGTTATCAGCAGTAAAAGTCATTTCGGTTCTTCTACCTGGATATTGATCACTTCCACAGTTTGTCCTAATTCCTCTTATAAAAGTAGCAGAAGAACCCTCTTCGTTCAATCGATATATTTTACCTCCACCTTTTGGTGGATTTCCTCCCCATTGTTGACCAACTAGTTTGTATTCAGGACTAATAGTTGAAGAAACCCATAATCTATTATCATTATCCAGTTCTAAATCCATTGGGACAACTGTTTTATTTGGTACGTTATTATCACTATCAATTGGATGGTACAACTCAATTTTTTCCCAATTTATTCCATCAAGTGACTTATAGATGCCATCATGCGCAGAACCTAAAACAACGCTTTGATCATTCCCTCTTGTTCCAAGAATCCTTGTCCATAATCTTGATGCAGCAGCAACATAAATTTCTGAAGTGCCATCATTATCTCGTACAACAACATCATTTATAAAAAATAATCCTGGCACAATATCAATGCCAGATAAACCAATATTAGTTTTCTTTACTATTCTGACATCAGTTTTTTCATTATTAATGTAATCTTTGATTTTATTACCTGAAGATTCTTTGATATATATTGATGGTATCTTTATAGTCGATACATCTCCACTATTTGTACTCATCGTTATTAAATCATCAGTCCAATTTGTTTCACCAGTATCTTTATTAAAAACAACAACAGCTTTTGCACCTGCATTTTGACCTTCAGTGATTTTTTTAAAATAATCGCAATTTCCACCATTAATGGAGCCATCTTGAATTAGTACGATTTTTCCTTGAATATTATCAGTATTTGAAAGTGTTGAACAACCATCTAAAGGGTTTGCAATAACAATTTCATCTTCCAAATAATTTATTGGGGGGCCTGGTAGATTGGGTCCAAATGATGCTTGTATAAAATCGATAGGATTTTCATTACTTCGAGTAGTAATTATTAGTTGATTAACCTCACTTTTAAAAACCTGCTCTGAATCAGATCGTCCACCAAAAATATTTTCCCATGTTACACCTGAATCTGTCGACCTCCATAGACCATTGCCTAATGCGTCACCACCAGTATAAAATTCACCTGTTCCAGCATAAAATATATTTGTGTTGTTTGGATCGTAAGTTAATACAGATATTGGTAGGTTCCTTGGTACGCCTTCAACCATTATCCACTCGGAATTTTCATCATCAATATTTTCATTTACAAAAATGCCCCCACTAACACCACCAGCAAAAACTTTTTTGTTAGAACTGTCATTTGGATCGAACATAATTCCGTTGGTTCTTCCAGCAATATTTGTTGGCCCTCTAGGTTTCCAAGCCATATCAGGATTTTCACCGGGAACACCTTGTTCTCTTATTTTTGAAATGTTGTCTAATTGTTCTTGAATTTCAAATAAATTTTCTGTCTTTGGTCTTCCAACTACTGGATCCATCGTTAGTTCCCATATCCTATCATTGTATGGGTTAGGAGGCAACTCCAATTCTTTCCTTTCAGACTTTGAAAGTGTTTTTGTGTTTTTAAAAGGACTGTTAGCAAGGTTTAACTTATGTAGCTCTCTTTTGTACACGATATCTTTGGCATTAAACTGAAAAAACAGAGCAACGATAATTAATACTGATACTA
>CACCYT010000014.1 GCA_902550325.1 uncultured Bacteroidota bacterium | reverse complement strand
CACCACCAGTTACACCTAATTCAATCTCAAGTGTAATTCCTATCTTTGACATTCTTTTCAAATACTCCTCACAAGTACCAATATTTTTATCTATATCTTCCTCAGATAGATCTATCATGTGTGAGCTGAACAAGGGGTAACCATAATTTTTAAAATTTTTTTCATTTTCTATCATAATTCCATCAATCCATGGCAAAAGTTTCCTTGCCGCATGATCGGTATGTAATATAACTTTGACATCATATAGTTTACTTATCTCATGAACATGCTTGGCACCAGAAATTGCACCAGCTACAGCTGCTTTTTGATTTTCATTGTTAAGACTTTTTCCTGCATTAAACAATGCACCTCCATTTGAAAATTGGATTATAACAGGTGCATTAAGTTTTTTGGCAGTCTCAAGAGTGGCATTTATTGAATTGGAACCAACAACATTTACTGCTGGCACTGCAAAGTTTTTTTTCTTTGCTAAATCAAATAGTTTTTGAACATCATTGCCTGTTAATACTCCCATAAAGAATCAAAGCTAAAGTAGTAAGAAATATGTAAGTTAGAAAGGATAATTTAGACCAATATTAAAAACAGCTTTTTTAAGAGTAAAATCTTTAAACCAACGTCTATTTTTTACAGCAGCTGGATTATAGGTCTTTAAGCCCATATCCAATCTAAAAATAAACAAACTTGAATCATATCTTAGTCCAAATCCTGAGCCTATTGCAATTTCGTTTAGATCCTTAAAACTTTCAAATGTTCTTTCTTTATCATTGTTGTCATCAAGAACATTCCAAATATTTCCAAAGTCGCTAAATAGTGCGCCATTAAACCTTCCTAAAATATTAAACCTATATTCAAAATTTAGCGCTAGTTTGAAGTTAGCCTCATTAAATTCATTCGAGCTCCCACTACTTCCTGGCCCCAATCGATACACTTGCCAAGCACGGTTATCATTAGATCCACCTCCAAAAAATGATTCTGAAAAAGGTATATTATCAGAATTTCCAAATGGAATCGCAATTCCTGAAAAATATCTAAATGCAAATAGTGAATTGTCAGATATATTCCAGTGTCTTATATAACTAAACTCAGTTTTAATAAATTGAGAAAATTTTAGGTCAGATATTCTTCTATATCCATCAGAATTCTTTTTTGCAAGTATACTAGTCAAGTTACCAGCAGTTTTTAATTTAAATCGCCACTGTTTGAAATCTCCCTTGTCATATCTATTATCATAATTGTTTGAAACTGTAAAAGTAGAACCAATTATTAGGTTATTACTTGTTAGTCGATTTCTTCTATTTTCAACATACTGAATCCTTTGCACATCACTTTGTTCCATTAAAATTAGGGATCCATTCAAAACATCATTTATAAAACTGTCTACACCTGTTGGTATTGATAAATTATCTTCAAAAAAGTACTTTGGGTCAGATGTGTTATTTTGTGCTATCTGGTTTAATTGATGGTAAGAGTTTGTATAGATATTGAAATAGTTATTAATATTTCTGTTATTAATTAATTCTACATCAGACAAAGAAAAATTAAAAAAATTATTTTTGTTTTCCCATGCGTAGTTTAGGTTGAATCTAAAACTTGTTCTATCCAAACCAATATTTTTTTGGTTCGTGGATCCAAAACTAATAAACGACTTTATGTCAGATCCAAATCTTTTGTTTAAACTCCCAAAAAAAATAAATTTGGGAAGCCTCAGGGTAGCGTCAAAATAAACTTGTGAAATTGTAACGTCATTTGATTTACCAATTGATCCCACTGCAGACAGTTCTAAATTTTCTCCATTTTTAAATATATTTCTAGACTTAAATCTGTTTTCAAAAGAAATACCAATATCCTCAATATCAGACTGTTTTATGTCAAAACCAAAACCTAAACCATACTTTTTTTTTGGGTTGAGAAAAATATTTGCAGAAAGTTCTTTGTCTGATTCACTAAGGTATTCATATCCAATTGAGGGAAATGAGAATAAGTCTAGATTGTTTAAATTTTGAATAGTCTTTGATCTCAATGAGTCATTGAATGGCTCATTCTCCCTAAATTCAATTTGATTTGTTAAAAAACTTTTCTCTTTATATTCCTCACCGTTTTTCACGTTTATAAACTTTATCTCTTTTATACTATGTTTTCTGTAATCATCCCCTTCAACAATAATCTTAACAGGAAGTGAATAAACTTCTCTTGTTGAGTCAATTTCAACATCAAAAAAAATCGAATTGATTTGGAAATTGTAAATTCCATTATTCTTCATTAAACTGTTAATTCTATCTCGTTCCTTTTGAAAATTCAGTGTTTCAAATACTCCATTTTTTTTTAAAAATGATTTTTCTATGTCATTGTTAAAAATAGAATCAATAATTTTTGATTTTGTAACAAGACTAACATCACCAATATAATATTGAGGGCCTGTTTTAATAATGTAATCAACAGTTGCATATCTCTCCTTCAAATTATTTTTTAATAATTTAAACTCAGCTGTGTTCTCTAAGTATCCTATATTTTGGAAATAAGACTTAAAATTATTTAAGCTTTGACTAATTTTAAAAGAATCAATTAATGCAACAGGTTTACCATTTTTTAATTTCCATTCATTCCAGTTTTTGTGATAATTTTTTAATTGAAAAAATTGTTTTTCAGATAAGAATTTTTTTAATCCTTTTCTCTTATTTTTATTTTGTTCCCATATGCTAAATATACTATCTGAGTTTTTACTAGCTGATTGATAAATCAATGATTGAATTGGGATCCCAAAAAACTTTTTACTTTGTTCTTGAGTAATTAATCTACTAAGGGAATCACTTTGAATAAGCTTATCATTAACTGTTAATCTGTTTTTTTCAAGAATATAATCATTGACATCTAAATTTTTGGTAATTGAGCAAGAACCAAAAAATATGATCAGAAAAAAAATGATTATTATTTTTAAAAAATTTATTTTCATATATATTTTCAAAAATACATCTAATTAAATGGTTACCAAAAATCAAATAAATCTCATTAGACAAATTAAACGAAAAAGAAACAGGAAAGAAAAAAAATTATTTATTGTTGAAGGCAAAAAATCAATTGATGAATTTTTAAAATCTGATTACGAACTCTTTGAAATATACTCCACAAATCCCAAAGAGATAAGCTCAAATAAAATAATAGAAATTAGTATTAATGAACTAAACAAGTTAAGCTCATTAAAAAAACCAAACAAACATCTTGCTGTTTTTCATCTTAAAAAAGAAATACTAAAAAAGAGAGATTTCTACATTTTGTTTGACCGAATTAACGATCCTGGTAATCTTGGAACCATTATACGAACATGTCACTGGTTCGGGATTGATCAGATCATATGTAGCACAGACTCTGTTGATTGTTACAACAATAAAGTTGTTCAATCTTCGATGGGATCGTTATCATTTGTAAACGTCATATACACCGACTTGATTCAATTCACAAAAAAAACCAATAAAAAAATATTTGGCACATCTACAAATAGTAAGTCAATCAGTGATTTTAGTTTTCAAAATTTTGATGGGATCTTAATTTTTGGTTCAGAATCAAATGGAATCTCAGAAAATATTAAAAATGAAATTAGCGATTACATATCAATTCCCAAAATTAATCAGAATTCGTCACCTGAAAGTTTAAACTTATCAATTTCTGTATCTATTTTTTTAAGTAAAATTACTGGGGTTTAATAGAAGCTAAAGTTTATAAAAATTGCCCGAGTAAAAAATTTATTAACGTAACCAGTCCAAGGATTGTCTGGAATATTTTTCTTTTTCTCATTTTTTAGCGAGAAAACCCCTCTTACAGATGGGGAAAATTTAAAATATCTGAGATAAAAATCTATACCAAATGATAGTTCATAGTAGAAATTAACCTTATTAAAGTGATTATTTACAATCCCATAACTCTCTAAATTATTTTCTATGTTACCCAAATTCAACGAAGTTGAAAAACCACCTTTTAAATATGGCCTCACATTACCAATTCTCTTTGAACTATATTTAATTAGTATGGGTAAATGAACATTATTTGATTTGACATTCCAGACTGTGTCATTGTAACTTGTAAATTGACTTCTTTCATTAAATATTAATTCTTTATTGTTTGAGAATAGTCCTGGCTCAAGGCTAAGTCTAATGTTATCATTAATCTTTAACTCGCCAATTAAACCTACATTGATTCCAGTTCCTCTATTAACTTTAATTGAATACTCTGGATTTACATTATAGTTTATTTTAAAATCATATTGATTGAGACCAATGAAGTAACCAAATCTAATTTTTTTTTCATCGAAGTTAGGTAGATTAGTAAATTGAGAGCTTAATATCTGAATAAAAAGAAAAAAACATGGAACAGTATACTTTAACATATTGTTTTAATGATCAATAAACAAAGGAAGTAAATAATTTTTTAATTAAATCTTTAAAATCAAGTATATTTGTCGGTGTTATCAAACTTACAATAATGAGAATTGTTATTGCTGGTGCAGGTGAGGTTGGGTTGCATTTATCGAAATTACTTTCTTCCGAATCACACGATATTACATTAATTGATAATAATCAAATTAATCTCAAAGATGGTGAAAACTATCTTGACATTAATGTTATAAATGGTGACTCATCATCACCAAAAACATTAAAAAAATCTGGTGTCTCTAATGCAGACTTGGTTATAGGTGTTACGGCGAGTGAATCTGTAAATTTATTGACTTGTTTTTTATCAAAAAAATTAGGTGCCAAAAGAACAATTGCAAGAATTAATAATGCAGAATTTATAGAAGATTCTAGTGAATTTGATCTTCAGTCATTAGGCATTGATGCAATGATTTCCCCCGAAAACTTAGCTTCTGAAGAAGTAAAATTATTAGTCAACGAGTCAGGTTTTACTAACAGTCACGATTTTGAGGAGGGTGCTTTAAAAATGATGGCTGCAAAAATACAAAGTGATGCCCCTTTTGTTGGCAAAACCGTCATGGATGCAGCAATGGTATACCCTGGAATTAAATTTATGCCAATAGCCATCGAAAGAAGTGGTACTCATAACGCTATTATCCCTAGAGGAAACACAATTTTTAAAACTGATGACCATGTTTATTTTGTCACATGCAAGGATGGTGTGGATGAGCTATATAAGCTTATGGGTACCGAAAAAGGTAAAATACAGAAAATAATGATTTTAGGAGGAGGCAGAGTTGGATTTAAAGTTGCTAAAGAATTGGGTGAGCAAGGATTAAGTGTAAAATTGGTAGAATCAGATAAGTTAAAAGCTGAGAGAATTGCCGATTTACTTCCTGAGGTTTTAGTACTCAATATTGATGGAACCCGAGTTGACCTACTAAGTGAGGAAAGTCTTGAGGATATGGATGCATTTATTGCTACCACAGGTGATTCTCAAAAAAATATAATGTCTTGTTTAATGGCAAAGTCAAAAGATATCAAAAGAACAATAGCGATTGTTGATAATACAGATTATTTTGAATTATCTGAGTCAATTGGTGTAGACACTCTAGTCAATAAGAAACTTTTGGCTGCAAATGAGATTTTTAGGTTTATAAGGAAGGGAAATGTTTTAGAGCTTAATAAATTAAATAATATGAATGCAGAAGTTTTAGAGTTTTTAATATCAAAAGACTCAAAAGTAAAAGGCAAAAAAATAAAGGATTTAGATTTTCCTAGGTCCTCAATCGTTGGCGGTGTTATTAGAGATGGCATAGGCATGATTGCTCTAGGAGATTTTAAAATACTTAAAGGTGATAAGGTTTTAGTTTGTTGCCTTTATAGCGCAATTAATAAAGTTGAGAAACTTTTCCGTTAGTCATGAGGCTAAATTTTAAATTAATATTTTACATAATTGGGTTATTACTGATATTCAATGGCAGTGCTATGCTCATCACTGCTGGTGTTAGTTTGATATTTAACGATGGTGTTGTTCAGGAAATTGTTACATCCTCAATTTTATTAATCTTATCAGGTGTTATTTTGATGCATTTTAATAAAAATAATATAAGGCAAATAAATAAAAGAGATGGTTATTTAATAGTTACTGTAGGCTGGTTAACCATGATACTATCTGGTATGTTTCCTTATTATTTGACTAACTCAATCACTACTTTTTCAAATATATTTTTTGAAACGATGTCCGGATATACAGCTACTGGTTCAACAATTTTAGATGATGTTGAATCACTTCCAAAGAGTATTGTTTTTTGGAGAAGTATGACGCATTGGCTTGGTGGTATGGGAATTATAGTACTGGCAATTGCAATTTTACCCTTGTTAGGTATAGGTGGTATGCAATTATTTTCAGCCGAAGTACCCGGCTCAGGTATAAGTGGTGATAAAATTCACCCAAGAATAAGTGCTACGGCAAAAAGACTTTGGTTTATCTACTTTGCACTTACAATTTTTGAAACTGTAGCTTTGAGTATTGCTGGAATGAGTTTTTTTGATGCACTGAATCATTCAATGAGTAATATTGCTACGGGTGGTTTCTCCACCAAAAATGAAAGTCTGGCCTATTGGAACTCTACACCAGCAATTCAATATATAGTTATCTTTTTTATGATTTTAGCTGGAACAAATTATTTATTGATTTATTCTGCTATGATTGGTAATTTTAAAAAACTAATCTCAAATACAGAATTTTCATGGTATATCTCGTTCATACTAGTTTTTGTACTAATTACATCTTTTATTATTTACAACTATGTTGATTTACAACAAACAAGCTTTGAACATCCTGAAATTTTTGGAAAATTAGAATCAAGTTTCAGACACGCTCTTTTTCAAATTGTTGCGATAATTACAACGACAGGTTTTGTTACTGCAGATTTTGCAGGATGGACACCATTTCTAACAATGTTATTTTTTGGATTAATGTTTTTGGGCGCTTCATCTGGATCCACATCAGGGGGAATTAAAATCTCTAGATTCTTAATACTCATTAAAAACGGATTTTTGGAGTTTAAAAAGGCACTTCATCCAAATGCAGTATTGCCATTGAGATATAATCACAATGTAGTTAAAAAAGAAGTTATTATTAATATCTTAGGTTTTTTTATGCTATATCTAATTCTTTTTATTATTGGAGCAGGAGTATTGAGTATCCAAGGTCTAGATTTTATTTCAGCAATAGGTGGCTCTGCTGCCTCTATAGGAAATGTTGGCCCTGCTCTTGGTACTGTAGGACCTGCATTCACATATACTGAGTTAACACCTTTTGCAAAAATTTGGTGTTCATTTTTAATGTTGGTGGGACGGCTGGAGCTATTTACATTTTTGATAATTTTTTCACCATATTTTTGGCAAAAAATTTAAAAAATATTTTTTATCCTATTAACAGCTTTTTTTATGTTCTCTCTCGATGCTGCATAACTTATTCGTATGTTTTTAGGTGAACCAAAAGCTTCACCAGTTACTGTTGCAACATGGGCTTTTTCAAGAAGAAATAAAGAAAAATCTGTTGAATCTTTTATTTCAAATCCATCAATAGTTTTGCCAAAAAAATAAGAAATGTCCGGAAAAATATAAAAAGCACCCTCAGGATCATTTAATTTAAACCCTTCAATTCTAGAAAGTAAATTGATTATAATTTTTTTTCGTTCCCTGAATTCATCAATCATATACTTTATTTGATCAATATTCGCATCTAAAGCAGCTATTGTAGCTTTTTGAGCAATACAGTTTGCTCCACTTGTTGATTGACCTTGTAGTTTTGTACAAGCTTTAGCAAGCCATTCAGGAGCTCCGAGGTACCCAATTCTCCAACCAGTCATTGCAAATGCTTTGGCTACTCCATTCACAGTTATTGTTCTTTTATACATTTCCGGAATTGATGCAAAACTAAAATGTTTAAATCCATAATTAATATGTTCATAAATTTCATCAGACAAAATGAAAATCTCAGGATGATCTTTAAGCATGTCTGCAATTTTCTTTAATTCCTCTTCATTGTATAATGATCCGCTTGGATTATTTGGAGAGTTTATAATTACCATTCTAGTTTTATTCGAAATATGATCTTTTATTTTGGATGCAGGAACTTTAAAATTTGATTTAATATCGCTTTGAACTACAATAGGAATACCACCGGAAATTTCAATCATGGCCGAATAACTGACCCAGAAAGGAGCTAATAAAATAACCTCATCACCAGGACTAATCATTGCTTCAATAACGTTAGCAATTGACTGTTTTGCACCTGTCGAAACAACAATTTGACTGGACTTATAATTTAGATTATTGTCACGTAAGAATTTCCTTGAAATTGCATTTTTTAAATCTGAATAACCATCTACTGGTGTGTAAGAATTATAATTATCATTTATGGCTTTTACAGCTGCTTCTTTTATAAATTCAGGAACATTGAAATCTGGCTCCCCCAAACTTAGGCCTATTATATCGACACCCTTACTTTTCAATTCTCTCGCCTTTGCAGCCATTGCAAGGGTTGCTGATGGAGCTAGATTATTAACCTTGTCGGTAAGAAACTTATTCATTTACTCCAAAGATATTTAAAATAGAGTATTTTAGATATTGATTGTTAAGAAAATGAGTGTCGATTTAGTCAAATTGTTTGATCTTACAAAAAAACAATATAATTTATTGGTTCGCTTTGAACAATTAATTTGTGAGTGGAACAAAAAAATCAATTTGGTATCAAGAAAAGATATAAATAACTTCAAAATAAATCACATAGCCCATTCACTATCAATCTCTTTTTATTTTAAATTTAAGAATGGTACAGAAATTTTAGATTTAGGAACGGGCGGTGGGTTGCCAGGAATACCACTTGCTATAATTTTTCCTAATGTAAATTTTCATTTGATTGATAAGGTTGGAAAAAAAATTGACATCGTTACAAATATTGTCCGCAACCTTAAATTAAAAAATGTTAAAACCAGCTGGATTAATGTTAAAAAAATAAACAATCGTTATGACTTTGTTATTTCAAGATCAGTATCCTCATATGACACAATCCTTAAAAATTGTGAAAGTATTTTTTTAAGTGACAACCAAAACGAATTTGAAAACGGTTTTATTTTATTTAAGGGTGGTGATCTTAGAAATGAATTTAAAAATGCAAATAACTTTTATACCCATGAGATATTAAAAAAAATAAATTTGGATTTTTTTAATGAAAAAAAATTAGTTCATATACCTAATCCATATAATCATACTTAAAATCAGTAGGTGGATTATGAGTTGTACTGATTAATCTTGGGCTAACCCACCTTAATAAATTTAGTTTAGAGCCCGCTTTATCATCTGTCCCTGATGCTCTTGATCCACCGAAAGGTTGTTGACCAACAACTGCTCCTGAGCATTTATCATTTATGTAAAAATTACCTGCACTATACATAAGTTTTTTTGTTGCGAAATCAATACTGTTTTCATCCTCAGAAATAAAGGCTCCTGTAAGAGCATAATCTGATGTAGAGTCTACTGTGTTTAACATTTCTTGCCATTTATTATCTTCATATACATAGATTGTTATAACTGGTCCAAAAATTTCTTCTTGCATTGTTTTGGATTGGTCATTTCTGGTTATTATGATTGTAGGTTCAATAAAATATCCGATTGAATCATCACATTCTCCGCCATAAACAATATCACAATCCTTACTTTCTCTAGCATAGCTGATGTAATTTGAAATACGATCAAATGCATTTTTATGAATTACAGCGTTCATAAAATTATTGAAGTCAATAGGCGACCCCATTTTAATTTTTTTAGTTTCTACAATTATCTCTGAAATTAATTCCTCAGAGATTGATTTAGGAATATATACCCTTGATGCAGCTGAACATTTTTGACCTTGATACTCAAAACCACCTCTAATAATTGCAGTTCTGGCTGAATCAATTTTAGCAGAAGGATGGCAAAATATGAAATCTTTTCCTCCGGTTTCACCAACAATTCTAGGGTAATCACGATACTTGAAAATATTATTACCAATTTTTTTCCAAAGTTCTTTAAATACATGTGTTGATCCAGTAAAATGAAGTCCAGAAAACTCTGGATGACTCAATGCAATGTCAGAAATTAAAATTGGATCTCCAGAAACCAAATTTATAACCCCCGGTGGTAAACCTGCTTCTTCAAAAATATCCATTATTATTTTAGCAGTATACATTTGGTTGTCACTAGGTTTCCATAAAATTACATTGCCCATTAAAGCGGCACTAGCACATAAGTTTCCGCCGATAGCAGTGAAATTAAAAGGAGTTACAGAATATATATCCAAAAAATTTAAAGTTCCTAATAACTCAATAAATTTTGTTTTTCATGGTGGATCTGGGTCATCAGTTGAAGAAATTCGTGAAGCAATTTCATACGGAGCTGTAAAAATGAATATCGATACTGACATGCAATATGCATTTATGTCAGGTAGTAGAGATTATTTTACAAAAAATATTGATTATTTAAAGTCTCAAATAGGAAATCCGGAAGGAAATGAAATGCCTAATAAAAAATATTATGACCCTAGGGTTTGGCTAAGAAAATCTGAAGAATCTTTTGTTGAAAGGTTAGAAAAAGCGTTTAAAGATTTAAATAATGTTAATACTTTATAAATGGCTTGGTTTCGTCGAAAATTAAAAGGAATAAGGACTGAGACCAAAGAAAAAAAAGATACTCCTGAGGGTCTATGGCATAAGACACCCTCAGGAAACATAGTTGATAATGATGAGCTGATTAAGAATAATTTTGTTTCTCCAGCAGACAACTTCCACTTAAGAATTGGTTCAGATGAATATTTTAAAATCATTTTTGATAACGATTATGAAATTCTTTTCGAAAATCTTAAAAGTACTGACCCATTAAATTTTAAAGACTCCAAAAGTTACAAGGATAGAATTGAACAGGCAAAAAATAAGAGCGGCTTAAATGAAGCAATTAAAGTTGGGTATGGTAAGTCATTTTCAAAGAGTATAACAATAGCAGCCATGGATTTCAAATATATTGGAGGTTCAATGGGATCAGTAGTAGGTGAAAAGATTTCTAGAGCTATAGATCATTCTATTAAAAATAAAAGTCCTCTTTTGATAATTTCAAAATCTGGTGGTGCAAGAATGATGGAAGGTGCAATATCTTTAATGCAAATGGCAAAGACCTCTGCAAAATTGACACAGCTGTCTGACAAGAAAATTCCTTATATATCATTATGTACAGATCCGACAACAGGAGGAACAACTGCATCTTTCGCAATGCTTGGAGATATTATCATTTCAGAACCTGGTGCCTTAATAGGCTTTGCTGGTCCAAGAGTAGTAAAAGACACAACCGGTCAAGATCTACCATCAGGGTTTCAAAGTTCAGAATTTTTATTAGAGCATGGTTTTATAGATTTTATTTCCAATAGAAATGATTTAAAATATAAGATCAATTTTTTTATAGACTTAATCCAAAATAAACCACTCCGAAATTATAATTATAACTAAAAAAAAATTTTATATTTGCCCCACAATTAAAATAATGTATCTATCTAGTAAAATAAAAGAAGAAATTTTTCAAGATAATGGTAAGTCCGAAAAAGATTCTGGATCAATTGAAGGCCAAGTTGCTCTTTTTACACACAGAATTAATCATCTAACGAGTCATTTAAAGGAAAATAAAAAAGATTTTAACACTGAAAGAGCCCTTTTAAAAATGGTTGGTAAACGAAAAAGTCTTCTAACTTATTTAAAAAATAAAAATATCGAAAGATACAGAGCAATTATAAAAAAGTTAAGCCTCAGAAAGTAATTTAAGAATATAAGTTTTCATTGGTTCTACTCTCACAACAATTAATTAATGAAAACAAATGAACTACAAAATACATAAAAAAGAAATAAATCTACCCGATGGTAGAATAATCACAATTGAGACTGGAAAATTAGCAAAACAGGCTGATGGGTCTGCTGTAATACAAATGGGAAATGCTATGCTTTTAGCAACCGTTGTTTCATCAAAAACAAAAAGTCCTGTTGACTTTCTGCCACTTACAGTAGATTACAGGGAAAAATTTGCTGCAGCTGGAAAATTTCCTGGTGGTTTCTTTAAAAGAGAAGCAAGACCTTCAACAGAAGAAATTTTAACAATGAGATTGGTTGACAGAGTTTTGAGACCTCTTTTCCCAAAAAATTATCATTATGAGACACAAGTTATGATTCAATTAATGTCTCACGATGAAAATGTAATGCCTGATTCATTAGCAGGACTTGCTGCTTCAACGGTCATTCAACTTTCAGATATTCCATTTGAGTATCCAATATCAGAGGTTAGGGTTGCAAGAATCGATAATGAATTTGTTATCAATCCTAGCAGATCTCAACTTGAAGAATCTGATATTGATATTATGGTTGGTGCAAGTTATGACTCAGTTTCTATGGTTGAGGGAGAATTTGATGAAATCTCTGAGGAAGATATGACCAATGCAATCAAATTCGGGCATGAAGCAATAAAAAATCAAATTGAAGCTCAAAATGAATTAGTGAATGAAATTGGTAAAAAAGATACAAGGGAGTATGACTCAGGCATAGAAGATGATGATTTATTAAAAATTATTCACGATAAATGTTACGCTGATTGTTACGAGATTGCAAAGAAGGGACTAAGCAAAAAAGATAGATCTCAAGAATTTTCAATGATTAAGGAAAAACTCTTAGACTCATTTAGCGAAGAGGAAATTGAAGAAAAAGGAGGTTTAATTAAAAGCTATTTTTCAAAAGTTGAAAAAGACGCTGTTAGAGAATTAGTTTTGAGTGAAGGTATCAGATTAGACGGTAGAAAAACAGATGATATAAGACCTATTTGGTGTGAAGTAAATTATTTACCCTCAACTCATGGCTCATCAATATTTACTCGAGGTGAAACTCAGGCACTAGCAACAGTAACATTAGGTACATCAAGAGATGCAAATATAATTGATTCCCCAACAAATCAAGGTGAAGAAAATTTTTATTTACACTATAATTTTCCCCCATTTTCAACTGGTGAGGCTAGACCTTTGAGAGGTACCTCTAGACGTGAAATTGGTCATGGAAACTTAGCCCAAAGAGCATTGACAAAAGTTTTTCCAAACGATTGTCCGTACACTGTCAGAGTTGTTGCTGAAGTGTTGGAATCTAATGGTTCATCATCAATGGCTACAGTTTGCTCTGGAACTATGGCTCTGATGGATGCAGGAGTAAAAATAAGTAAACCTGTTTCAGGAATTGCAATGGGATTAATCTCAGATGGAAAAAGATATTCAGTTCTATCTGATATATTAGGTGACGAGGACCACTTAGGTGATATGGATTTCAAAGTAACCGGCACTGAGGACGGAATTACAGCATGTCAAATGGATATTAAAATTAAGGGACTTTCTTATGAAATCCTTGAAAAAGCATTAAAACAAGCAAAAGAAGGTAGATTATCAATTCTTAAGGAAATGACAAAAACAATTGAGAAACCTGCTGATTCTGTTAAAGAGCATTCTCCTAAAATGATTAAAATTGAAATTGATGGTGCATTCATTGGTGCAGTCATTGGGCCTGGTGGAAAGGTAATTCAGGAGATGCAAAAAGAAACTGGCACAACCATAGTAATTGAAGAGGAAAATGAAAAAGGAATAATTGAGATTTTAGGGACTGATCAAAATATGATTGACTCAGTAATTCAGAAAATTGAAGATATTACCTTCAAACCTGAGGTTGGTAGAACATATAATGTTAAGGTTATTAAGATTTTAGATTTTGGAGCTGTTGTAGAATTTAGACCAGGTAAAGAAGTTTTACTTCATGTTTCTGAAATTGACTGGAAACGTGTAGAAAAAGTTGGTGATTATTTAAAAATTGGTGATAAAATAGATGTCAAGTATATGGGAATTGATCCTAGGACAAGAAAACAAAAAGTGTCAAGGAAAGTTTTAATAGAAAAGCCTGAAAAAAAATAATAATTTTTTGAAACCTTTTTTGATTTTATTCGTATAACATATAAAAACACTATAGTGAGACAATTAAAAATTACAAAACAGGTTACTAACAGAGAAACAGCTTCTCTAGATAAATACTTACAAGAAATTGGTAAAGTTGATTTAATAACAGCTGAAGAAGAGGTAGAATTAGCACAAAGAATTAAGGCCGGTGATGAAATTGCTTTAGATAAATTAACAAAAGCCAATCTAAGGTTTGTTGTTTCAGTTGCAAAACAATACCAAAATCAAGGTTTAACCTTGCCAGATTTAATTAATGAAGGTAATTTAGGCTTAATTAAAGCTGCTAAAAGATTCGATGAAACCAGAGGTTTTAAATTTATTTCATACGCCGTATGGTGGATAAGACAATCTATTCTACAAGCTCTCGCCGAACAATCTAGAATTGTTAGGTTGCCTTTAAATAAAATTGGGTCCATAAATAAAATTAATAAAATGTATGCCTTTCTAGAGCAAGCAAATGAAAGAGTACCATCTGCTGAGGAAATAGCTAAAGAACTCGATATGACAGTTTCGGATGTTAAGGAATCAATGAAAAACTCTGGAAGACATGTTTCAATGGATGCTCCATTAGTTGAAGGTGAAGACTCAAACTTATATGATGTCTTAAAAAGTGGAGAATCTCCTAATCCAGACAAAAAACTATTGCATGAATCATTAAAAACAGAGATTGAAAGATCTTTAGAAACTTTAACACCGAGAGAGGCTGATGTTGTTAGATTATATTTTGGTTTAGGTGATCAACATGCGATGACTTTAGAAGAAATTGGTGAAACATTTGACCTTACAAGAGAAAGAGTCAGACAAATTAAAGAAAAAGCTATTAGGAGGTTAAAGCATACATCAAGAAGCAAAATTCTTAAAACATATTTAGGATAGAAATAATGAAAATTATAGCTCCCTCAATGCTCTCCTCTGACTTTGGAAGGTTAGTTAAAGAAATTGAGCTAATTAACGATAGTAGTGCCGACTGGTTTCACCTTGATGTTATGGATGGTGTTTTTGTTCCTAATATTACCTTTGGATCACCCGTCCTAGAAATATTTAAAAAATTCTCAAAAAAACCTTTAGATATCCATCTGATGATTGTTGAGCCCGAAAAATTTATAGATAAATTTTCTAATTATAAACCTCAAACATTGACAATACATATTGAGGCTACCAAAAATTTAAAATCATCTTTAAATAAGATTAAAAAGCTAAATATAAAAGCAGGCTTGGCAATTAATCCTGATACTCCAGTCCTAGACTTAGAGCCATACTTAGATGAAATTGATATGGTGTGTTTAATGGGTGTTTTCCCTGGTTTTTCCGGACAAAAATTTATTAAAAGCACAACACAAAGGTTAAAAGAATTGAGAAAATTAATAGATAAAAATAAATCCAATACTTTGATACAAATCGATGGCGGTGTTGATTTAAGCAACATAAAAGAACTAGCATCAGCAGGCGCTGATATTTTAGTTTCAGGAAGTTGTATTTTTAGTTCTGAAAACCCTAACTCTATGATAGATTCTTTAAAAGTAGAATCTAGCACTTAAACTCTTATGTCATCTAGTTTATTGTACGGATTAGGTATAATGAGCGGGACTTCCCTTGATGGATTGGACATTTGCTACGTCGAATTTAAAGAAAATGATGATAATTATTTTAAAATTATAAATTCTAAAACATTTAAGTACAATTCCAGTTGGGTAAACAAACTAACTAATATTCACCTGAAAAATGATTTAGAAATTAAGAAAATAGATTTGGAATATGGTCTATTGATCTCACAAAAAATCATGGAATTTAAAAAGGATAACAATATTTCAAATTTAGATTTTATTTCATCACATGGACATACCGTAAAGCATAAACCACCTGACTACAGCATACAAATTGGAAATGGCAAAATTATACGTAAGCTAACTAATGTAACAACAATCAACGATTTTAGAAGCCAGGATATAAAACTGGGGGGGCAAGGTGCGCCTTTGGTTCCAATTGGTGACAAATATTTATTTGGCAAGTATGATTCATGTTTGAATTTGGGAGGAATTGCAAATATTTCTTATGATTACATTGGAAATATTAAAGCTTTCGATATATGTGGATGTAATATTTTGTTAAATAAATATTCTAAAATTTATGATAGAGAATTTGATCAATCTGGTAAATTATCCTCAAGAGGAATAGTCATTCCTGAATTAATTGAAAGTTTAGATTCAATTAGCTATAGCTTTATTGAAGGACCAAAGTCTTTGGATAAGGAAAAACTATTGATAGATAATTACAAAGTGATTGACGATTATTTAGCTAATAAAAGTGGTGTCGATTTGAAGAAGATTGGTTATAATATTTTAGCAACAATTGTTGAGCATATTTCAAATGAAATTTTTAAAGTCGTAAGCAAAAAAAATAATTTAAAAAATATTTTAATAACAGGTGGCGGAGTAAAAAATATTTTTTTGATTGATCAAATAAAAAAAAAGCTGAAATGTTCTGTGATAATACCAGACGAAATAATAGTTGATTATAAAGAGGCTTTGATCTTTGCTTTTCTGGGTAAACTTCGTTTACAAAATAAAATTAATTGTTTAAAAACTGTAACAGGTGCAAAAATAGATCACTCATCTGGAAATATATTTAATTAAGAAACCTTGAAAAAATTTTTTAAATTTCGGGTATGAGAATATCTTTAATGAATCTACTAATTTTAAAATCAAAGACTATATTTTCGCAACAAACAATAATAATTTGAAAATTAATAAAATTTAAATCATACATGAAAAATTATATTTTACTAGCCCTTGTGCTTACCTACTCATTAAATTTATATTCTCAAGAAATCAAACTAAGTTATTATCTACCTAATTCAAACAATTATAATCAAGACATTCCAAAGCCAAGCGAAATAATTGGCTATGAGGTTGGCGAGTGGCATGTTACGCATGATAAACTAGTTCAATATATGTATGCTGTAGCCAATTCATCAGAAAGAATTATAATTGAAGAAACGGGAAGAACCTATGAAAATAGACCTTTACTAATTTTAAAAGTTTCATCTGTTGAAAATATTAAAAATTTAACTTCAATTAGAAACAATCATCTAGAAATCTCAAATGGAATCAAGAAATCTGACTTTAAAAATATGCCAGCAATTGTATACCAAGGTTATTCAGTTCACGGAAATGAAGCAAGTGCATCTAATGCAGCTTTATTAGGTATATATTATTTAGCAGCATCTAATGAACCTGAAACCATAGAGATTTTGAATAATACCGTTATTTTATTTGATCCTTGCTTAAACCCCGATGGATTACAGAGATTTTCAAATTGGGTTAATTCGAATAAAAACTTGGTACCCAACCCTGATAATAATGACAGGGAATTTAGCGAAGTTTGGCCAGGTGGAAGGACAAATCACTATTGGTTTGATTTAAACCGTGACTGGCTACCTGTTCAACTTCCTGAGTCTAAGGCTAGGGTTAAAACATATACAGATTGGTTACCTAATATTGTTACTGATCATCACGAAATGGGCACAAATTCCACATTCTTTTTCCAACCGGGTATTCCCTCAAGAGTAAATCCATTAATACCTAATTTGAATCAAAAACTAACTGAAAAAGTTGCAAAATATCATGCTAATTTCCTAGATAAAATCGGAAGCTTATATTACAGTAGGGAAGATTATGATGATTTCTATTTTGGAAAGGGCTCTACTTATCCTGATGCTAATGGAGGTATTGGGATTTTATTTGAGCAAGGTAGCTCGAGAGGGCATATTCAAAATAGTCAAAATGGAGTACTCACTTTTCCTTTCACCATAAAAAATCAATTAACTACAACATTATCAACATTAAAGGCTGCTAGTGAACTAAGGATTGAACTTCTTTCCTATATGAATGACTTTTATATTAATAACTTTAATGATTCTCAGAAATCAAAATTTAAGGGAATTGGATTTGGTAATAATCACGATAATACAAGTAGTTATCAATTAGCTAGCATTCTCAAAACTCATAAAATTAAAGTTGTTGAAACCGATGGAAAGAAATTTAAATATTTTATACCATTACAACAAAAGAAGTCAAAGCTTATAAAAGCGATATTTGATACTCAAACAAAATTTGAAGACAGTCTATTTTATGATGTTTCTGCATGGACTTTTCCTCTAGCCTTTAATATAAATTATGAATTTTTGAAGGAAAACTTAAGTGGGAATGAGATGTTTGATAAACGTTCTGGAAAAATTAGTGGTTTTTCTAGTTATGGGTATTTAATAAAACCCTATGATTATAATATTCCAAGATTTATTAATTTTTTACAAGAAAATGGTATAAGGTTAAAATCAAGCAGTAAAATATTTAAAATAAAAAATAATTATTTTGATTATGGGACCCTACTAATTCCTGTTGTTGGACAATCAAAAAAACCTGAAAAAATCTTTGAGTTGCTGACTGATATTTCTAAAAAAACTGGTATAGATGTTTATTCTTTATCAAGTGGTTATGAGGACAATATTGGTTTTGGTTCCAATTCTTTCACAACAATAAAGAAACCAAAGATAGGATTAATTGTAGGTAATGGTATTAGGTCGTATGATGCGGGTGAAATCTGGCATCTCTTCGATACAAGATATGGCATTCCAATAACTAAAATAGATGTTAAAAATTTAAATCGAACTAACCTATCAGAGTATTCTCACATTATTTTGCCAAGTTACTCTGGAAACAGCATAAATATTGATAAAATTAAAAACTATTTAAAAAGTGGTGGTAATATAGTTGCTTATAGAAGTTCTATTAACTGGCTAGAAAAAAATAAAATTGTAAGTGTTGATTTTCTTAAACATGAAAGATATGCATCTAATGTCTCCTTTGAAGATAGAAGAAAATTTAGCGGATCACAAGTTATTGGCGGGACGATTTTTAATACAAAAGTAGATAAGAGCCATCCTATTAATTTTGGAATAAAAAATAATTATCTGCCAATCTTTAAAAACAATACTATTTTTATGAAGCCAGACGAAAATAGTTACAATAATCCAATTACATATTCGAAAAATCCACTACTGAGTGGATATATCTCAGATGAAAATTTAGAATTATTGAAAAAAAGTGTTCCTTTCAAAGTTGAAAGGTATTCCGCTGGAAAAATTTTCTTGTTTTCCGATAACACCAACTTTAGAGCCTTTTGGTATGGAACAAATAGATTATTGATGAATTCTATTTATTTATCAAACAAAATGTGATATTGAACTTTTTAAAGCCTTATTCCAAAGAGTTTTCTTATAATTTAAAACTAGCATACCCAGTAATAATAGGGATGATAGGCCATACATTGGTAGGTTTCGTTGACAATGCGATGGTGGGCCAATTGGGAACGTCAGAACTAGCCGCAATCTCTTTAGGAAATAGTTTTGTATTTCTGGCTATGTCATTTGGTATTGGATTTTCAACTGCAATTACACCGCTAATTGCTGAAAGTGATGCAAGAAATGATATGAAGAAAACAAAATCTATTCTTTCAAATGGTATAATAATTTGCTCTATTTT
Source organism: uncultured Bacteroidota bacterium (assembly GCA_902550325.1). Classification (GTDB taxonomy): domain Bacteria; phylum Bacteroidota; class Bacteroidia; order Flavobacteriales; family Flavobacteriaceae; genus Eutrophosalina. The sequence continues at coordinate 2,497 of CACCYT010000014.1, read as the reverse complement.
AGGACTTATTTTGACCTTACTGGTTTTAATTTGTAAGCCAATAATATATCACATGGGTCAGCCAGAGTTAGTAGTTACTTTAGCTTATCCTTATATTACACTTGTAGCAATATCATTATTACCATTAATTATTTTTCAATCATTCAAACAATTTTCAGATGGATTATCATTTACAAAAATTGCAATGATTTCTACTGTTATTGCAAATGTCATTAATGTTGTCATGAACTACATCCTAATTTATGGTGAGTTTGGTTTTCCAAGGTTAGAGTTAGTAGGTGCTGGAATAGGAACATTAATTTCAAGATTTATAATGGTACTAATAATTATTTATTTAATTAAATCTAATTCTAAAACAAATCAGTATATAAACAACTTATTTAGTTTTGAATATTCTTCGAAAATCATAAAAAAAATTTTTAATCTTGGCTACCCATCTGCTTTACAAATGATGTTTGAAGTTGGGTTTTTTATTTCAGGCATATGGGTTTGTGGAATTATTGGAATAAATTATCAAGCAGCAAATCAAATTGCACTTAATCTGTCTTCATTAACCTTTATGGTTGCATTAGGACTGAGCGTTGCTGCAACTATCAGGGTTGGAAATCAAAAAGGATTAAATGATTATAAAAACCTAAAACGTATTGCTATATCAATTTTCTTAATTACAATTATGATTGAATTCATCTTTGCGTTAATTTTCATTATTTTCTCTGACTTATTACCCTGGCTTTATTTAGATAACAATGGTAGTACTGATGTTCTTGAGACTGTCACTTTAGCCTCAAAATTATTAATAGTTGTAGCTCTATTTCAAATTTTTGATGGAATACAAATTGTTGCACAGGGTGCATTGCGTGGAATTCAAGATGTAAAAATACCCTCAATTATTTGTTTTTTATCCTATGTAGTCTTTGGAATACCCATAATGATTTACCTAGGATTATATACTGAACTCAAAGCTACGGGTGTTTGGATTGGTTTTTTAATTGGTTTAATAATTGCGTCTATTCTACTTTCTAGAAGATTTTTTAAAAAATGTAACGTTGAAATTAGAAGATGACTGATATTAATAATCGGAAAATCATAAATTAAATTTCTTAGATAAGGAGATTGACTCAGTAAGCTGAACAAAAAAATATATTAAAATACTTATTACAATCATCTTCTGAGAAAACACCTGAATAAATAATGATTGATTATCTAAAAATGGATTTGGACCATACTCCATCACAATGATAAAAAGCAGCAGGATAATACAAAAGAGAGAGGAACTTACAAGCATTATTTTACTAAGCTTGCTCTTATAAACAATGAATAATTGAATAAAACAATGAATCAATAAGAGTCTAAATGCAACTTTTACAAAAAAAACGTGGATATCAAACGTAGAATTATCAGCAGAAAATAATGCAACCAAGACAAAGGATATTAATGAAATAAGAATTGTAGAGAAAGATAGAAAATTCAATATTTTATTTCTATTAAATTTTAATTGAATCCTGAGAAAAGTTACATAAAATAGGAAGTATGATAAAGCTAAGATTAGCATAGAAGAATTAAATAAATATGCTGAAACTGTGTTATCCTCTCCATTTTTCGCTGTCCATTCACCAAGATTACTTAAAAAATTATAGAAGAAGGAATACCCTTTTGTATCAGATTCAATAATAGTACCTCCGGGGTAAACTGCCATTGATATAAAATTCAAAATAACAAATAGTAATATGCCTATATAACCTTGTTTTATTGATATATTGCTCATACTAATACACTCAAAATTTACTCAGGCTGAATTTATGAAAAGTCACTCATTTAAGGGGTTCTTTTTAGAAATAATTTGTGAGGGAGAGAGGATTCGAACCCCTAACCAACAGAGCCGAAATCTGTCATTCTATCCAGTTGAACTACTCCCCCATAAATAAATTATATAGTAGTGTTAATTATTTAAATTTTTTCTTACTATTTCTGATATTGTTTTACCATCAGCTTTTCCTGATAGGTCTTTAGTTGCCATACCCATGACCTTTCCCATATCTTTCATTCCAGAGGAGTTTGTTTCTTCAATTATTCTTAAAACTATATCCTCAATTTCTTTTTCATTTAATTGCTTTGGTAAATATTTGGAAATGAATTCTGATTGAATAATTTCAGTCTCTGCCAAATCATTTCTTCTTTGACTTTCAAAAATTTGTGCACTTTCTTTTCTTTGTTTTACAAGTCTTTGTAAAATTTTAATTTCGTCTGACTCATTTAATTCATTTGAACTAGAATCCTTAGTTTCAAATAAAATAATTGCAGATTTTATTGCCCTGAGTGACTCTAACTTAATAGAATCTTTTTCCTTCATTGCTGATTTTAAATCTTGGTTGATTTTATCTTTTAATGACATCTGTTTAAAATTTAATCAACGTTATCATGTAGAAACGTGTTGTTAGATTTAACATCTATTTTACCGCCATCTTCATGATTTAGGGTCGATGATGATATTGAACTT
>CACCYT010000013.1 GCA_902550325.1 uncultured Bacteroidota bacterium | reverse complement strand
TGTCAAACAGAACAATAAAAGGAAAAACAACTGACTACAGCGTAACTTTTAGTGATGCACAGTATGTGACCTTAAAAAAAATTAATTTTTTTGCTACTACTTTTGAGATGACTGGAAATTCTGATTACAATACTGTTGAGGAATGTAATTTTTATTATCCAAGTGCATCAAAAAGAATGCTGGGAACAACGGACGGACTCGGAACTCCCAACGTCACTGAACTGGGCAGCAATGCTGACAACAACACCATTGAAAAGTGCCTGTTTGAAAATACAGAGGGTGAGGCACTTGTTATTAAAGGAGATACCAATACAATTAAGAACAACTACTTCCATCATATTGACTGGAGCGCATCTGAACTTCAAGGCTTGATGGTTTCTATTTATTGTACTGGAACAAGCAATATATTTCAGGAAAACACCATCCATACAACTGGGGCTTCAGCCACGGTGCTCCCTGGTAGAACATCTACATTTAGCTATAATAAGGTCACAAATACTGGACTTTTACAATCCGATGGTGCTGTGTTTCAGGGTACAAAAAATTATGTTCAAGGTTCGGTAGTACATCATAATTTTATTTATGATACTGAAAAATATGCATTTCGTTATGATGCTCCCGGTGGTGATGCAACCCAAGCAGGAAGTTATGGAATTATGCATCACAACATCGCTGACAACACCAATGGTTTAATGATAAAAGGCAATAATCAAATCATTGCTCACAATACAATTTTAAATACAATCAATAACCGAAATGACATCATTATTCTTTCTGAAGATTGTTCTAACAATAGCACCTATTTGTATAATAATTTAGCCAAAAGAATTGGAGCTCATAGAAGTGCAACATCATTTTCTCTAACCTCTGACAGTCCAATGCCAATAGCAGGAAATGCAGGGGGATCAAACTATGGGTACATAAAAGTTTCAGGAAGTTGGAGAGCTTGTCAAAGTGGAGATAGTTACTATAATGCGACAGCAGGATCTGGCAGCTCTCAAAACAATATTGATGAGATCAATGTTTCGAGAACAGGGCTTAGCTATAATTCTGATGTTGAGAGTTTGCTGAATTACAGTTCTGGAGACGGAAAAACAGAGTCTGATTATTATCCTACAAGCAATACAATTATTGATCAAGGAGTTTCACCCACAACTACTCCATCTAACTCGGGTAATTACGGTGGTACTGGCCCAGCCCTCAACAATCTCGTTCCACATACAAATGCTGGTTCAGCTGCTGATATTGGTGCATTTGAGGTTGGAGAATCTTGGGATACTGGAGCGGATTGGTCCCCAAAGTTTTATAAAGTAATTTGGAAAACTTCTGCTGGTTCTACAGCTTGGAATACAGCTTCCAATTGGTCAACAGGCGTTGTGCCAGATGCAAACAACAATATCACAATACCTGCTGGCGCTTCAAACATGCCTGTAATTTCCTCATCTGTCTCTGTTAAAAACTTGACAGTAAACTCTTCTGCAACATTGACTGTCGATTCTGGGGTCACGCTCACTGTGAATGGGAATTTGGTTAACATGGGAAATATCACTGTCAACGGTGAAATAAATGTTAATAATTAATTCTGAGTTAATAAATTTCAAGATCACCAATCATTAATTTTAAATCAAATAATTCAGGATGAAAAAAATATTTATAATTCTAGCATTAACTATCTCATTTAGTATGAGTGCACAATTAACAGCTGTCACTGAAAACGGAAATACAGGGCAAAGACTATCCACCTCTAATGCTTCCAATCACGGAGATATAGGCTCTAATGCAGTTGATTTGAGTTATCAGAACTCTACAAGCTCAACCAAGGGCGCAACAGGATATGCTGCTACAGCACTAGGATATTTAACAACTGCAAGTGGAAATAGATCTACTGCAACAGGTAATAATACTGTTGCAAGTGGAAATCAATCTACATCAATGGGGGAACTGACAACAGCTAGCGGGCGTGAAACATTAGCAAGTGGAAATAGCACTACCGCAAGTGGTGATTATTCCACAGCTATGGGATTAAGCACAACAGCAAGTGGAGCTCAATCAACAGCTATGGGCAGACTCACAACAGCAAGCGGAATTTCTTCGTTGGCATTAGGGTATAGCACTACAGCAAGTGGTCACCAATCAATATCGGCTGGAAATTCATCAACTGCAAGCGCAAGTTACTCCACATCAATTGGCTATGGTTCAGTTGCAAGTGATTTTGCTTCTGTAGTAATCGGACAATACAATTCTTCAGGGTCTTCTGTTACAAATAATGCTACTTCATTTAATACAGCAAACACAGCTTTTGTGATTGGAAATGGAACTTCAGGAAGTTTATCAGATGCTTTTAAAGTAATGTTTAACGGAGACACAACCGTAAGCAATGACCTTACAGTAAGTGGAGATGTAGTGATTTCATCCGATGCAAGATTAAAGTCAAACATTGTATCTCTTGGTTCTACACTTTCTAAACTATTACAAATAGATGGTAAGTCTTATGAGATGAAAGGCAAACAAAAGATAGGTGTACTTGCACAAGAGATAAAGGAGGTATTTCCTGAACTTGTCAGTGAGGATGACAATGAAATGTTAGCAGTAAACTATCAAGGATTGGTGCCTGTACTTATCAATGCATTGAAAGAGCAACAAAACGAAATAGACAGATTGAAAGAACAAGAAAAAAAAATAAATAGATTAGAAAAAATATTGCTTAAATTAACTGAAAATTATGAAGACTAAATTTTTAATTTTTTTCTCACTCATATCAATATTTGGTTTCTCGCAAAACTTAACAATTAATAACGGAGCCACATTAACTATTTCAAAGGATGGAAAATTAACGGTTTCTGGGTCTTTAACAAATAGTGGTGATTTATATATTGAACAAGCTGCAGGTGAATCAGGAAGCTTAATTGCAAAATCTGCAAGTACGCCAAAAATAACCTTAAAAAAGTATTTAGTGGGCAGTCAGTGGACTCTTATTGGAATTCCCGTGACTGGAGAAGTGGTTAATGATATCGATGATAATCTAGCCGATCAATCTGGAAAGAGTGCAATTGGATATTGGGATAATGATAAAGCTGGCGGAGCTGGATGGGTAACTTTCAACACAGGTTCGGAACTTACAACTGAGCTTGTTCCAACAAGGGGATATGAAATTAAGAGAAGCTCCTCGGGAACAGTTTCCTTCACTGGTACAATGTTAAATACCGATCAAACTCAGGCAATTACGACAGAGAGTGGCACTAACGGAAATTGGAATCTTGTTGGAAATCCTTTTCCATCTTATTTAAACATGACTGATAATTCTGGTGATGCCACCAATAATTTTTTAAAAGTTAACGCATCAGCTCTAGGTAATGGAGCATATGTCGCTGTTTACGCCTGGGATGGGTCAAATTACAACACATACAATCAAAGCGATGGCGACGACCAAGAAAAAATGGCACCGGGAGATGGGTTTTTTGTATACGCCTCATCCGACACAAATGTTTCATTCACTGAAGCAATGCAAGAACATGACGGAGGTCGCGGTTTTGTTGGTAGTATTGCTCCACCAGGAGATCCGTTAAATGGACCTAGTAAATCTGAAGTTTTAAATAGAGAGGCTTATTATAAACTTAAAATGGATGATCAATCAGAAAACAAACATGTTCTTATTTCATTCATTGATAATGCATCAAAAGGATTAGACCCAGGTTACGATGCTGGTGTTTTTAGAATCGGAAATTCACACATTTACACAAAACTCCTAAAAGACGATAATGGCATTGGATTTTCAATTCAATCATTGCCCTACTCTGATATAAATAATGTTGTAGTTCCTTTGGCAATAGACTCTAAGTCATCAAAAATATCGATCGATGTTGTGAAGAACACACTGCCCCCAGGTACACTTGTTTACATGGAGGATCGATCTCTAAAAACTTTTATCGAAATCGATAATGATTATACAGTAAATTCAAATTCTGAGCTCAATGGCTATGGCAGATTTTACTTGCATTTCACTAATGATATAATTCCTGAATTACCAACAGATGGAGATTTTAGAATTTTCAAAATCTCTGAGAATGAAGTTCGATTAATGGGTGATAGTGATAAAAATTACAATGCCAACATTTACGACTTTTCTGGTAGACTCATCAAAACACTAAATTTTGACCACAAGATTGATGTAAACAATCTAAAAAAAGGAATTCATGTTTTGAAATTGTCGAGTGAGGGAGTCATTACAACAAAGAAGTTTGTGGTAGAATGAGATTTTTATTAAACACTTGTTTAATACTATTTATCTTAAATTTTGGTTTAACTCATGGTCAATCTGAAAAAAAAGCCCTCGAAATTTTTAATAGAGTTGTTAACTCTATAGGGAATAATTTCAATGGAATACCCAAAATCGAAATAGTAGATAGCGAAAACAATCCAGCATACTTCTCACCCAAAAACAAAACAATATATATTGAAAATAAAGTTTTAAATATTTTCAAGGACCATGAAAACTTTGATGATATTCTTTCATACTTAATTGCTCATGAATTGGCTCATCACTACTTAAATCATGGATGGATGAGAAATATTGATTTTGGATATACATCGACTATAGGAAACTACATGGTTGATCAGAACAATTCAAATCAAAAAAAAATTGATGAAATACAAGCTGATATCTTTGGTGGATTTTATGCAAAAATTGCTGGTTACGATGCATTAAGTTTTGGTAAATACTGTCTTGAATCTATTTACAAGGAATATAATATTCCAAATGAAATTCGCGGATATCCGTCTTTGAATGAGAGAATTGAAATAGTTAACTCTAATATTGAAAAAACAAATGAACTTGCTGAAATTTTTTCAATTGCAAATATATATCTAGTGATTGGTGAATATGAAAGTGCAAATAATTGCTATATAGAAATACTGAATAATAATTTTACCAGTAGAGAAATTTACAATAATATTGGACTAATCTCGCTATTAAAATCTATTGAAATTATAAATGGAGATGGTAAAAATTTCATGTTTCCAGTTTACATTGAGCAAAATACATATGCCGAAAATAAACAAAGTAGAAACTTTGTGAAAGAGGACATTGAAAAGCTCATAAAGATTTCAGAGGAATACTTTAATAAATCGATTGAAAAAGATCCTTCTTACATTCCTGCTTTGACAAATCAACTTGTATCAGAGTTTATTTTAAAAGTAATTGATGATAAGTTAGACAGGGTTTTTTACAAAAAAATTCAAAACTCCACAAATATTGATGAAGAAAGGATACAAGATTTATTAATCTTGCATAAGATTTATAATGACAAGAAAATCAATGAACAAGATTTAGCCTCAGCTTCAGAAATATCCAAAATAAACTTTTCTATTTATAAGAATAAAAAAAATTTTGGTGATAAAAATGAATTTAAAATAAGTAAATACGAAAAAATTGATGATGAAAATTATTTTTGGATAAATAGTTTTGATCAGAAAATTTACATTGCAAATTCTAGAGATAATTTATCAATTAAAAATTATACTGGCTACACTCTTCTAAAAGGCTTTAAAGACAAAAATATTTTTAATATTTATGATCCTAATTACCTTGAGTATATAAATTCAAATATTGATAGAATAACATTTAAAAAGATTTTTAAATTAAATTCTTTTACATACAAACTCATTGAAAATGAAAATTTGATTTTAAAATTTAATCAAGATAATCTTTTAGTAGAAGCTGTACTATTTAATCAATAGTTTCATTGAACTCCTCTGACTCCTCACCCCCCTGTTTAAACCTTAAAGATGGAAACATTTGGCTTATATAGTCATTAGTTTCTTCTAGTTTTTTAAGACTTTCCTGGCTTGCAGCAAATCCAAGCTTTTCCGTCTCAACAGGTGTTCCATTTTTATACTCAATTTGGTAATACCCATCACTTTTAATAACTCTAAATGTGCCATTCATTGAACCATCCTCGAACCAACCTGCAAAATGAGAGTCGCTTTCGATAAATGATACAATTCCATAACCAGAAAAACCATCAGAATTTCTTTCACCTTCATAAATTCGAGTTTTGTTATTTGCATATTGTCTTGTGTAACCATCTATATTTCGAATTTGATTCATTTCAGTATCAATCTTATCAGTTAACCAAGTAAAAAACACAGAATCACAAAATCTTCTAAAATCGGAATATCTAATCCAGGCATAACCATCATCTCCCCAGTCTCTTCCCCAGCTATTAACGATTCTAAAAGAACCTCCATTGAATGTGTCGTCGTAGCCAACAATTGTCATTGCGTGTCCCCCTCTTCCTTTGCTGTAAGTTGGGTACCATATTCCATTTGAGCCAACATTACTCAAACTTGAGCCATAATCAGTAAATCCTGCAACAACGGGATATGCATATTTTCCAATTTCAGTTTTTACTTTGTTCACTATATCTTGACTGAGAGGATAGTTATAAGGATCCCAATTATGGGCAACTTCTTTTTCAATTTTAGAGATTTTATATGGGTTAAGAAATCGCTCAACAACATTAAAATTACTTTCTGAAATATTATAATTACATGACATGTCATATGGTGGTAAAAATAATTTTTTCCCACCAATATTTGTTAAAAATTTAAATGCATCAGAAACATATAATCCATCATCGCAATCATTAGATTCGTTAGCGAATCTATTTACAAAAGAGTAAGTAAACCATGGATCAAAGGAGTGGGCAGCTTTATCCCTGTAGGATGTAATACCAAAAGTCCTATTATAAATAGTAGACAAGTTGTAATAGGTTGTTGCCCAAGCAGTGCATGAACCTGTATTTCTCTGACTACCGACCGGTGGAACATATTTTTCCAAACTTTTACGTATTGGTATATCATCTGCAAATCCAAATCCTTCTTTAGAGTATGATTCAAAATCAGCAAGGCTCTCAGCAGTTGGTTTTAAATAACCTTGAGAAAAGGAAATATTAATGGATAGAAATAAAATCAAAAAGTAATATTTTTTCATAATTATATTATTTAAGTAATGCACATTTTTATAATTTAATTTAATAAAAAAATAATTATAATATTACTTTTTTTAGTAAATAAGATTCATACAATGACTATTCTAACCCAGGTTGCTTGATTTTATAACCAGCTTCCTTTTTAGCCAAATCGACCATATTTTTGACCTCTTTCAAAAGTTTTTTGGCATCATACACAATTCCATCTTTGATGGTATACTTTACTCCACCTACTCTTGTAACATTATTTTCATCATCAAGTTTGATAGCACCTGTTCCATACAAAACTTTTAAATTTTCTAGTGGGTTTTCGTCAATCACTATGAGATCGGCAAATTTTCCAATCTCTACCGAGCCAGTTAAATCCTCTATTCCCAAAGTTTCTGCTCCGTTAAGGGTGGCAGATTGTACGACCTCTAACGGATGGAAACCTGCTTCTCTCAATAGTTCAAGTTCTCTCACATAAGCAAAGCCATAAAGCTGGTAAATAAATCCTGAATCGGATCCTGCTGTTACACGTCCACCACGATTTTTGAATTCATTTAAAAAAATCATCCAGAGTCGGTAATTTTCTTTCCATGCAACTTCCTGCTCCGTTCCCCAATAATGCCAGTAAGAACCATGTGAAATTCTACTCGGAGCATAGAATCCCCACAAACTAGGCAGAGTATAGTCGTCGTGCCATTCAGCCCGTCTCGCCCTATGTAAGTCTCTACTTGCCTCATAAATATTTAACGTTGGAGAAATTGTAAAGTCCAGAGAAATTAATTCATCCATTACATTATTCCAATGATTAGAGAAAGGTTCCGCTGCTTGGGCCCATAATTTTCCAGCTTCCTCAAATCTATCCTGCTCATTTTGATAATTATAATTGGGTGGATAATTTTGAATAATTCGATTATTGAACAACGCCTCAGGCAATCCATACCAATGTTCCATTGAAGTTAGTCCCGCCCTAGCAGAATTTAATACGTTCCATTTTACAACATTCAGCTGTGCATGGTGAGCTGTGGACCTTAATCCGATTTTTTTATTTTCCTTTATGGCTGCATCCATTATCTCAGGTGGTGCACCAAAAAATTTTATCCCATCTGAACCCTCTTTTGCATTATTTCGAACCCACTCTTTAGCCTCATCAACTGATTTTACTCTTGAGTTAAACGTTGAAAAGGAAATTATTCTAGGAGCAATTATCTCATTTTTTAAACTCTTGTTTTTTAATTCTAATTTGAGATTTTGGGAAAGTGATCCACCGGGCTCTCTAATCGTGGTTATTCCATGAGCCATCCACAAGTTAAAAACATATTCAGGATTAGCACCCTGAGATCTTCCTCCAATATGACCATGAGTATCTATAAATCCCGGTAAAATATAGCTACCCTCACAATTTATTTCAACACCACCTTTTAATAACTTTGGTCTTCTATTTTCATTGATTGGAATCCCTGGATAACCAACATTTTCGATTTTTGTAATAATATTTTTTTCAATAACAATATCAACAGGTCCAAGTGGTGGTGCTCCTGTACTATTAATTAGTGTTGCACCCCTGAGTATTAACTGTTGATGTTGTTTTTCAAAAATTTGAGATAGGGAAACAACGGGCAATAAAACTAAAATTAAAATTATTTTTTTCATAATTTTTGTGGGGCATACTGGACTCGAACTCACATCTTAAGTAATTGATTATCAATAACTTAAAATTTTAGGGTGTTCCCAAAGGGATCACTTTATGTTCCCAGTAGTATCACTTTTCCTTAAACAAAACTAATGAAAATTAATGTGGTCAGATTCTGTCCATATTAATTTTATTAAATTTAGGTATGAGGAATATTTTCACAGCTCTACTTTTCTTTATATCAATTTCTCTTTTTTCTCAAGAGGAAAAAAGATTAGCCCTTGTAATTGGTAATGCTAATTATGATAAAGAAGAATTGAAAAATCCTGTTAATGATGCAAGATTAATTGCATCTACACTTGACTCCCTTGACTTTGATGTGATTCTAAAAGAGAATCTTGAAAACAGAACAGACTTCATTCGATCAATCAGAGAATTTGGTAGTAAACGATCGGAGTATGATGTGGCTTTTGTTTACTATGCAGGTCATGGTATTCAAGTTGATGATGAAAATTTTCTTCTTCCAACAAAAGAAGAATTTTCATCAGAGGAGGATGTACTCGATTTTGGTGTAAGTGTTCAAAATGTTATGAGATACCTAAGAGCTCAAACTAACGAGGTAAATATTCTAATACTTGATGCTTGTAGAGACAACCCATTTGAATCAAATTGGAATACCACACGTTCATTAAAGGGTGGTGGACTGGCAAAAATACCTCCTCCCACTGGTTCTCTGATTGCTTTTTCTACAGATTCAGGTCAAACAGCTCCAGATGGTGAAGGAGAAAATAGTATTTACACCATTAGTCTTGCTAAAAATATGCTTCTTGAAGACACATCAATTGATCAAGTATTTAGAAATGTTAGAGCAGAAGTATTAGCTGAAACAAATGGTGAACAAAGACCAGTAGAAGCTACTCAACTTACAGGTCAAACCTTTTATTTAAAATCAAACTTTTTTAGAAATGAAGTTTTAGTCGTTAATGATTTAATTAAAGAAAAAAAATTCGAATTAGCACTTGAAAAAGTTAATAATCTAACAATCAAATTTCCAAAAAATGAAAAATATATAGCCTTAAAATTGAAAATTCTAAACACACTTGAAAGAACATCAGAAGCACTATCAATAATTAAAAAAATTAATATTGAGTCGGTTGAATTTGAACAGCTTACGCTTGAAATAGCTAATAGTTATATTGGCATCGAGGATTATGAAAATGCTATTTTAAATTTAGAAAAACTAATTAGTCAAGAATATAAAATGACTCTCATATTAAGTAAACTATCCTACTGTTACAGAGAAATGAAAGACTACCCAAATTCTGATTCTATAATTTATCAAAATCTAGAAAAATCAAAAACTATCGCTGAAAGGAATAGAAAGAGTGATGATTATTTTAATTTAAGTTATCATTATGTATTAATGGAAAATTTACAGGAAAGTATAAATTATTTGGAAAAAGGGATAGAGTTAGATTTTTCCAAAGAGAGTTTTTTAAAATTTTGTGAGACCTCATATATTATTTCCACGAATCTAGGATATAATTTAATATCTGAAAATAACTCAAGAAAATATTTCTACCAAGTTAATGATAAATATTTTAATAAAATGACCAAGGAAAATTATAGCAATGAGTTTGAATTTCTTGCTTATTACTCTGATTATTTATTAAATAAATCTTTTTCTATCGATGACGATACAGAAATTTTGAATGAAGCTATACAAATTATGACCGATGCATTAGAAATCAAAAAAGATCCTTACATCTTTAATAATAGAGCAATAGCTCAGAATAATCTTAGCTATGATTACTATGGAGATGAAGAAAATGAAGATTTTAAAACACTTATAAATAAGGCTATTTCAGATTTTACCTTTGCTTACGATTACTCAGGCGAGGATAGTTTTGCTTATTTTGATTCTAGATGGATTTTTTATTTAAAAGCCAAACTTTTCAATAGAATCGATGACCAGGAAATGAGATATGCCTCACTTAAAGAATGTGAAAAATTACTTGATGATGAAGCGTTGACAAATGAAAGACTACTTTATGATTTAACTATAGCATCCTACGAAACCGATAGAGATGAGGAAGCTATAAAATATGCAGATAAGACTGAAGAAGTTTTAAGGGAACTATGTGATGGCATTGGTAACGTACAGGATAATTGTGACAGATTAAAACGAATTCCATACATAAAAGGAAGAATTTTAAAGGATACTGGAAATTATGATGATGCACTGAAGAGTCATTTAAAGTCAATAGAATTGACACAAAATGATTTTTTGAGGGGTGAAAGCTTTGATGTAAATTATGATGTATTAGATGGTTTTTTTTCTGATGCCAAATTTAGTCCCCAACGTATTGAAGCCATAGAGCTTGCAATTTTTCTTGATAAGATTGAGCTTGCAGAAAAATTATTAAGTAAAAAGGAAATTAATGATGATATCAATAAGGAAATTAATGGAGTTTTTAATTCGATAGTTCATTTTAAAAAAACAGGAAAAATAAAAGATAATTTTAATTATGATAAAGAAATATTTAATACAAACATAACTTACTATGATATTCGAGTAATCACTAACTATATTCATTTACTTTTCATAAGTGGAAATTATGAGAAATTAATCGAAATTTGTAAGGATGCACCAGTAGATTGGGGTTTTCTTTATGTCTTGACAAATTCATATTTAAAAAAAGGAAATATACTTAATGCAACAATGAGTTTATCAAAACTATTTGAATATATTGATTACAGTCAACTTGATCTTGATTTTATTAATTATGTAAGTATTGATGATGGAAACAAACTACTCAAAAGAATTGAAGATAAAATAAACAATTTATCACTAGTTCGAGTCGAAGATTAGGGAACACTTTTTACTTTTGTAAAGCGTTGATTATCAGTGTATATTTTTTTGTGGGTGATACTGGACTCGAACTCACATCTTAAGCTATTCATTTTCAAAAGCTTAATTTTTTAGGGTGTTCCCCAAGGGAACACTTTATGTTCCCCGTAGTATCACTTTCACTTAAACAAAACTAATGAAAATTAATGTAGACAGATTCTGTCCACATTAATTTTTAAATTTTAACATTATCTTATTATTTTAAAAACATTTGATTCACATTACAGTCATATTATGTAATGTGTTCAAAAAAAGACTAATAGATTTAGTTGTTCTTTCAGATATTCACCTAGGTACACGAGGGTGCAGAGCTGATGAATTAATTAATTATTTGAGAACTATCAAACCTAAAAAAATCATTCTAAATGGTGATATAATTGATATATGGCAGTTCAAAAAAAAGTACTTTCCAAAATCTCATTTGAAAGTAATAAGAATACTCTTAGATTTTTTATCTAAAGGAACCAAGATTTATTATTTACCAGGAAATCATGATGAAGTTCTTAGGAAATTTAATGGTTATGGAATGAAAAATTTTAAAATTAGTAATAAAGCAGTTTTAAAATTAAATGGTAAAAAAGCTTGGTTTTTTCATGGTGATGTATTTGATATAACAATGAAGTATTCTAAATGGGTCGCAAAATTAGGAGGAATAGGATATGATTTTTTGATTAGATTAAATTTTACTGTTAATCGTTTTAGGGAATGGAGGGGTAAAGGAAAAATATCATTTTCTAAATACATAAAATACAAGGTCAAGGAAGCAGTGAAATATGTCAATCAATTTGAAGATATTGCTCTCGGGATAGCTCGTGAAAATAATTATGATTTTGTTGTCTGTGGACACATACATCAACCAGTTATTAGGGATCAAATTATTAAGGGAAAAAAAATAACATATTTGAACTCTGGAGATTGGATAGAAAATTTAACTTCACTGGAATACAACAATGATAGTTGGAGTTTATTCGAATATGATCCTAATAATTTCAAAAATCTGAAAAAAGAAAGAAAATCAACAATTGATAAATCAACAAACGAACTTTTTGAATCTATGCTTAAAAATTTTAAATCATGAAAATTTTATACGCAGTTCAGTCAACAGGAAACGGACATATAATTAGAGCAAATGAATTAATTAAAATTTTTAAAAATCGAGCTGAGGTTGATGTGTTGATTAGTGGAACTCAATCATCATTAAAATTGAAACATGATATAAAATATCAATATAAAGGCTTGAGTTTTGTATTTGGAAAAAAAGGAGGAATTGATTTTTTCAAGACATTTAAATTATTCAATCCAATAACATTTATTAGAGAGATTTATAATTGTCCAGTTAACAAATACGATTTAATAATTAATGATTTTGAACCTATATCTGCTTGGGCATGTTTATTTAAAAGAAAAAAAAATTGTATTGCATTGAGTCATCAATTCTCTTTATTATCACATAAAGTACCAAAAGGATCAAAAGTGAATCTGATTCAGTCATTTATTTTAAAATATTATTCACCTATTAAGAAAGGCTATGGATTTCATTTTAAAAAATATGATAGAAATTTTTTTTTCCCAATAATTAAATCCAACCTAAGAAATAAAGAAATTAAAAATGGTTCTCATATAACTACATATTTACCATCATATTCAGATGAGTATCTTTATGCTATATTTTCAAAAATATACAAGCAAAATTGGCATGTTTTTTCCCAACATACAAAGCAGAAGTATAGGAGAGGAAATATTTCATTTTTTCCTACAGGATATGAGGAGTTTGAAGAAAGTTTATTATCGTGTTCAGGAGTAATATGTAATTCTGGTTTTGAAACTCCATCTGAAGCACTATTTCTTGGAAAAAAATTACTGGTTATTCCAATGAAATATCAATTTGAACAACATATGAACGCAGTTGCCTTAGACAAAATGGGAGTTAAAGTTCTAAAAACACTTAATAAAAACTCAATTAGTAAGATTAGAAAATGGATTAAAAAAGTTAATCTAATTAGGATGACTTATCCTGACGAAAATAAGAAAATCATTGATAGAATTTTAATTGATTTTATAAGAGAAAAATCAAATAAAAAAATATCTAATAATTTAAAATACTTTACAAACCAAAGGGATACAATACTATGAGAAAATGTTAGGTTTCTAATTACAAAAATTAAATTTTCACTAGTTCGAGTCAAAATTTGGGAACACTTTTTAGTTTTGTAAAGCGTTGATAATCAGTGTGTATTTTTTTGTGGGTGATACTGGATTCGAACCAGTGACCCCTACCCTGTCAAGGTAGTGCTCTGAACCAACTGAGCTAATCACCCAAAGGATGCGAAATTAAAAAATTAAATTAATTCTGCAATCATACATCTAACACTTCCTCCACCACATTTTTGAATAATAGGAATTGGAATATTTAAAATTTTAGATTCACTTGACAAAATTTGTTTTTGATTGGTAGTTAATGAACTAAAAGCCAACTGACTAATAACAATTATTTTATTTCCTTTTTCACCAAGCTGAAGTAAATTTCCCGCAAAACACTCCATTTGTTTTAAATTAATTTCAATAATATTTCTCCCTGTAATCTCAATGGATCCCTTTACTCTTTTTCTTTCCACTTTATCAGTTATGGAGTCAAGACAAACCAATATAAAATCATCACCAATACTCATCATTACATTGGTGTGGTAAACAATTCCTCCATTTGAATCATATGATGTAAATGTTATTGGACTGTATCCAATATCTTTGCAGAACTTCTCAAACAAGTTAAAATCGGATCTTTTTGAAATTGCACAATAAGCAACTTTATTTTTTCTATCTAAAACTACGCTACCGGTTCCCTCCAAAAAAACATCACATTCCTCATATTTTGTATAATCATTCAGAAGACTATAATTAAATCCATTATTATTCAAAGTTTCAATAAAAGATATATTTTTTTCTTTTCTTCTTGACTTGGCATACATTGAGTGAATCACATATTTATCTTTGTGAAAACTGATCCAATTATTTGGGAACACGTCATCAGATAAGTTTTTGTTTTTTTCATTTTCACATACAATAATATTGATTCCATTTTCTCTTAAAATTGAGCACATATTCTCAAATTCGTAAATAGCAGCCAAATGAATTTCATTATCGTTCATATTATCAACTTTTGATTGAAAAAAATTATCTTTTGATGTATCCTCATTGTATCCAAATGAAGATGGTCTAATCATTAAAATATTTTTTGTTATTTGGTTCACTTATTGTAGATGTTAATCGAAATTAGAATAATCTTTTTAAATGGTGAGAAATGTTTCATATAAAAATGAAAAACAAGAATTAGAAATTAATAATCTTGTTGGTAAACCTTTTGGGCTTTTTAAAAGAATTAAAGAAGGAGGAGTTGGCTCAGGGAAACTTTTGATTACAAAAGCCGACAAGGATATTGAAAACCTTCTAGTTTTAGATCATAATCTAAACTATTGTAATATTGAAATGAGACCAAATGGAATAATTATATACTTTAGAGTATTATTGGAAACTTATGCTCTTGTAATTCCATACTATAAATTGGTAATGTTTAAAGTAGATAGCGAAGAGTACACTCTAAATATTGATCAAAAGTTTATAAAAATCAAGGTTAAAGCCAAAGGTGATCATGGATTTTTTAGAAAGATAATGGAACAAAAAGCGATCGACTTTGAAAAGTATAAAATTAATTAAATGATAAAATCATTTTTTTGTGATAGCAAAAAAGATATATAAAATTATTGAAACTAAGATCAACCCCCACCCAATTGGAATCAAAAAAAATGGCTCACTCAAAACCCCATTTTTATCCACAGAAGAACCTGCAAATTCAAACAGGATAAAACAAATGACTCCCAAAGAAATAGTAAATGTTGCAATCTTAAATTTACTATCCATACAGTCTACAAAATTTCATAATTTTAAATTAATAAAAATTAAGAATGATTAAGTTCGATTTAGAAAAAATAAAGGGTTTAGAAAAAATATATAGATTAAATCTAATTAATAGTTGTACTGGATATAAATCTGCAAATTTAATTGGATCTATTGATGAAGAAGGAAAAACAAATCTTGCAATCTTTAGTTCTATTACACATTTAGGAAGTGATCCTGCAATGATTGGTTTTGTGTTAAGACCAAGAACAGTACCTAGGAATACCTACAATAATATTTTTAAAAATAAATATTTTACTGTAAATCATGTTTTTGAGAAGGATATTGCAGATGCACATCATACCTCAGCAAAATATCCAAAAGAAGTTTCAGAATTTGATGTTACAAAACTTGAACCTGAATTCTTAGATGATTTTGAAGCCCCATTTGTCAAAAGCTCAAAAGTAAAATTTGCATGTAAGTATCTCAACGAGTATGATATTAAAGAGAACAGAACAGTTTTAGTTGTTGCAGCAATTCAAACACTTTATGTTGATGAAAAATCTATTCATGAGGATGGTTGGATTCAACTAGATAAAGCAGGAACTGTTACAATAAATGGGCTTGACGGATATGCAAAAACCTCGCTGTTGGAACGTTTTGAATATGCTAGACCAAAAAAATGAATGAATTTATTAGCGAGCAGTTATACGAATACTTAATTAAACATAGCTCTGAGGAGCCTCAACATCTAAAAAAACTAAATAAAGAAACACATTTAAAAATTCTCAATCCAAGAATGCTTAGCGGTCACATTCAAGGAAGGTTTCTTTCATTAATAACCAAGATTCATAAACCTGAAAAAGTTTTAGAAATTGGGACCTATACGGGCTATTCTACATTGTGTTTTAGCGAAGGTGTAAAAGATAGCGGTGAAATCCACACTATTGATAAAAATGAGGAACTCTTAAAAATTCAAAGTGACTACTTCAAAAACACAAAAGTCCCAATAAAGCAATATTGTGGTGAAGCCCTTGAGATCATACCATCAATTAATGAGATGTTTGATTTAATTTTTTTGGATGCTGACAAAGAAAACTATGTAAACTACTACAGGTTAGTCATTGATAAATTAAGAAAAGGTGGATTGATTATCGCTGATAATGTACTTTGGAGTGGTAAGGTTTTAAAAAGCAATTCTAATGATGAGGCAACAAGATCATTAATTGAATTTAACAAGCTAATCAAAGAAGACGATAGGGTTCACAATATAATTATCCCTGTCAGGGATGGGTTAAATTTGATTTATAAAAATTAAAGATCTCTTTTTATTGAATCTGTGATATCATTTAAATCTTCCTTTACTTTACTAATATCATCAGTGATTTTATCAGTCTCGATCCCCTTGTTTTTTGAGCTCTTTTTTATCTCTGATTTAATTTCTTGAGTTGCATCACGGACCTGTCTAATTCCCTTTCCCATTCCTCTGGCAATTTCAGGAATTTTATCCGCACCAAAAATCATCAGAATTATAAAAAAAACAAATATTATTTCCCCTCCGCTAATAAAATGTAACATTTTTAACCTTTAACATTAGATTTAAATTTATCGAAATCCGTTTGGTCTTCTTTTTTTGGCCAACTATTATTTCTTTCGTCAATGTCAGCCGTCTCTTTATCTGGATCTAAGACTATTTCTGTAATTTTTTTATCCGATGTAATAATTTTTTTAACTTCTTTATCATTTTTTCTCCAAACCTGGGCGGGATATCTTTTTCTAACAGTCTCACCGTCTTCATATTTAATATCGATTATTATAGGCATTACTAAACCACCGGGTTTATCAAAAACAACTTCGTAAAAATATTTTGGCACATCCATGGCGTCTATTTCATCTTGACCATAATTTTCATTTAAATAATTAACAAGAAGCTTTGAATTCTCAAGAGCAGATTTATCTTTAAGATCACTTTTATCATTTTCATATTTTTCAAAAAATATTAATGGACGAAGCCTGTTTCTTGGAATTCCTTGATCTTCCATAATTTTAAGCATTTCTTCACCTGGATCTGGTGAAACAAAATATTGATTAACCTCTTTCAACCCAATGTCAACATAGTCTGTTGAATAGAACCACCCCCTCCAAAACCAATCTAAGTCAACTGCAGAGGCGTCTTCCATTGTTCTAAAAAAATCTTCAGGGGTTGGATGTTTAAACATCCATCTTTGAGAATATGTTTTAAATGCATAATCAAAAAGTTCTTTACCCATGATTGTTTCCCTTAGAATATTAAGAGCAGCAGCTGGCTTTCCATACGCATTAGGACCTAAATAGTATACGTTTTCAGGATTAGACATGATAGGAGCAAGAAAGTTTTGATCCACACTCATGTAATCAGTAATAAGTTGGGCGGGTCCTCGGTCTGAGGGAAAATTATCAAGTGGAGCTATAATTTCCGGATATTTTTCACCAAATTCTTGCTCTGCGAGATATTGAACAAAAGTTGTGAGACCTTCATCCATCCATGCCCACTGTCTTTCATCACTGTTTACGATCATAGGAAAAAAGTTGTGACCTATTTCATGTATGATTACTCCAATCATTCCAAATTTTTCGTCGTCCGAATATGAACCATCAATGTTGGGTCTTCCAAAATTGAAACATATCATTGGATATTCCATACCAATTTGATGTGCGTGGACAGAAATTGCTTTATGATAAGGGTAATCGAAAGTATATTTTGAAAATGATTTAAGAGCTTCAACAACCGTTATTGTTGAATAATCCTCCCACAATGGGTTTCCCTCTCTTGGATAAATTGAGACTGCCATAACATCGTCATCTCCAATTTTCACTGCCATCATATCTAGTATATATTTTCTAGACGAAGCGAAAGCAAAATCACGAACATTATTAGCAACAAACTTCCATGTTTTTTTTTCGTTTGAAAATGATTTTTCAGCATCCATTGCTTCTTGCTGATTTACAATTATTACAGGCTTATCATATGATTTTTTTGCCTTGTTAAATCTTTTCATCATTTCTTTAGAGTAAACCTCTTTTCTGTTTTGAAGTTCTCCAGTTGCCTCTAAAATATGATCCGCAGGAACAGTTATATTAACTTCATAATTTCCAAAAGGAAGAGCAAACTCTCCATCACCCCAGAATTGTTGATTTTGCCAGCCCTCAACCTCATTGTAAACACACATTCTAGGGAAGAATTGAGCAATTATATAGGCTCTATTTGTATCATTAGGAAAGGTTTCATAACCGGACCTTCCATCCTGTTTAACATGATCATTAATGTTATACCACCATTTAATTTTAAACGAAAACTGCTCACCTGTTGATAATGGTTTAGGCAAATTAACCCTCATCATCGTTTGATTAATAAAATAATCCAAAGGTTTATTATTAATATCATTTACATATTCAACATTAAATCCTCCATCAAAAGGATCTTTTAAAAACTCTTTATCAAATGAATCAGGTAGGTAATACGGAATAACACTTTCTGAGTCTCTGTCTAAACTTGGAGAATCTTTTTTTCTTACATTTTGATCCAATTGAACCCACAAATAATCAAGTTTTTGTGGTGAATTATTTGTGTATGTAATAGTTTCATCACCATAGATCATCTTATTTTTATCGTCTAACTCAATATTAATCTTATAATCTGCCTGTTGCTGGTAATACGATGGGCCAGGGGCACCAGAAGCAGCTCTGTATATGTTAGGAGAAGAAAATTCCTGATATAATTGTCTAAATTTATTATTATTTATATGTCCCTCTTGTTTCTCTTCAGCTTCTTGAGAAATTAATTGTGGAGCAAAAGTTAAAAAAATAATAAAGTAGGTTATATTTTTTAGATTCATATTAAAATTTTGATAGATAAAAATAATAAATCTATACCTAAAAACTAATTTGATTTGTGTGTTTATTTCTTGACTGAATAAAACTTTTGCGAGTAAATTCAGATCTAAACAAAATCAAGTTTTTTTGGTTACTAAATGAGCTAAATAATATTTTATTTGAAATACTTAGATTTTTTGTTTTATCATCTAATGAAAACTCAACATAAAACTGAAGCAAATCATTCCTTTTTTCAAAACCAATAAAATTGTATTTAATTTTCTTCTTATCAGCAATCAAAATAAAATTATTCATAAAATAGGTTTTGAAAAGGTCTCTTAAGTTTGAGTATTCATCAACATAGTCCACCACTCTTTCATCCAAACCTAATTCAAGTTCAATATCATCATAAAAGGCTTTAACTGTAACTTTGTAATAATTATTTTGATCCTTATCTATAAGGGTTGTACTTACATAATATTTATGAGCACCTAATGCAAATGTTAGTAATAACGAAAGAAAAATGGATTTAAAGTTATTCATTAATAGATTTATAAAAGTTTGATAAATCTTGCAGAACAAGACCATGATTGCCATAAATAAAATTTTGTTCCATTTCCGAATTTTCTAGTGCTCCAATAACAAATTCATAAAGATTATTTTCATTTCGATTGAATTCATTTTTAAAAAAATTTAAACCATAGAATTGAATAATATCGACCGCAACTTTGTTTCTTACGTCAAGAGCTCTTGACTTTCTTAAAGTATCATAATATCCACTCAATTGCTTATATACAGCTTCAATGTTAAGTGGCATTCCAAGAGGCATAAGTAAAGTACTCAAAAGTACACTTGAATTATTTCTAAAAACAATTTTTTCTTTTCTATTTCCTTTAAACCCAGGAACTCCCACATCATCAAAATTCAAAATATCTTTTTTATCTACTAGTGCCAAATCGGACTTGATATTGCCAGAAAGATTGTGTGGTCGAACTGTCACATTATCAAGAACATTAACTAATGGCTCCAAGTAAACCTTTATACTATCAGAGCTATATATTTGATCTGTCATCACAATAAGTTGTTTTTTAATTTGAACTGACGAAAAATAAACAGAATCCATTTTTCTGACACCAATTTTAAAGCTGCCTTTTTGATCTGTAATTGTTTTACCACCAGAGTTGGCATTGATCACATGAATTCCACTAATATCAATACTGTCGTTTACGACTTCACCGTAAAGTGTTTTAAATTCGGCTGTTTGTGCACTGTGATTTAGTGGAATTAAACTGAAAATAATTACTGGTAAAAAACTAATTAAGTATTTTTTGATATTTTTCACTTTGTTTAACTAAAAAATCTATTAATTCAAATTCATTATCTTTTTTCAACAAAATTCTGGATGGAAAATTATCGTCACAAAAGATTAAAAATTCTTCGATTTTTTCCTTTGGAATGTTAAGATTAGATGTAAAAAATATATCATCATAAAATTCCCTAATCAAATTACTAGGCCTGTAAGAACTCACTACATTTTCTTCTTCTTTATTCTGCTTCAAGTTTTCACGGATAAGTTTAAATAAATTGATGAAGTTTATTCCATCTTGCAACTTACCTTGTTCATTAATCACATTTGAAACTCTTGTAGATTTGTCAAAAGTGTAATCATATCTTTTGAACTCTTCCTCTTTTAAATCCAAAAATTTCTCGGTATTTTCTGGCGTAACTACAACCTCTTCCAGTTCAGTAATTTTGTCATTAACATCAATTACTATTCTGTTTTTTTGTAATATATCCTTAGTAATATTTATTTCTCTTATCTGATATTGAACAGACGAGAATAAAAGTTTATCATTAAGTTTAACTTCAATTTCAAACTCTCCGTCATTGTTGGTTGTCGTGGCTGATTGTGAGGTATTATTAATCACATTGGCAGATGGGACACTGACGTTTTTATATAAAACTTTTCCTTTGATCCATGTTCGGTAATCAACTTGAGAAAAAGAAGGATTTATAAATAAAATTATTAATAATAAACTGGATAAAAATCTCATGTTAATCCAATGATTTGATTTGAATATTTTTAAATTTTATGGGGTGACTTTCAGATTGTAAAGATATGTATCCCTCCGATAACTTTTTATCTTTCATATTAAGCATATTTTCAGGCAATCTTCCATCATCACCATATCTCATATTTGTATATGTTAAAACGGCTTCTCCATTTATAATATGATGAGCAATTGAATCATTGTAAACAATGATTTCTGCTTTTACCCAATCATCAGAGTGGTATGTTTTAGATGAAGATTGAGTACAATGACTTTTTAATTTTTTAAAATCTATATCTACATCTGTACCAGGCGTACATAAGTTTCCAGTTGGTCGTTTTCCATCACCAAGACCACCTAAAAACTGGGCTTCAAGGCTAACAGGGAATGATTGGTCAATCAACATGGTTTCAGGATGTTGACTGTGAAACATTATACCACTATTTTTGGTTGCCCAACCTTCCCCTCCTATGGCTTGATCTCCAAAAAATTTATATTCTAATTTTAAGTGATAATTTTTATATTTTTTATCGGTGTAATAAATATGACCGAATTTAAAATCAAAGTTGTCATAATTTTCATATGAAACTTGAATCGCTTCATCAATAACCATAAAAGTATTTCCGAAATTATCTCCACTAGGAAAACCCTTAACCTTTACTGTCCATCCATCTAAATTTTTTCCATTAAATATAGTTTCCCATTCACTCTGTTCATTTTTGACTGA
>CACCYT010000012.1 GCA_902550325.1 uncultured Bacteroidota bacterium | reverse complement strand
AATGAATTGGGAAGACAACCCAGAGCAGCAAAAAAATTCTTTATTGAATATCAAGATAGAATTCTTTTCGGAAAAGATATTTATAAGAAGGACGAGTATTATATATATTTTAGAGTTTTAGAAACTAGTGACGAATATATTCAGTATTACAGAAAAAGACATGGTCTTTGGAGATTATACGGAATGGGTTTGCCAGATGATGTCTTAAAAAAAATATATTATGAAAATGCATTAAAAATGTTTCCATCCATTGACAGATCACTATTTAATTAATATTTATAATTTTGACAAATGAAGATTGGAATTCCAAAAGAAATTAAAGAAAATGAATATCGAGTAGGAATGACCCCGTCAGGTGTCCAAACCCTAGTTGAGAGTAAACACGATGTCTTTGTCCAATCTGGAGCCGGTACAGGTAGTAGATTCTCAGATAATGATTATTTGGCAGTTGGTGCAAAAATTCTGAAATCAATAGAAGAAGTATATGAAATTTCAGAAATGATAATTAAGGTCAAAGAGCCTTTAAAAAAAGAATATAACTTAATCAAAGAAGGTCAAATTATTTATACTTTTTTTCATTTTGCATCATCTAATGAATTAACTCAAGCAATGATAGATAATAAATCAATTTGTATTGCTTATGAAACTGTTGAGAATTCTGATGGTTCCCTCCCCCTACTCACACCAATGTCTGAGGTTGCTGGAAGAATGGCTGCTCAACAAGGAGCAAAATTTCTAGAGAAGCATCAGAAAGGATGTGGTATATTACTAGGTGGTGTTCCTGGTGTTAGCCCAGCAAAAGCGGTTGTTATTGGTGGTGGTGTTGTTGGAGCTCAGTCTGCAAAAATGCTTTCTGGATTAGGTGCAGATGTAACAATTTTAGATATTAGTTTGGATAGAATGAGGAAATTGGACGATACAATGCCTAAAAATGTTAAAACAAAATTTTCTAACCCCTATAATATTAAAGAATGTATTAAAGATGCTCACTTAGTGATTGGAGCTGTTTTGCTTCCTGGTGCAAAAGCACCCAACTTAATTACAAGAGCAATGCTAAAAGATCTTAAGAAGGGAACCGTTTTGGTAGATGTTGCAGTTGATCAAGGTGGATGTTTTGAAACAACAAAACCAACAACACACAGTGATCCAACTTATATAATCGAAGATGTCCTTCACTATTCCGTTGCAAATATGCCAGGAGCAGTTCCAATGACCTCAACTGAGGCCTTGACCAATGCGACAATTAATTATGCTAAAGAAATTGCAAATAAGGGTTGGAAACAAGCATGCATTCAAAATAAACCTTTGAAAAAGGGATTAAATATCGTTAATGGTCATGTTGTCTATGAAGCAGTTGCAGAAGCTTTTAATATGAAACACACTAAATTAGATTTTTAATAAATGAGAAATATACCCTCAGTAGATTTAAATGATTTTATATCTAATGATGTTAATAGAAAAAAAAGTTTTGTAAAAAAAATTGGTAAAGCTTATAACGAAATTGGTTTTGTAGCTTTAAAAGGTCATTTTTTAAATAATGAAGATATAAAAGAGGTTTATAGATCAATCAAAGAGTTTTTTGATCTACCAGACGATATAAAATCAAAATATGAGCTTGAAGGGTTTGATGGTCAAAGGGGTTATACTTCATTTGGAAAAGAACATGCAAAGGGAAAAAAACAAGGAGATTTAAAGGAGTTTTGGCATTTTGGACAATATTTAGATGATGATGAATATTCTAAATTTAACTACCCAAAGAATCAATTGGTTGAGGAGTTACCAAAGTTTAATGATATTGGAAAAAAAGTCTTTCGCTCCCTTGAGAAAACAGCAATATATGTTCTTAGAGCTATTTCACTCTATTTAGATTTGGAAGAAGATCATTTTGATAAATATGTTAAAAAGGGGAATAGTATTTTGAGGCCAATTCACTACCCTCCCATAAAAACAAAACCTAAGGGTGCTGAAAGAGCTGCAGCTCACGGTGATATAAATTTAATCACACTACTAATGGGTGCTCATGGTAGAGGTTTACAGGTTTTAACAAATGATGGTGAGTGGATTGATGCAATTGCAAAAGAAGATGAAATTGTAATTAATGTTGGTGATATGCTGTCACGTTATACAAATAATAAATTAAAATCTACTGTACATAAGGTTATAAATCCCCCAAAAGAGTTGTGGAAAAAATCTAGGTACTCTATCCCTTTTTTCCTTCATCCAATTGGAACAATGAGTTTAAATGTATTAGACTCATGTATTGATGAAAAAAATCCTAAAAAATATGAGGATATTACTGCTCATGAATTTTTAATTCAAAGACTAAAAGATATTGGTGTTCTTTAAATGAAAAAACTAAATTCATTTGAAGACTTGGGTTCTTTAATACCCGATAAATCTAAAGTAAAAAAACAATTTAAGATTCAGAATAACTTGTCCAAACAAAATCTTGAAGCACACTATTCTGTAAAGGGTAGAGCTGGTACACCAGTAATAATTTTGAAAGGTTTTTCAGGTTTAAAAAAGGAGGATCTAAAAAACCTTGCTAAACCAATAAAAAATAAGTTAGGTATTGGAGGAAGTGTTAAAAAAAATGAGATATTTTTTCAAGGAGACAAAAGAGAAAAAATCATATCAATCCTAGAATCACAAGGACATTCAGTTAAAAGAATTGGAGGTTAAATATTATCTTACTTTATTCTCTGGTGCGATCAAGTAACGTAACTGTTTAAAATGATTGTTATATATATTCATTTATAAAACTCATAATTAATGATTCCAAATCTTCTCTTTTTGCTGTGTTCAAATTAAATATGAATCCATCATCATCTTGTAAATATTTATAATAATCTCTTGTATAGCTTGAGCCAACCACAGATGATCCTTCATCAACAATTTTTTCAGCTACTTCAAATATTCCTCGTTCATTGACACAATCATCCAATAAAGGGTAAGAAATTCCATCATTATCATTAAGTAAACATTTTATAAAATCAATTTTTTTCTGTCAAATGCATTTAAACTTATTTTTATTACCCATCATGTTCTACTACCGATGAGTTCTTACTGAGAAGGTATATAAAAATTCCGAATCCAACAACAAATGATAAAACACCTATTGATGTTCCACCAATTGCAATTGGTAAAATGTCTAGTAGTGCTTCAACGATAATAAATCCAATAAAAATTTTGAATGCACTTGATGGAAATAAAGCAGAAATTCTTTTGTAACATGTAGCCCAATAGAACCATATTACTGGAATTAAAAAAACTATAAATGCAATGATAAGTCCAGGACTTACATTTGAAATTAGACCAGTCATTACTTCGTTAGGATTTTCAACCATTGCCATTCCTAGTTTTTCACCCATTTCTTGCTGTTCCTGAGGACCAAATGTCGCTGCTTCGTCCATATCATAACCAAGGTACCCGAATACTGCGGTACCAAGCCCCATCGCTGAAATTATCAATAAAGGGATTGACATAAGGATTGTAAACAGAAGTCTTAATAGGTATGTAGTGCCGTTAATGGTGCCACTGAATTGGAAATATTTTTTCATTTTTTTTATTTTAAATTACAAAATTATATCCACTTCACGGGGGGAGAATTGTTTTTTATTAGAAATTCGTTACATTTTTTAAAATGATTATTACCAAACCAAAAACCTTTGTTGGCACTCAATGGCGAGGGATGTCCTGATTTTAAAATGAGGTGCTCATTTTTATTAATATATTTTTCTTTACCTTTTGCGTAATTACCCCATAACATAAAAACTAAACCTTTTTTTTGCTTAGAAATTATATTAATAACATTATCAGTAAATTTTTCCCATCCAATATATTTATGACTTCCAGGAAATCTTCTCCTTACCGTTAATACAGAATTTAGTAAGAGCACACCTTGTTCAGCCCAATCTGATAAATCACTCTTTAATCTTAATTCACCATAATTTTTACCCAACTCTTTGAATATATTTACTAGAGATGGTGGATTATCAATTTCATTTTCAACTGAAAAACATAAACCATTTGCTTGTTGATCTCCGTGGTATGGGTCTTGTCCAATGATTATTACTTTTACTTTCTCAAATGGACATAAATCAAAAGATCTGAAAATATTTTTTCCAAGAGGAAAACATTTAAAACTACTATATTCTTTTTTGGTTTTTTGGACGATTTCCAAAAAGTATTCAGAATTAAATTCTTTTTGTAATATTTTTTTCCAGGATTCTGTAATTCTTATACTCAACTTTTGTTGTTGTGAAGTTTAGAGACAATCATTGAAACCGTTGCATCTCCACTGACATTTACAACTGTCCTACACATATCTAGTGGTCTATCAACAGCGAATATTAAAGCTAGGCCAGCCTCCGGAATGCCTGCTTGAGCTAATACTATAACTAGCATTACAATTCCAGCACTAGGAACTGCTGCTGCCCCAATTGAAGCTAATGTTGCTGTTGAAATTATACCAAGTTGATCTACAATAGACAAATCTAGTCCAAATGTTTGGGCTATAAATACTGCAGCAACTGCTTGATAAACTGCTGTTCCGTCCATATTAATAGTTGCTCCAATAGGTAAAACAAAACTTGAAACCTCCTCCTCCACTTTTAAGTGGTTAGTGACCCTATCCATTGTCACTGGTAGTGTTGCTGCACTTGAGCTTGTTGAAAATGCGACTAATTGTGCAGGTAAAATCCCCTTTAGAAAATATTGCGGTGATTTTCCAGTCAGTAATTTCACGATTATTAAATAAAAAACTAACAAAATAACAAGACCTAATATCAACGTAAGTGAGTAAAGCAATAGACTGGTTAGTAGGTCGGCGTTAGGTGCTTCAGCAACAAGTGTAGCCAATAAAGCAAACACTCCATACGGTGCACAAAGCATTATCAAATCAATTATTTTTAAAACAACATCATTTAATGAATCAAAAAATAATTTTAATGGTTTAGATTTATTTTCAGGAATTAAAATCATCGAAATACCAAATAGAATTGCAAAGAAAATTACTTGCAGCATATTTTTATTACTTGATGCAGCTCCTACTATATTAGATGGAACTAAATCGATGAGAGGCTGAAGCGGACCTTGTGATTTTTGATCACTTGCAATTTTTCTTTTTTCTGCAGCATCAGATGCGTATGCTTCAATAAGCTCGGTTCTAGTTTTCTCACTAACGCTTTCACCTGGTTTTATAAAATTAACAACGATCAATCCAATAGAAACTGCACATATTGTAGTAAAAAGATATGTAGTAATCGTTTTTGCTCCCATTGATGATAGTCTAGAAATATCTTTTAAATCGGAAATCCCTTTGATTAAGGATGCAAGAATTAATGGTATAGCAATGAGTTTTAGTGAATTAATGAAAATTGTTCCAAAAGGCTTAATCCAATTGGTTATGAGAATTGTTCCGCCGTTGATTGTACTCATAAAAAAGCCAAATACAACACCCGCAAGCATACCAATTAAAATTTTTAAGTGAAGTGACATTAAATATTATTTGAATTGTTAATTAACATGTTGTCAAGAATTACAAGTGCGGCCATTGATTCTACAATTGGAACTGCTCTTGGCACCACACATGGATCGTGTCTGCCTTTGCCTTTCATTTCTTTTGAATCACCATCCTTGTTAATGGTTTTTTGTGACTTCATAATTGTAGCCACAGGCTTAAAAGCAACATTAAAAAATATATCCATACCATTGCTAATACCCCCTTGAATTCCACCTGAAAAATTTGTTTTTGTTTTTCCTTTACTATCGAATTGATCATTATGTTCACTTCCAAACATCTTAGTGCCATCAAAACCACTTCCGTATTCAAAACCTTTGACTGCATTAATAGAAAGCATAGCTTTACCAAGCTCTGCATGTAATTTATCAAAAACAGGCTCACCTAGCCCAATAGGAACTCCACTTACTACGCAAGAAACAACACCCCCTACAGTATCTCCATTCTTTCTAGTTTTAATAATTAACTCTTCCATTTTTTTTGCAGTATTTTCATCAGGACACCTTACAATATTTTTTTCAGAATCATTTAAATTATAATTCTTATATGAATTTTTTAATGAAATACTACCAACCGACTTAACAAAACCTACTATTTTAATATTTTTTAAAATTTGTTTTGCAATAGATCCAGCTACCACCCTGCAAGCGGTTTCCCTGGCAGAACTTCTTCCCCCTCCTCTATAGTCTCTATTTCCATACTTTTTTTCATAAACATAATCTGCATGTGATGGTCTAAAAATATCTTTGATGTGATCGTAATCCTTCGATTTTTGATCCTTATTTTTAATAATGAAACCAATTGGTGTCCCAGTTGTTTTTCCTTCAAATAATCCCGATAAAATTTCTACTTTATCATCCTCTTTTCTCTGTGTAACAATTTTAGATTGCCCAGGTCTTCTTCTGTCTAAATCATATTGAACTTTACTTATGTCAATATCAATATTCGATGGAGAACCATCAATAATACCACCAATACAAGGTCCGTGAGACTCTCCGAAAGTTGTTAGTTTAAATATTTTACCAAAAGAATTGCCCATTAAATATCAAAAATAAGTTTAAATTTTAAGACATTATAGTGTTTATTTCCAAAACTTATTTTTACTGCTCAAACCAATTCCTGGATTAAAAGTGTTGGTTGGATCTAGTTCTTTATAGAAATTTAATAAGTCTGTTTTTGCAACATACTCATGACCAAAATTGTGTTCAGAAGGGTATTCAGCACCTCTCTTATCATAAATCTCAAACATTTTTTTCTTAATACCCTCTTGGTCATAACCTTTTTTAATAATATAATTTTGATGAAGAACATGACAAAATAAGTGTCCATAGTAAAATTTTAACTCAAACTTTTTATCCAAATCAGCAGGTAACTCCTCAAACCATTTTTTCTCATTTCTAGGAAAAGCGATATCCATTGACATTTGACCTCCAATTTTATGCTCAAAAATTTTTGAATATCTTCCAAATGCACTTGCAGCTGTGTATCTGTGTAAAATTGCTTTCTTACCTTCCTTATCACTACATTCAAAAAAATCACCTTCAGAACTACTAAAAAAATATTTAAAATAATCTCTAGCTTCATCAATACCTTCATCTGACATTTCAATAATCCAATGATGATCAAATTTTTCTCTAAATTCTTCTATTCTTTTAGGAAGATGATTTGGCCAAAAAATACTTAAAAATTGCATGATTTTATCAGAGAGATTTGATGGGAGA
The DNA here is from genome assembly GCA_902550325.1 of uncultured Bacteroidota bacterium. Lineage (GTDB taxonomy): Bacteria > Bacteroidota > Bacteroidia > Flavobacteriales > Flavobacteriaceae > Eutrophosalina. The sequence continues at coordinate 19,444 of CACCYT010000012.1, read as the reverse complement.
AAATAAAACATTTTTGATAATAAGTCTACTTTTCTTTTCATCTCAAATAATGTTGGCAGGAATTTAGTTCCTAATTTTTCAAGTACGATAAATGTGTCTTTACTGTACTTTTTTGCAGCATCGTAACAATCTTTATGCATATAATCACCAGAAACTGGTAGATATTTAAAATTTTTCAAAATATCTCTTCTGATTTTCCAAAAAGTATTTGGCTGATTTGAACCAACATAAAAAACTTGATTTTTTTTAGCGCATGGATATGTTTTTAACCTAACTGCAAAAACAGCAACTTTTCCTGCTGATCCAGATGCACCGCTCAGAAGATTTATATCTGCATTGAAACGGGCTGGTTTCTCTGATTCTACATCTCTAACTAATTTTTGATAGTTTTCATTTGAAGAAACTTTTTTAGATTTTTTAAAATCCTTTTTCTCAAAATTTTCATTTTCTAGATTATTGATTATTTCTACAGGATTTTTACCCAGATCAATATCCAAATCATTAACCATTACAAGTTTCCCCATCTTATTAATCTTTACATACAGTGACATTTCAGTGTAGGCTGGACCTCTTTTCACAAGAGAACCGCCTGAATTATTACATATACCACCAACAATTGATGCACCAATTGATGTAGACCCAATTACGGAGTGTGGTTCTCTCTTAAGAGGTGAAAGTTTTTTTTCTAAATCATAAAGTGTACTACCTGCATGAGCAAGTATCTCTTCTCCTCCATTTATAATATTAATCTTATTAATTCTAAGAGTATTAATAATTAATATGTCTCTATCGTAATCATTCCCGTAAGGAGTTGACCCGCCTGTAAGACCGGTATTAGCTGCTTGCATAATGATAATTAAATCATGCTCAACACAAAAATTTAGAACTTGCCAAAGCTCCATAAGATTCCCAGGTTTAACTACTGCCAGTGCTTTTCCAGATCCATATCTCCATCCATCTAAAAATGGTTTTTTCCCCCAATCACTTATCAATAAGTATTTTGAGTCAATTATTTTTATTAATTGTTTTTTTAAATCTTCGTTCAAGATCCTTAATCGTATATATTATAAAGTTATTACATTTAATTAATATTTATAAATTTGCCGTCTGTGAGGTACTTAATAATAATACTATTTTTCTTTTCCTGTTCCTCCCCCAATAAATATTCATTAACTGGAAATATTGAGCTAGAGGATAATGAAAAAGTTTTTTTAGTTCAGATGAAAGATAATCGACCTTTATTGATTGATTCTACAAGTGTCAAAAATGGTCAATTTAAGTTTTCAGACTCCATCTACTTCCCAGAAATGCATTATTTATTTTTTGAAAAGATTACTGGAAATATACCCTTTGTTTTAGAACCAGGGAATATTTTAATTGACATATATAAAGACTCAATAAGAACTTCTAAAATCTCAGGTACAAAATCTAATCAAGATTGGACAGATTATTTAAATGAAACTCAAATATACACCACTGAACTTAATAATATTCAAATTGAAATTAATCAATTACTTCGCACAGGAGACTCAATTTTGATTTCTGATTTAGAGGAGCAATTTACCGACGTGAGAGGTAAATTAGTAGATTATGAATTTTTGTTTATGGACGATAAAAAGGACTCGTACATCTCAGCCTTAATTTTACAGAGAATGATTTTTGAAAGATCAATAGATTTTGACAAGGCAGATAGTATTTTAAATTCCTTTGACAAAGGCTTGGATAATACAAACCCATATGTTTCTATAAGAAACATTATTGATAATTATAAACTTAGTAATATCGAGTCACCTACAATAGGTTCATTTGCTCCCAAGTTTACTGGTCCTGGCATTGATGGTGAAATTATATCACTTGAACAAACCAAATCTAAATACATATTGATTGACTTTTGGGCATCTTGGTGTGAGCCATGCCGTATTGAAAATCCCGTTTTGACTAACTTAATGAAATCATATAGTAATGATGATTTTATAATAATGGGCGTATCTCTTGATATTAGTAGAGACGCATGGATGAAGGCAATTGATGTAGACGATATTGGGTCTTGGATTCATATTTCAAATCTTGAATACTTTAATGGACCAATAGTAAAGCTGTACAACATCAGAGGGGATATTGGTATTCCTAGTAATTTTCTGATCAATGAAGAAAGAAAAATTATTGCTAAAGACATTAAAAGTGATGAACTAGAGTTTATTCTTAACTCACAATTAAAAAATTTAAACTAAGGATTTGAAAATCATTAAATATGTTTTTTTCAAATCATTATTTAAGATAATAGGGGTTCTACCTTTTCCTATTATATATTTGATTTCTGATTTTACTGCTTTTTTTCTAAAGAAAATTGTTCGATACAGAATTGATGTTGTTTATGAAAATATGAAAAAAACTGATCTAGGTCTTTCCGATAAAGAAATTTCTTCTCACGTAGATGAGTTTTACACGCATTTCTCTGATGTTTTTTTTGAAATGATCAAATTAGACAACATGAACAAAAAACAGATTTCGGAAAAGTTTATTTTGAAAAATGTAGATTTAATAAATGGTTATTTTAAAAAAAATAAAAGTGTGATTTTAATGGCATCTCATTATGGTGGGTTTGAGTGGTGCACAACTCTAGATTATTTCTTTAAACATAAAGTTGTTGCAATCTACACACCGCTTAAAGATAAAATATTGAATTCCATAGTTTATAAATCTAGATCAAAACATGGAATTAAACTAGTTCAAAGAACTGGATCAATAAATGAAATAAAAAATATTGAAAATTCTAAAGGAAATTATATTTATGGTCTTGCCGCTGATCAATCTCCACAAATTAGAACCATAAACTATTGGACTAGTTTTTTTGGTGTTGAAACTTTGTTTTTTACTGGGTCTGAAAGATTGGCAAAAGAATTAAGAATTCCTGTTGTTTTTGGAGAAATGAAAAAAATAAATCGTGGTAAATATGAAATGGAATTCAAACTGATAGCTGATGACCCTATCAAACTTCAGGATAAAGAAATTACAGAAATTTATAAAGATATGGTTGAGAATCAGGTTAAAAATAATCCATCATATTATTTTTGGACTCACAGAAGGTTTAAGCATAATAAACAAATTTAACGTAAAGCCTTTTTCACAGCTGTAAACAATGCTTTTGAATCTTGTTTATTTTTTGATTCAATGTATATTCTTATAATAGGTTCGGTATTTGATTTTCTAACATGAACCCAAGAAGAATTATTTTCTATTTTTAAACCATCGATTTCATTGAATGAAAAGTTGTGAAAGGTTGATTTTAATTTATTTTTAATATCGATAAAGTCAAGATCATTATCAATTTCGATTTTTTCTTTGAGCATGTGATATTTTGGAAGTTTTTCAAACAATTCTGATATCGTTTTATTTTTCAAAGCCAATGATGTAAGTAATAGTCCAATTCCAACTAAAGCATCTCTCCCATAGTGACTTTCCGGATAAATTATTCCTCCATTACCCTCTCCCCCAATTATTGCGTTAACAGATTTCATTTTTTCAACAACATTAATTTCACCAACCATCGATGAAAAATATTCAACTCCATACACTTTACATACATCCCTTAACCCCATGGATGATGATAAGTTTGATACTGCTGAACCTTTTTCTTTTGATAATATATAATCGGCGCAGGATATTAAGGTGTTTTCTTCACTGATAGTTTCACCATTTTCAGAAACAAAAACCAATCTATCAACATCTGGATCTACTGCAATACCAAGATCTGAATTACTTTTTAAAACTTCTTCCTTCAACTGATCAAGATTTTTATCTAATGGTTCAGGATCATGAGCAAAATTACCATCAGGAATACAATTTATTTTGATTACCTCAACATTTAAAGCCTCAAGTAGTTTTGGAATAATAATTCCCCCACTTGAATTTATACCATCAACTACGATTTTGAACCTTTTTTTTCTAATTACATCTGGATTAACATGTTTTAAGTTTAAAATTTCATTAATGTGAAGGTCATATGATCCTTTAAAGTCTTCTATTTTACCTTGATCAGTTATATTAGTATTAGATTTGATATCACTTTTTTCAATTTTGAGAATTTTATTAACGTCTTTATGACTTAAAAACTCACCTTTTTCATTAAAAAATTTCAATGCATTCCAGTTTTTTGGATTATGACTTGCAGTAAGCATAATACCACCTTGCAATTTCTTTTTAATTATAACTAACTGAGTTGTTGGCGTAGTATTTAAGTCAATATTTACAACATTTATTCCGTTGGAAGAAAGAGTGTCATTTACAATTTTTATGAACATCTCCCCAGACTCTCTTCCATCCCTTCCAACTGCAATAGCTATATTTTTACTTCCATACTTCTCAATTAAAAAAAGTGAAAAGGCATAAACAAATCGTGATAAATTTGTCGGATTTAGACTGTTTTCATCATCCCCTAGTGTCCCCCTAATTCCTGAAATTGATTTGATGAGTACCATCAATATCAAATATACTAATTCAATACTTCATTTTTGACAATTTTTTGAACAAGAAAAGTCTTTTTTATCGTTATATTGAAAGATTATTTTATGCAAGAATATATTTCAATTACAGGTTGCAGAGTTCATAATTTAAAGAATATTGATTTAAGAATTCCACGGAACAAGCTTATAGTTGTTACTGGGGTTTCAGGAAGTGGAAAATCATCACTCGCATTTGATACAATTTATTCGGAGGCTCAAAGAAGATACATTGAAACTTTTTCTGCTTATGCTAGACAATATATTGGTGGTTTAAAGAAACCTGACGTTGATAAAATTGACGGTTTGTCGCCTGTAATAGCAATCGAACAAAAAACAACAACAAAAAATCCAAGGTCTACTGTCGGAACCACAACTGAGATTTATGATTTTTTGAGATTATTATATGCAAGGGTATCAGATGCCTATAGTCCAAAAACAGGAAAAAAAATGGTTAATTTTTCAACAGAGCAAATTATTGAATTAATTTTTTCAAAATTTGAAAATAAAAAAATATCTATTTATTCCCCTGTTGTAAAATCCAGAAAAGGACACTACAGAGATTTGTTTTTAAATATCAGAAAAAAAGGTTTTTCTAAAGTTCGAATAGATGATATAACTCAAAATATCACAGAAGGAATGGAGTTAGATAGGTATAAAATTCATGATATAGATATTATGATTGATAAGTTATCAATAAATAACAATGATAATTGTTTGAAACGTTTGGAGGAATCAGTTTCATTAGCATTATCACAAGGTGAAAACTCTGTACTTGTAATCGATGAGAATAATAATAAATATTATTATAGTAAAAACCTAGTTTGTCCAGATACCGGAGTTTCATTTGAAAAACCTGAACCTAATTCTTTTTCTTTTAATTCACCCAAAGGGATGTGTAAAGCATGCTCTGGTCTTGGTGTTAAAAACGTAGTTGATATGGATTCATTAATACCTGATAAATCTAAATCGATCTTTAATGGGGGAATTACAGCATTAGGTTCATTTCAAAATACTTGGATTTTTAAACAATTAGAAAACATCGCTAATAAATATGAGTTTAATTTAAAAGATCCAATTAAAAATATTCCCAATGAAGCTATGGATATAATATTAAATGGTGGGAAAGAGAAATTTAAGGTAGTATCAAAATCACTCGGTTTAACTAGAACCTATGAAATTGATTTTGAGGGAATAATTAATTTTATTTTAAATCAATACTCAAATGCTTACAGTAAAAAAATTAAAAATTGGACAAAAAAATTTATGCGAACTATTGTATGTGATAAATGTAATGGTACTCGATTAAAAGAAAACACAAAATACTTTAAAATTGATGATAGAGATATTAGTCAAATAAGTCAAATGGATTTTGATGAGCTATATGATTGGATAAAAAGTTTAAATATGAAATTGTCCAAAAAAAAATATAAAATTTCAAAAGAAATTATCTCTGAAATTTTAAAAAGAGTTGAGTTTATCAGAGATGTTGGCTTAAATTACCTTTCAATTGGCAGAGAAACTAGATCACTTTCTGGTGGAGAGTCTCAAAGAATAAGGCTTGCAACACAAATTGGATCGCAGTTACAAGATGTTCTATATATTCTAGATGAACCTTCAATAGGTTTACACCAAATAGATAATCTAAAACTAATTAAATCATTAAAAAAATTAAGAGATCTTGGAAACACAGTCATTGTAGTTGAACATGATAGAGAAATAATGTTACAATCAGATCATTTAATTGACTTAGGTCCGGGGGCAGGTGAAAAAGGTGGTGAAGTTGTTTTTAATGGAAAAATAAATGATATAAAAAAAATTAGATCTATTACATCGGATTATCTATTTGACAAAGAAGAAATATTAAGGTCTGGTTTTAATCAAAACAAAGCCAACAAGAAATTAGTTTTATCAGGTTGTTCTGGAAATAATCTAAAAAATATAGATTTATCAATTCCATTGGGAACAATTGTGGGAGTATGTGGCTTGTCAGGTAGCGGTAAATCTTCTTTGATCAACAAAACATTATATCCAATTTTAAGTAGATCATTTTATAATTCAACAATCGATAATTTACCATTCTCAAATATTAGCGGAATAAAAAATATTGATAAAGTTATACAGATTAATCAATCTCCAATCGGTAGAACACCTAGAAGCAATCCTGCAACTTATACCGGGTTGTATGGACTTATAAGAGAAATGTTTGCAAAGCTTCCCGAATCAAAGATAAGGGGTTATAAAGCTGGTAGGTTTAGCTTTAATGTTAAGGGTGGTAGATGTGAAGAATGTCAAGGTGCTGGTATGAAGAAAATTGAGATGAATTTTTTACCTGATATTTATGTGGAATGTGAGGCTTGTAATGGAAAGAGATTTAATAAGGAAACGCTTTCTGTGAAACTGAACAACTATTCTATTTCAAATATTTTGAATATGACTATTTCTGACGCTGCAGTTGTTTTTAAAAATTATCCCAAAATATTATCAAAACTAAAGGTTTTAATCAATGTTGGGCTTGGATACATTAGGCTTGGTCAACAATCTACTACACTTTCGGGTGGAGAAGCTCAAAGAATAAAATTAGCTACAGAATTATCAAAAAGAGATACTGGTAAAACCTTATATATATTTGACGAGCCTACCACAGGTCTGCATTTTGCTGATATTGACCAACTAATGAAGATAATTATAAAATTATCTGAAAAGGGTAATACTATTATTATAATTGAACATAACACGGATGTATTAAAAATTGTAGATCATTTTATTGAACTAGGACCTGGAGGAGGTAAAAATGGTGGGAAGATAATTTTTCAGGGAAATTTAACTGAAATGTTGAAAAATGGAGACACACCAACATCAAACATATTTAAAAAGGAGTTAAATTTAACTTAATGAATAAAGAAAATTGGATAGAAAAATCACATGACTCATGGTCAGTATTTAAAATTATGGGTGAACTAGTTGAGGGATATGAAAAATTATCTGAGCTAGGACCATGTGTTTCCATATTTGGATCAGCAAGGACTAATGAAAATGATATATACTATAAAAAAACAGTCAAAATTGCGGAGAAAATTGTTAACATGGGTTTGGGTGTAATAACTGGTGGTGGACCAGGAATTATGGAAGCTGCAAATAAAGGAGCTCAATTAGCAGGAGGAATTTCAGTTGGACTAAATATTGACTTGCCATTTGAACAAACACACAATGAGTTTATTGATTCAGACAAACTAATTGACTTTGATTATTTTTTTGTGAGAAAGGTTATGTTTGTTAGATATGCTCAGGCATTTATAGTAATGCCAGGTGGGTTTGGAACTCTTGATGAATTATTTGAAGCAATAACTCTAATACAAACAAAAAAAATTCAAAAATTTCCTGTCATTTTAGTTGGTACTGAATTTTGGGCTGGATGTATAGACTGGTTAAAAAATAAAGTCTGTAATGATTTTAAGAATATTTCATCTAATGAAATGTTTTTATTTGAATTAGTTGATTCCGAAGATGAAATTATAGATATTTTGAATAAGTTCTATAATAAAAAAAGTTTCTCACCAAATTTCTAAGGTTTGCGTCTTATATTCTCGCTATTTATATTTTATTCAACCAATGTTTTTGCACAGAATAGTTATAAAATTCAATCTTATTTTAATCCAGAGGAAAACTTTATGGATATTGAACAAAAAATCATATTTCATAATAAATCAAAAAAAGCTATTAATCATTTAATCATTTACGATTGGAATAATTCATATTCTGAGAGTAACACACCTTTATCCAAAAAACTTTATGAAGAATATAACCTGTCTTTAGTTAAATCTGAAAAGAAAAAAAGAGGATTAACAAAAGTCAGTAAAATAAGCTCTGGTTCTTATCCTTTAAATTGGAATAGAGTTCCAAGCTCCCCCGATTTAATTAAAATATTTTTAAATGAGGAATTAAAATCAAATCAAAAAATTGAAATTGATTTAAACTACACATTAGTTTTTCCAAAATCTAAAGTATATGATTATGGGTACAGAAATAATAGAAGTTATACACTTAAAAATTTTTTACTAAGGGTTGCTCCACATATAAATAATGCTCATATTAAGGAATCTAACTTAAATTTTGATGATCAATTTAATACAGCTGATGATATATTAATGGATATTAAAATACCTTCAAACTATACTTTTCATAGTAATGTTAATCATTCTGAAACTGAAATAGACAAACTAAAAAATGTAAACATTGAAATTAATAAAATAAAAGACCTCACTTTTTTTATTTATATGAACAATGAATTTGAAGAATTAAATAATGAATTTTTAAATGTTGTAACAAATGAAAAGAAAATTTTATCAATCAAAAATGAAAGTTTCCAAAGAATTCATACTTTCCTCTCAGAAAATTTCAATAATTATTCAAAATCTAAGTTATTATTGACTAAAATATACTTTAAAGAGTATTCACTTTATCCTGTTTCGGATTTTCCCACATATTTAAAGGTTTTTGACCAAAATGCCATAAATGAAATTAATCTATTCAAAATAGTGTTAAGGAATTTTATAAGATCATCTATTAATTTTAGTGATAGAAAGTATTTTTGGGTAAGATCTGGAATGGAGTTTTATTACTTAGAAAAATACATTTTGGAATATAATTTAAATACTAAAATATTAGGGGATTTGTCAAATAATTTTTTAATCAGAAATCATGAAATATCAAAACAAAGAATTAATGATATTTTTAATCTCTCTCAACTTTATGTAAAAAGATTAAGACTTGATCAAAAAATTTCAGAACAATCTCAAAATTTAACTCGGATTAATTACAGATTAATAAATCCATCGAAATCATTAAATGCATTTAAATTATTAGACCTATATGAGAAAAATTTAGCTGATAAAACATTAAAAACTTTAATCAATGATGAAATATTATTTGATAATATTGATGATCTACAAAAAATATTTGAATTGCACTCAAATAAGGACTTAAGTTGGTTTTTTATTGGTTACATAAATCTAATAGAGCCTTTAGATTATAAAATTAGCCTAAAAGAAAAAAAAATAATAATATCTGAAAAATCAAAAAATGAAATAAATATTCCTATACCAATAAGAAAAGAATTTAATAATAATATTAACACGGATATCATTTATCTAAAAGAAACTAATGAAAGTGAACTCCATTATCAAAACAATCTTAAGAAAATAACTATTGATCCTGAAAACATATTTGTAGATATCAATTTAAAGAATAATCATTTAGACCTCAATTCATACAGAAAAAAAATAAAACCCCGCTTTTTCACTGATATTGAATCCAGAAACGAAAAACATGTATATTATAGGCCGCAGTTTGGGTACAATTTTTATGATGGTTTCTTACCAGGTTTTACATTGACCAATAGATCTCCTATATCTAAACCGTTTACTTATTTTATTTCACCATACTATGGTTTGAAAAAAAATAAATTAGCTGGTATATTAAGCTTTAATTACAGGGATTTTATAAAAAAAAATATTATTGTTAACTATTATTTCTCAGTATCTAGTTTTCACTACAATGAAAATTTTATGTATAAAAAACTCACCCCTTCTATCTCTTATGTTAAAAAAGATCCTGATTTAAAATCAAACAAATACACTAGCCTTAGATTTAAATATTATTTCATCGACAGACCTGACAGCAATCAAAGTGAAAAAATTAATAATATATATAGCTTTAATTTAACAAAAGGCAATCCTGGAGGGAAAAAAACTAAATTTATAAATTATAATATTCAGTACAATAGTGATTATATCAAAAACTCGATTACATTTTATTACAGAAATTATTTTTCTGATTACAGACAGTTCAGTTTAAGAATTTTTGGGGGTAAATTTCTTAAAAACAATACTACAGGAAATCAAATTAGTTTTAATATCCACAATTCATCAGATTTTCTTTTAAATAATTCTCTTTTGGGAAGGTCTGAGACAGATGGTTTTTTGTCGCAACAATACATACGTCAAGATGGAGCATTTAAATCAAGAATTAATCCTACATACGTTAATGATTTTATTCTTGTTTTCAACACTGGCTTAACAATTTGGAAATGGGTCGAGTTCTATGGAGATTTCGGTCTTTTTAAAAATAAAAATGTGAATATGCAAAACGGATATGACTTGGGAATAAGATTAAATTTTATTGAGGATTATTTAGAACTTTATTTTCCAATTCAATCATCTAATGGATTTCACCCTAATCAATCAAATTATTTAAATAATATGAGGTTTGTTTTGACCCTTGATAGCCAAAATTTATCCAGATTATTTACTCGAAGATGGTTTTAAAATTCACTAATTTAGAAGAATTATTTTATGAAGAATAAATCCCTGACAAAATCAATTACTTATACTGATTTTAAAAAAGAAATTTTAAATGATTACAAGACAATTGTAATAAGTCGTGATACAAGTCTTCTTGGGAGAAAAGAAGTATTAGGTGGAAAAGCTAAATTTGGAATATTTGGAGATGGTAAAGAGTTACCTCAGATTGCAATGGCTAAAGCTTTTAAAAAAGGTGATCATAGATCTGGATATTATAGGGACCAAACTTTTATGTTGGCTATAAATGAAATTACAGTTCAACAAATTTTTTCTGCACTCTATGCAAATACTAATCTAAACAAAGAGCCCATGTCAGGAGGAAGACAAATGGGATCTCATTTTATGACAAATTATCTTGATAATAAAGGTGATTTCATTGATTCAACAAACAAATACAATTCTTCAGCGGATATTTCTCCCACCTCAGGTCAAATGCCTAGGTTACTTGGTTTGTCCATGGCATCTAAATTATATCGTGAGGGAACATTTGTTTCTAAAAATTTTTCAAATAACGGAAATGAAGTAGCATGGGGAACTATTGGAAACGCAAGCACAAGTGAAGGTCCATTTTTTGAAGTTTTTAATGCAGCTGGAGTCCATCAAGTTCCTATGATTATAAGCGTTTGGGATGATGAATATGGAATTTCAGTGGATAATTCCTATCAAACTACAAAATCAAGTATTTCCAAAGCTTTACAAGGCTTTAAAAGAGACAAAATGAACAAAGGTTTTGAAATTTTCACTGTAGATGGATGGGATTATCAATCTCTGATTCAAATTTACGAACATTGCAGTAACTTTTGTAGAGAAAACCATATCCCAATACTTATACATGTTAAAAATTTAACCCAACCAATTGGTCACTCCACCTCTGGATCACATGAAAGATATAAAAATAAATCAAGGTTAAAATGGGAGTTTGAGTATGATTGTAACAGAAAAATGAGGGAATGGATTCTTGATAATAATCTTACAGATTTGAAAAATATTGAAAAAATTGAAAAAGAATCCATTGAATTTGTAAGATCTGAAAAAAGAATTGCTTGGGATGATTTTCAAAAGGATATGATTGCTGAAAGAGATTCTTTTATTAAGCTGGTAAAATCAGTGTTGAAGGATCATAAGTCTAGGGGCTTAGCAGAAATTGCTAATTCACTACTCAGAATAAAAGATTTGGGACGAAAAGATATTTTGAGTTCAGCAAGAAAAGCTCTTAGATTAGAAAAAAGTATTGATTTTTTTGAAAAAATCAATAATTGGGTTTCTGATTACAAAAAAAATAGTCAACCTTTTTACAGCTCACATCTTTATAATGAGCATGGAAATAATTACAAAAGTGTTTCCCCAGTGGCAGCTAAATATAACAATGATTCTAAACTTGTTGATGGGAGATTAATACTAAGAAATAATTTTGATTATCTACTTTCTAAAAATCCCAATTTAATCTTTTTTGGAGAAGATTCAGGCAAAATTGGAGATGTAAATCAAGGACTTGAGGGGTTGCAAAAAAAATGGAGTAAAAACAGAGTTGATGACAGAGGAATCAGAGAAGCCTCAATTGTGGGAGAAGGAATAGGATTGGCAATGAGAGGTTTTCGTCCAATTGCGGAAATACAATATTTGGACTATTTGATTTTTGCACTTCAAATAATATCAGATGACTTAGCTACTATGACTTTCAGAACGCTTGGAAGACAGATCTCCCCTCTAATTATTAGAACTAGAGGGCATAGACTCGAAGGTATTTGGCACTCTGGTTCACCAATGGGAATGTTATTAAACTCAATCAAAGGTGTTCGAATATTAGTTCCTAGAAATATGACACAGGCAGCAGGTATGTACAACACCTTACTGGAATGTAATGAACCAAGTTTAATTATTGAGCCATTAAATTCTTATAGGTTGAAGGAAAAAATGCCAAGTAATATTGGTAAATTTAAAGTTCCACTAGGCGTAATTAATTACATTCAAAGAGGTGATGACATTACTGTCATTTCATATGGATCTACATTAAAAATTGTTGAAAAAGCTTGTTTAGAATTGAAAAAACATGGAATTTCAATTGATTTAATTGATATACAAACATTAATACCTTTTGATGTTGATAGTCAAATTATAACAAGCTTAAAGAACACTAATAAACTTGTTATTATTGATGAAGACTATGGTGGAGGTGCTTCTGCATTCATACTAAAGAGAATTATTGAAGATCAAAATGGATACGAATTCTTAGACTCTAAACCAATAACAATAACAGCAAAAGAACACCGTCCACCCTACGGAACAGATGGTGATTATTTTTCTAAACCTTCTTTGGATGATATTTTTGAGGGAATTTACAATGTAATGAACGAATATGAGCCTAAGAAATATCCACTAAATTTTAAGTCTTGATCTCCGAAATAAATTGTAAAAGTTCAGAGTCATAATACTTGTCTTTTTTGAGTCCCTTTGACTTTGCGTCATAAACTTTTATGAGACCAAGTATATTAACGATTTCCCTAAGGGAATAATTATTTGAAATCTTTCTGAAATCATCTAAAATAAATTGTTGATATATTCCAGTTAGACTCGATATTTCAGTATAATTAAGTTTTATGTTAGATTTAATTTGAAATAGATTTAGGAAATAATTATGTAGGGATGCAAAAATTAATTGTGGTGGGTATTTTTTACTGTTTTCGGAAAAATATTTTGAAATTCTGAAAGCACTAATATAGTTCTTATTTCCTAACTCTTTTTGCAGCTCAAAAATATTGTATTCATTATTGATTCCAAAATATTTATAAATAAGCTCTTTCTCAGAAAATCCATGATGGTTCATAAGTGAAATTTTTTTTATTTCATTAGAAACTTTACTAAGATTATTTCCTGTTCGTTCTTTAATAATCTCTACAATTTCATAATTAAAATTCAAATTATTTTCTTTTCCAATATGAACAATCCAATCTGAAAGTTGATTGTTGTAAATCTTTTGGACTTCTATTAATCTTGCTGAACTAAAGACTGTTTTTTTTCTCTTATCAATTTTTTTACCGTTAAGACATAATAGAATTACACAATGATTGGATGATTTATCTATAAATTTTTGAAATAATTCAAACTTATTAATCATTTTGTCAGCTGTTCTTACAATAATTATTTGTAAATCACCAGCCAGCGGATAATTATTTGCAACAGATAAAATATCTTCAGCTTTAGAGTCATGATCATAAAAAACAAATTGATTAAATGATTTTAATTCAATTGGTATCATTGATTTAAATTTTTCTATAAATTGATCAATAATATAAGATTGTTCACAGTTGACTATGTACAATGGATTTAAATTATTCTTGTCAATATTTTTTAAAACTTGAATAAAATCCTTTGTACTTTTAATCATTAATGGATGATAATAAATTTAATTTTAAGATAATTACAAAAAAAGATAAAAAATATATTTATGATATTATAAGAAAAAAATATATTCTATTAACGGACGAAGAGAAGGTGAGGCAATTGACTATCAGATTTTTAATTGATGAACTTGAAATACCAAAATCACAAATATCAACTGAAAAAGAATTTAAAATTGAAAGTGGACTAAAAAAAAGATTTGATATAATTGTATTTAGTAGGAACGGAAAAGTTGCTATCCTTATTGAATGTAAATCCTCAAAAATTAAAATTAACTCTAAAGTGATTGATCAAATTTTAATATATAATAAAAAATTAAAAGCTAAATATTTAATGGTCACAAATGGTATAAAAACGGTAGCATTATATTGTGCTACTCAAAATATAAAACAGATAAATAACTTACCTAAATATTTGTCACTATGACTCGTGCTGTAGCGATTTTAAATTATAACGGACTAAATTTGTTAAAACTCTTTTTAAGAGACAACATAAAGAACACCCCTAATGCGAATACGTACCTTATTGATAATAACTCAAGTGATGATTCAGTTAAGTTTGTACGAACAAAATTTCCGGATGTTAAAATAATTCAATTAAAGAAAAACTTTGGATATGCTGGGGGATACAATGAATCTATAAAGCATATCGATGAGGATATAATTTTTTTCCTCAACAATGATGCAGTTTTTTTAGATAACAAATCATTTCTGGATATAATAGAAGTCTTTGAAAAGAATAAAAAAATTAGTGTTGCCCAACCTAGTATTTTAGATTTTAATAATAAGGCGAAATATGAATATGCCGGTGCATCAGGGGGGTTTATTGATTTTTTTGGTTATCCATTTTGCCGTGGAAGGATTGTGAAAAATATTGAAAATTCGGATACTTATAATACTACAAGAGAAGTGTTTTGGGCGTCTGGCTGTTGCTTTGTAGTCAGAAATAGAATATTCAAAGAGTTAAATGGTTTTGATACTGATTTCTTTTCTCATATGGAGGAGATTGATTTTTGCTGGAGATTAAAGAACAATTATCACGATAATAAAATAATTAGTGTTGGAAAATCAAAAGTTTATCACGTAGGTGCTGGTACTTTAAACTATAATTCTCCAAAAAAATATTATTTGAATTTTAGAAATTCACTTTTTATGTTGCTTAAAAACATACCATCAAAATACTTAGTATTTGTTATTATTTCAAGAATATTCTTTGACCTAGGTATTTCAATAGTTTTATTTTTCAAGTTAAAACCTAACCTCTCCTACTCTATTTTAAAAGCTTACTCTTATTTGTTGTTCAATTTATTTTCTGTTATTAAAAAGAGATCTAAGTCAAAAAAAATTGATAATTATTACTATATTTTTTCATTACTTATAAATTATTATATAATAAATCGGAAAACATTTTCTTCATTTTAATAATTATTTAAATCGTTCTAGCTTAATCATGGAATAATTTTTGTTAATTTTAAAAATAAAAGAAGTTATGTATTATAAATATTTTTACCTTATTATTTTTGTTCTCTTATCATCATGTGTTTCTCAGAAGAAATATGCAGAACTAGAGTCTAAAAATCAAAACAACTTAAACCTGTTAAATGCTGCAACTGTTAAATTAAATACATGTCTAGATGAAAAAGCAACTGCAGAAGCAAATGAAAAAGCTTTGCAAGAACAGGTTGTTTTTCTCAAAGCAAATAATCAAGATTTAATCAACAATATGGGTAATTTAACAACCCTATCACAAAAAGGAGCAGAAAATTTAGAAAAATCTCTAGAAAGTCTTCAAGAAAAAGATTTAGTTATTAGAACTATGCAAGATGCAGTTACAAGAAGAGATTCTGTAACCTTAGCTCTTGTAACCAGCTTAAAAGGTGCATTCATTGATATTAACGACAGTGATATTGAGGTCAATGTTGAGAAAGGTGTCGTATTTATTTCAATTTCTGATAAGCTTCTTTTCAACAGTGGAAGTGCTTTTGTTTCTGATCGAGCTCGTGGTGTCTTAGAAAAAGTCTCTCAAGTAGTTTTAGACAAACCAGAAATTGAATTTATGGTTGAAGGTCATACTGATGATGTCCCAATACAAAATGAGGTTTTATTAGATAATTGGGATTTAAGTGTCAAAAGAGCAACATCAATTGTCAGAATATTACAAAACGATTTTGGAGTTCCGCCCGAAAGGATGACAGCTGCAGGAAGAAGTTTTTATGTGCCTATTGCAGATAATGATACCAGTGAAGGCCGTGCAAAAAATAGAAGAACAAGAATTGTTGTATTACCAAAATTAGATCAGTTTTATGATTTAATCGAGCAAGGCATGAAAGCAGCTACCAATTAAACTTAGGTATTAACCATATAAAAGGGGACTCATCAGGTTCCCTTTTTTATTTTAAGCTTTGCAAATTTTAATAATATTGTTTTCGTACCTCCTATTTTGAAATTTATGGTTGCCTTTTTATTTTGTTCATCACCCTCCACTTTCTCAACTGTACCTATACCAAATCTTTGATGCTCAACAACATCATTAGTGACTATATTAATTACTGATGTATTGATTGTGTTAATTTTATTAATATTAATAAATCCTTTTTTTCGGAGCTTTCTAATCCTTGATATATTATTTTCTATTGTCGGTTTAAAATACTCTTTAAAATTATTTTTTTCTAAGAATTCTATGTTAATTTCATCAAGAAAACGACTTGGTTCACATTCAACTATATTTCCCCATTTAAATCTAAAATCACAATGGCTTAAAATTAACTTATGCTTAGCCCGAGTCATTGCAACATAAAATAATCTTCTTTCCTCCTCTAGATCCTCATTGGTATTTAGACTTAATACTGAAGGAAATAAATTTTCTTCAATTCCAACAACATAAACTACCTTAAATTCAAGACCCTTCGCCATGTGAATTGTCATTAATGATACTCTGTCTGAGCTGAGATCTTTATCTGTCTCTGAATAGAGTGATATATCTTGTAAGTATCTAGAAATGGAAGTGTCTCCATCAGCCAATTCTTTTTGTTCTAAAATAAAATCATTAATTCCACTTCTAAGCTCTTCAATATTTTCAATTCTATTTATGGACTCAACTGACCCCTCATTTCTGTAAAAATTAATGATTCCACTTCTATTTATAACATTTGTTAAAACATAATCGGCATCTTTTTTTTGTGATTCAATTTTTAAACTTTCAATCAGGTTTCTAAAATCATTAATTCTACCTATCAAACCTTTGTTAAAAAGCTTAGGATATTTATTTATTAATGCAGTAACAGCATACATACTTACTTTTTCTTTTTCCGAAATAAGTAGTAGTTTTTCTACAGTTTTTAATCCTATTCCTCTTGGTGGAAAATTGATAACTCTTCTCAAACTTTCTTCATCACTATTATTAACAACTAATCTCAAGTAAGCAGTTACGTCTTTAATCTCTTTTCGCTGATAAAAAGACAATCCACCAAAAACCTGATAGTCAATGTTTATTTTTCTTAATGCATCCTCAATAGATCTAGATTGCGCATTTGTTCTGTATAAAATTGCAAATGAGCCATTATCTAATTGATTGTTATTTTTTTCTTCAAATATATTAGAGGCAACAAACCTTCCTTCATCAGAGTCATTTTGTGATTTATTTAAAATAATTTTAGAACCATACTCATTTAATGTCCAGATATTTTTATCAATTTTATATTTGTTTTTTTTAATCAGTGAATTTGCAGCTTCAACAATATTTTTTGATGATCTATAATTTTGTTCAAGTTTATAAGTTGTACAATCTGGATAATTCTTCTTGAAATTTAAGATATTGTCAATATTAGCTCCTCTGAAACTGTAAATACTTTGAGAATCATCTCCAACAACACATAAGTTTTGATATCTGTCTGCTAGTGACTTAATTATTAAATACTGTGAATAATTAGTGTCTTGATATTCGTCTACTAAAATATATTTAAATATTTTTTGATATTTAATTAGCGTTTCAGGACTGGAGTTCAGTAATTCATTGGTTTTTAATAGTAAGTCATCAAAATCCATAACTGCTGACTTAAAGCACCTGCTGACATAATTTCTATAAATTTCACCAAATTGAATCCTATTTGCAAGTTTATCAGATTCTACAAGTTCAGGTTGATTAAAATAATTTTTGGGAGTAATGAAACTGTTTTTTAAAGATGAGATTCTGTTTTTTATACTTTTTGTTTTATAAAAATCTTTATTTAGATTCATTTCTTTTACAATATTTGAAATTAACTTTTCAGAATCATAAGTATCATAAATTGTAAAGTTTGATGGAAACCCAATTAATTCTGATTCTGATCTCAAAATCCTTGCAAATATTGAATGAAATGTTCCCATCCAAATTGATTTTCCCTGTGTTTCTGATGTTATTTTTGAAATTCTTTCCTTCATCTCCTTTGCCGCTTTATTGGTAAATGTTAAAGCAAGGATATTGAAAGGACTGATTCCTAAATTTAATAAATGAACAATTTTATAGGTTAATACTCTTGTCTTTCCTGATCCAGCACCAGCAATTACCATAAGTGGACCTTTAGTATGAAGTACCGGTTTTAGTTGTTCTTCGTTGAGTTTTTCTAAGTAGTTATCCAAATATTTATAATCAAGAAATCTACTATTAAAGTTAATAAATTAAATTTGAGGAGTGAAAGAAATCAACATGCATACATCACTACAATATATTAAAGGTATTGGTAAAAATCGTGCAAAAATATTAAGCGATGAATTCGGGTTGAAAAATTGCTATGATATTATTAATTTTTATCCATTTAGATATATTGATAAGAGAAAGTTTTATAAAGTTCGAGATTTAGTCGAAAGCAACTCATATGTTCAAATAATCGGTTTTTTTAAGTCTATAAAATATATTGAAAGTAATAAAAAGTTCCGCTTAGAGGGTTTATTTTTTGATGGTGAAAAAGAAATAAAGGTACTTTGGTTTAAGGGTTTAAAATGGGTTGAAAAGTCGATAAACAATAAACAAAAAGTTGTGTTATTTGGAAAAGTTAATTGGTTCAAAAATACCCCATCAATGATTCACCCTGAAATTGAACAATTAAATGATTTTAGTAGAAAAAAAAGAATTAGAATAAAGCCTATTTATAGAAGTTCTGAAAAAATTGTAAACTCTGGAATGTCAAATAATTTCTTTATTAAATTA
>CACCYT010000011.1 GCA_902550325.1 uncultured Bacteroidota bacterium | reverse complement strand
ATTTGCTACAATTAATTATAGCTTTTTAAATAATAATGATGGCCTATTATCATCACTAAATGATGCAAAGTTGGCTTTACAGTTTTTAAAGTACAATCATTTAAATTATAATATAGATAGAGATAAAGTCATTATTTGGGGAGTTTCATCAGGCGCAAATTCTGTTCTCTGGTTGGGTTTGTCCGATGATATGGCTGAAGATGAAAGTGAAAATAGAGTTTTAAGAGAATCAACCAGTGTTAAAGCAATAATTGCTATAAATGGTGCCCATTCATTTAACAGTGAAAACTGGAAAAAAATGATAAATATGCCAGATAAAATATTTGATATTATGATCAAAAGATTTTTAAAATACCCAGGTATGGATGTAGAAAAGTGGTTAGTTAACTATAAACTAGAAAAATATCAACAGTCGATTGATTATTTTAATTTTATGGATTCATCTGACCCTGCACTATTTATTGGTAATTATGGCGACATAGCACCCAAAACAATTTCCAGTTTTAATCATCATCCAATGCATGCAAAGTATTTGAAGCAAAGGGCTGACTCCTTATCTCTAACAAACTATGTTTTCGCTCCCCAGTTAGGAATTAAAAGTGAAGAGGTTAACGATATTGTAAATTTTATAATTAAACAAGTTTCTGATTAATAAGTAATTAAAAAAAAATTCGGATATTTGAATCATGGTTGTAAGCTGTAATAATGGGACCTTATCTACCTTTGTTCCTAGTGATGAAAATCCTTGGGATATTTCAAAAATTTTGCTTGTCAATAGACGACTAGGATTTGGAATAAAACACTCAGATATACAATCTAAATTATCTCTAAGTCCTGAAGAACTTATAGATCAGTTAATTGATAATGCTAAAAATTTACCTTTAACACCTGATCCCGGTTGGGCAAATTGGACCAATACGGATTTCAGAAATGCAGGTGGAAACAGAGGCCCTTTCTTTAGAAATCATCAAAGAATTATGTTTGATGATTTTTTAAAAAATGGTATGCGTGATCGACTTACATTATTTTGGAGTAATCATTTTGTGACTGAGTACTATATGTATAACAATCCTGCATATACTTTCAGATATTATAACAATTTACAAGCTAATGTTTTTGGTAATTTTAAAAATTTTGTTTCGATAATTGGCCTTGATGATGCGATGCTTATGTATTTGAATGGCTATGAAAATAGAAATAATGCTCCCAATGAAAATTATGCAAGAGAGCTTTATGAATTGTTTACATTAGGTGAAGGCAATGGTTATACCCAAGATGATATCACGGAAACTGCTAGAGCTTTAACTGGTTACAATAATAGACAGGACGGTGGGCCAATATATTTTAATCCGAATAGGTTTGATGGTGGAGAAAAAACCATTTTTGGAAGAACTGGTAATTGGAATTATGACGACGTAATTAATATTTTGTTTGAAGAAAAAAGTGATTTAATTTCAGAATTCATTGTTAGAAAAATATACAAACATTTTGTTAGCCCTGATGTTAATAATGATATTATCAATGAGCTATCAAATTATTTCAAAGACAATAATTTTGAATTAGAACCACTTTACAGAAAACTATTTAAAAGTGAGCACTTTTTTAATTCTTTTTCTAGTAATGTACTAATTAAAAGCCCTGTTGATCTAATGGTCCAAATTGAAAAGGAGTTTAATTTTGAAAAACCTGATAACTTCAATGATAATTTATTTAATTATTTAAGAGCCAGATGTAGTGATATGGGTCAAGAAATTCTTAACCCAGTTGATGTTGCAGGTTGGCAAGAAAACCATGATTGGATCTCCACAGGGACACTTCCAATGAGATGGGAATTTTCGGATTATTTGTTATCAAGATACTGGATTAAAAATAAAGAACAGTTCAGAGATTATGCGATAAGTATAGTTGGAATTGATGAAACTAATCCGATTGAAATAGTTAAAAAAATCAATAAATATATGTTTTGCAGCTATGAAATGATGGATGACGAGTTGAATGATGCTTTAGCAGCTTTTAAAGGTGATGTCCCCGATGATTATTTTAATGGTGGAGGATGGACTTTAAATGAAACTTATGCACCCAATCAAGTTTATGCATTGATATTATTTTTTGTCAAACTTCCTGAATATCAACTAAAATGAGTAAAAAGAACTATTTAGATTCAAAAAAGCACAGGGAAGAGCATACCAGATGGGATAGAAGAGGGTTTCTCAAAGTCTTAGGGATTGCCGGTGCAGGTTCTATTTCACTAGGAAATACTAATATTTCTGTTCTTAACTCCAATTTTTTGACTAACGCTTTGTCTGACTCTTTATCGGACAGAGTTTTGGTTTTAATTAGACTTAAAGGAGGTAATGATGGGTTAAACACGATTATCCCAGTTTATGATTATGACACATATGTTTCCAAAAGACCATCAATTCATATTCCTAAAAATAATTTAATTAGATTAAGTGATGATTTTTCAATGCCTGATCACATGGGTAATTTATCCAGTTTTTGGGAAAATGGCAAAATGAGAGTAGTTAATGGTGTAGGTTACGAGGGGCAAAATTTATCGCATTTTACTTCGTCTGATTATTGGGCAACTGGATCAACTAACAAAAGCGATATGGTATCCTCCGGTTGGCTTGGTAGATATTATGATGAAAAATACTTTGATTATACAACAAATCCACCTGAAAAACCAGTTGCTGTTCAAATTGGAAGTAATGCAAACCTGATTTTTAATGGAGCTTCTAGAAATTATGCTTTTGCTGTTGCTAACGAGTCTAGGTTAGAAAGAGTCGCTGAGAGAGGTGAATTTTATTCAACTCAAAATCTTCCTGATTGTACACATGGTGACCAGTTGGAATTTTTAAGAAGAGTTAGTAATACAACTTACGATTATGCAAAGGTTATCAATGATGCATTCAAATCCTCAACTGATTTTAATGGGTATGAGACTCAAGAAGGCTTAGATAAACAACTTAGGCTTGTTGCTAAATTGATTAAAGGTGGTTTAGGTTCAAAAATTTATATGGTTTCCATTGGTGGTTTTGACACTCATGGAAATCAAGCTTTAACTCATCAATACCTATTATCTAGTTTATCATCTGCTGTGAAATCATTTTATGATGATTTGGCTGAAGATGGTTTTGACTCAAAAGTATTATCAATGACCTTCTCAGAATTTGGAAGAAGAGTTGGTGAAAATGGTTCTGAAGGAACAGATCATGGATCTGCTGCTCCAGTAATGCTTTTTGGCTCTCCATTAAAAGGAAGTGGTTTTATTGGTAGCCACCCAAGCTTATCAAGCCTGAACAGAAGAGGAAATATGTATAATACTGTTGATTTTAGATCAATTTACCAAACTGTATTAACTGATTGGTTGTGTGGTGATTCAAATTTCATCAATGCAGCTATGCTTGGAAATGAGTATGATTTATTAGGCCTTGGATTTGGATGTCAGGACACAGATGTTATTGATTATGATAATTTATTGAATTATCATGCTCCAATATATGCAAACTATGATCAAAGAGTTAGCCTAAATTTAAGAATTCAACAAACTCATAAAGTAAATATTAAAACTTTTGATATTTTAGGTAGACATGTAAACACCATTTTTAGTGGAGATTTAATTAGGGGTGAACATGAATTTTCTATAAGTCATGATAAAAATGGTAAACTATCAGCAGGACAATATTTTTATAGAATAAATTTGGTAGGTGGACCTACGCTAAGCAAAGCGTTTGTTGTTAGATAGAGCTAAAAATCTTCTCCATTTTTTTCTCTTCATCATCAGCCAAATCTTTGTCGACTAATATTCTTCCGCTATACTCATCAGTTATGAATTTTTTCCTTGATGCTATATCTAACTGAACTTGAGGAGGAATCACAAAGAATGAACCAGCAGACGCCCCCCTTTCGACAGGGACAATTGCAAGACCATTTTTCACACTTGAGCGAATTTTTTTATATGAGATAAGTAGGGCATCATCGATTTTTTTCTCAAATTCTTCAGATTTTTTAATTAATGCACTTTCTTCTTTTTCAGTCTCTTTCATAATGCTATTTAATTCCTCTTTTTTGTGATCTAAATGAGTCTTTCTCTCATCTTTAAGGTTAGAAGTTTCATTCAATTTTTCTTTTTTCTCTTCAATTTCAGACTTTGACGCATTGATCTGCTTTTCACAGTATTGAATTTCTAATTCTTGATATTCTATTTCTTTACTAAGAGACTCAAAAGCCCTATTATTTCTAACATTTTTTTGTTGATCATTGTATTTACTTATCATTCCTCTCGCTTCTTCGATTTTATTTAATTTTTCTTTAATAACATTTTCAATCTCAGTTAATTCTTCATTTATCTTATTCATTCTGAAGTCTAAACCTTCCACTTCATCTTCTAAATCTTCAACTTCGAGTGGAAGTTCACCTCTTACACTTTTGATTTTATCTATGCGTGAATCAATTAATTGCAAATCATACATTGCTCTTAATTTCTCTTCGACTGAATACTCAACTTTTTTAGCCATATTAAAAATAATTTACAGGATTTGTTTTACTTTTTGCAATAATGCACGCAAACTTAGGAATTTTTTTGTTAAGATAATTTAAAATAGTCTCTTTTATGTGTCTTTCACTTTCATAGTGTCCAATGTCGATTATTAATATTTTTTTATTAGGCTTAAAAAAATCGTGGTATTTAAAGTCAGCGGAAATGAAACAATCAGCTTTTTTAAAAATTGCATTGTTAATTGCAAAACTCCCAGAGCCTGCAAGTATAGCTACTTTTTTAATTTTTTTATCTAATAATTTGGAGTGTCTCAAATATTTCAAATTTAATTTATCTTTTAAAAATTCAAGAAAATTGTAGTCATTTATCGAATGACTCATTGAACCAATACTCCCCATTCCTTTTAAATTATTATTTTCATTATTAACCAGTATTTCTTGATTTTTTAAGCTCAGAATTTTACCAAGTTGATAACTAGTTCCTAATGGATTATTATCCAAGTTAGTATGTATGCAATAAACATTAATGTTATTTTTTAAACACCTAATTATATACTTATTTATTCTTTCATCCGTTTCGTAGGTTTTTGGATCTGTTATGAATAAAGGATGAAAACTTATAATTAAGTTTGCTCCATTTGAAATACATTCATCAATGACATCATCACTTATATCTAATGTTATTACAGCTTTGGTAATTTCAGATTTTAATTCACCAACCAAAAGCCCAACATTGTCAAACTCCTCGGCATTAGAAGGTGGGCACCAATCATCAAATATTTTTATAATTTTTGAAAGTAACATCAAATTTTTTATCAAATATAAAATTTATATTTTCGCCTTTAGATGTTACTTAGAAAAATACTCTTCCCAGTTGCAATATTAAATTTTCTATTTCAACTAACTAGAAGTTTTTTATATTCTACTAATTTCTTAAAGGTTCATGAAACTAATATAAATACAATTTGTATTGGAAATTTGTCAATGGGTGGAACAGGTAAAACACCATTAGTAAAATTTTTAATTGAAAGATTTCCAAAAAAAATAAATATCTCAGTGCTGAGCAGAGGGTACAATAGAAAGACAAAAGGTCTAGTGGAGGTTTTGGAAGGCTCTGATGTCAATGATGTTGGAGATGAAAATTTTATGATAAAAAAAGCATTTAAAAATGTAAATGTTTTTGCTTGCGAAGATCGTTTATTTGCAATTGATAAAATTTCAAAAAATTTTAGTACTGATGATGTTCTGATACTTGATGATGCGATGCAGCACAGAAGAATTAAGTGTAAGCTTAATATACTTTTAACAAAGTTTGAAGAACCATTTTACAATGATTATATTTTTCCTTTCGGCAATTTAAGGGAACCAAGAAATGGTTTTAAAAGAGCAAATCTCATTATAATTACTAAATGCCCTAATAATTTAACATCGTTACAGAAAGAAAATGTTGTAAAAAAAATTAAACCCTTGATTAATCAAAGGATTTTGTTTAGTAAAATTATTTATGAAGATATTTTAAAAGGGAAAAAAAATATTCACATTTCAGACTTAAATTCTGATTTCCTATTAATAACAGGAATTGCAGATAGTAAACCATTAACAAGACATTTAAAATCAAAAAAATTAAAATTCAAACACTTAACATATAACGATCATCACAATTATAATCAAAATGATATTAAAGAAATTTTAAAGTATAGTGGAGATAAAATAATATTAACAACCGAGAAGGACTACTTTAAAATTATGTCAATTCATGATTTTAAAAATTTGTTTTATATAGAAATTAAGATAGATTTTTTTGGAAAATCAAATGATTTAGTAAATCTAATCTTCAATAAATTGAATTTCAATTGACGTGTTTTTTTGCTTTGTAAGATGATCTTACAAGTGGCCCACTCTCTACATGGATAAAGCCTAGATCTTTGGCAAAATCCTTGTAAAAATTAAATTTTGTTGGTTCAATAAACTCCTTGACGGGCAAATGCTTTTTACTGGGCTGTAAATATTGTCCAATAGTAACCACATCGACATTAGCTCTTCGCAGCTCACGCAGCGTTTCCATAACTTCAAATTCTTTCTCTCCCAATCCAAGCATAATTCCAGATTTAGTTCTTTTTGCACCATTATCTTTTAGGTATTTAAGAACGGCCATACTTCTATCGTATTTAGCTTGAATTCTAACTTCACGAGTTAGTCTTCTTACTGTTTCAATATTGTGAGAAATAACTTCAGGATTTGCTTCAATAATTCTGTCTATATGTCTCTCAATACCTTGGAAGTCCGGAATTAAGGTCTCCATTGTTGTATCAGGGTTGAGTCTCCTAATGCTTTTCACTGTCTCAGCCCAAATTATTGAACCCTGATCATGTAAATCATCACGATCAACAGATGTTATTACAGCATGTTTAATTTTCATGACAGAAATGGATTTTGCAACTTTATCAGGCTCCTCCCAGTCAACTGTTTCTGGCTTTCCAGTTTTAACTCCACAAAACCCACAAGACCTCGTGCAAATGTTACCTAAAATCATAAATGTAGCTGTACCCTCGCCCCAGCACTCGCCCATATTTGGACAACTACCTGATGAGCATATGGTATTTAATTTATACTTATCAACTAAACCTCTAATTTCAGAATATTTTTTACCTGTGGGTAATTTTACTCTTATCCAGTCAGGTTTTTTTTTGAAACCCGATCTCTGCTTTGAAATGATTTTATTAGTTTTCTTTAAATCGATACGACTCCAACTTTCTTCTACTTTATTATCTAAAATTTTTGTGCTCAATCTACCTCAACTTAAGAGTTTACAAATATATAACTATATAATCAAAATTTATACTAAAGTTATGTACCAAATTGAAAAGATTGTTAAAAAAACTATACCTGAAAACGAATATAGTTTTAGTAATTTCGAAATTTTATACTTTTCTGGCATAAATTTACTATTCACAAGAGAATAATTCATAATTGCATAAATAGGTGCAGTTACAAATGATAGAATAGTTGCTATTTTGATCAAGTTGCCCATTTCTGATTCGAAAAACACAAAAATTATCATTGTCATTGTTGCTATAATTAAAATCCATCTATTGTATCCACTAAATTTCTTGAAGTTCAGTAATCTTAACGTTTGACTCATAGCTCTTGGGGACGCATCTAAACAAGTTATAGTGGTGCTAAGCATTGTTGTGAATGCGGCAACTGAAATTAAAATTTTAACATTATCTCCTAAGTTGATTGTGTATAGCTGTATCAGTTGATTAGCAAACTCAGATCCATTATTTGAAAATGTTTGTCCTGACCCAAACATAACAAAAGCACCTAGTAAAACAAAGCATAAACCGATTAATACAGTTGTAATATAACCTACATTAAAATCAAATAATGCTGATTTGTGATCCATTCTATTGTTCAATTTTACTTTTTCTTTGGTCCAGATGGATTGCCAAATTGAAATATCTAAAGGAGCAGGCATCCAGCCCATGAAAGCAGCCAAAAAAACTATTCCTGAAACTTCTACTGGAAATATTTGATTGGCTGTTATTTCTCCGGGATTATTATTACTTGCAAAACCTACCGCAAGTAATGTTGATAAGACTAAAATTACAATAACTACTTTTATAAAATTATCAAGTAATTTATATTTTCCAACTGTAAGAATTACAATACAAAAAATTAAAATGAACAATGACATTATGGTTATATTTTTAGTAAAACCAAAAAGTTCAACTGCCAACCCTGCGGTTACTATTGTTACAGCCGCTTGGATTGTAAAAATTGTAACAATTGATAGCATTAGATATATGTATAGTACGTAGTTGCCAATTTTTTTATACCCTTGTAATAAGGTTTCACCTGTTGAGATAGCGTATTTAGTCCCAAATAAAAAAAATGGATATTTAAAAAAATTACATAACAATAATGCCCAAATTAAGCCAAAACCAAATTCTGCACCTGCCTTGGTTGATTGAACAAGATGGGAAACTCCTATGGCAGCCCCTGCAAATAATAAACCAGGCCCTAGTTTCTTGACTTTATCAATCATTATTTTTGATTTTTTCTATCAAAAGTTTTTTTGCTCTAAAAATTTTAATCTTAATTGTATTGATAGGTTGGTCGAGCTTATCAGAAATTTCCTTTATTGATAGGTCATCAAAATACCTATATTTTAAAACTTCTTTATAATTAGGTTTTAATTGATTTATTTTTTCCTTTAGATCGTCATAGCTCTCTTTTTCAATAAAATCTTCCTCAGGACTTCTGGATAAATTATGTTTTTCAATATTTTCATAATCATCAATTATTGTTTTCTTTTTTCTTAGCTGGTCAGAATAAGTATTTTTTGCAATTGAAATCAACCATGTTTTGAATAAAAACTTTTTGTCATAAAGTTCTATTTTTTGAAATGCCTTTGAAAATGTTTGAATCGTAATTTCCTCTGAAACATACTCGTTTGAAGTTTTTTTCAGTATGTAATTATAAACGTAATCCCAGTTTTCATTCAACAACTTATTAAAAGGAGTCTTTTTTTCATCAAAATTTGAATTCATTTATATCAATTCAAATTAAAGTTGGATTTCTTGCAATCATTTTCCTCTGGAAGTTTTCCACACAAACTACATGGCTTACCCTCTTTATTTAAAAATGGATTATTTGAAGCACAAGTTCCTGAAAACTTACCGTCTTTTTTAAAAATTATTTTGATTGAAATTCCTGCGAAAGCAATGGATAATAGAATAATTGATATAAAAAATAGTTCCATGAATTAAATGATGTTAACCTCTTCCTCAAGCAAGATATCAAATTTTTCTAAAACCTTAGATTTTATTTTTTGTGAAAATGAGTATATTTCTTTGCCAGTTGCATTACCAAGATTTGTGATTACCAATGCTTGATTTTTATACACACTAACATTTTTTTCTTTGATATTTTTAAAACCACAATTTTCAATGAGCCATGCTGCTGATAATTTATATTTTAACCCATTTTCTTTATAAAAAACTATTTCTGAAAACCTTTTCTTAAGTTTTGTCAATGTATCCTGATATACAATTGGGTTTTTGAAAAAACTACCCGAATTACCTATTAATGATGGGTCCGGTAATTTATCTTTCCTAATATCACTTACTATTTCTGCAATATCTTTAATTGTAGGATCCTTTACTTTTTTACTTTTTATGACATCGTTTAAGCTTTTATAGGATTTATTAATCTTGTGATTATTTTTTGATAATTGAAGAACAACTTTTGTTATAATGAACTTATTTTTTAACGATTTTTTAAAAATTGAGGATCGATAAGAAAATTGACAATCTTTTATTTTGAACTCCTTTTTTTCTAATGTGTCAATAAAATATCCAGAACAAGAGAGAAAAACATTTTTAATTTCTACTCCGTAAGCACCAATATTTTGAATTGGAGCACCCCCAACATATCCAGGAATTGATATCAAATTTTCGACTCCACCAAGGTTTTTTGATATTGCCCATTTCACAAAATCGTTCCATATTTCTCCAGCTCCAATTGAAACACTAACATGATTATTATTTTCCGATATAATTTTTATTCCCTTAATTTTCACATTGATAATAGGGGTTTGGACATTACTGGTAAACAAAATATTTGAACCTCCACCAAGAATAAAAACTTTTCTATCTTTTAATGAGTTCAGTGTTTTTAACACCTCATCCTCAGAACAAACTTCATAAAACTCTTTGGAAATCACATCAACTCCGAAAGAATTATATGATTTTAAAGAAATATTTTTTTTCAAAAATTATGATTAAAATGGGAGATTTACTAATTGATTTGTCCATCATCTTCCTCTTCCTCTTCTTCTAAAACTTCACCCATAATTCTTAAAATCACGGTAGGCGTTTTTGCATTTGAATTTACTGTCACAGCTTTTCGAAAAATTCCAACTCTCTTGGTATCGTAATTAACTTCAATTTGACCTTCAGCACCTGGTTCTATTGGTTTTTCAGGTTTTTTCGGAATCGTACATCCACATGATGATGAAATCCTTGTAAAAATCAGCGGCGCATCACCAATATTTTTAAATTTGAAGACTTTTGTTCCATCAGATTCATAATCAATTTGTCCATAATCAATAGAATTGGTTTCAAATTTAATTTCAGCTTGTTTTTCCTGTGCTAAATTTAAAATAGAAAAGAAGCAAAAAAATAATGTTGTTAATTTAAGTGTGATTTTCATATCATTTGAATTTATACAAATTTAACTCTTTTACAAAAAAATAACTATACTTTTAATAATTCTCTGTAGTTAGTTACTTTTGCTTAAAATATTTAAATGGGAATTGAAAAAATTTACAATCCATTATTAATTGAAAATAAATGGTTAGTAAAATGGGAAAAAGAAGATTTTTTTAAATCTGAACCAAACGATGAGACACCCTATACAATTCTCATTCCTCCACCTAATGTTACTGGTATTTTGCATATGGGTCACATGTTGAATAATTCAATTCAAGATATTTTAATTAGAAAAGCTAGATTAAGTGGATATAATGCATGCTGGGTTCCTGGAACAGACCATGCTTCTATAGCGACTGAGGCTAAAGTAGTTAATAAGCTCAAAGAAGTGGGCATAAAAAAACATGAATTAAGTAGGGATGAGTTTATACAGCATGCTTGGGATTGGACGAATAAACATGGAGGAATCATTTTAAACCAGCTCAAAAGAATAGGTTGTTCCTGTGATTGGTCAAAAACAAAGTTTACCCTAGATCCAGATATGTATGAATCTGTTCAGAATATGTTTATTAAACTTTATCACGATGGTTATTTATACAGAGATAAAAAAATTGTTAATTGGGATCCTGAGGCAAAAACTACCCTATCAAATGAAGAAGTTGTTTATAAAGAAAAAACAGCAAAACTTTTTTACTTAAAATACAAACTAGAAAGTTCAGAAGAATTTTTATTGGTTGCTACAACTAGACCTGAAACAATTTTTGGTGACACTGCTGTTGCAGTAAATCCAAATGATGAGAGATACAGAAAACTCATTGGTAAAAAATTAATCGTTCCGTTAGTTAATAGGGCTGTTCCGATTGTGGGTGACAACAGTGTTGATTTAGAATTTGGAACAGGTTGTCTTAAAGTAACACCTGCTCACAGTGAGAAAGATTTTGAAATAGGCTTAAGGAACAATTTGGATATAATAGATGTTTTTAACGATGATGCTTCTCTGAATGGATATGGAATGCATTATAAATCATTAGATAGATTTTCTGTAAGAAAAAAAATAATCAATGAGCTTGATGAAAAAGGATTATTAGATAGGTCAGAGGATTATTCTCACAATATTGCTTTATCTGAGAGGACTAGTTGTGTAGTTGAACCAAAACTTTCTACTCAATGGTTTGTAAAGATGAAAAAATTATCCAAGCCAGCATTAGAGCTGGTTTTAAATGGAGATATTCAATTTTATCCCAAGAAATATGTAAAAACTTATAAAAATTGGCTTGAAAATATTAGAGATTGGAATATTTCTCGTCAATTATATTGGGGGCATCGAATCCCAGTATTCTATTTAAAAGAAGACAAATCAAAATATGTTGTTTGCTTGTCAGAGTCTGAAGCCATAAAGCTTTTTGAGGAAAAATATAGTATTAAGGATTTAGTTCCTGCTGAAATTGTCCAAGATGAAGATGTTTTAGATACATGGTTTTCCTCTTGGTTATGGCCAATTAGTGTTTTTGACGGCATAAGAAACCCTAACAACTCTGAAATAAATTATTATTACCCAACTTCTGACCTCGTCACAGGACCAGATATTATATTTTTTTGGGTAGCTAGAATGATTATTTCTGGAAATTATTTACGTCAAGAAATCCCTTTCAGGAATGTTTACTTTACTGGCTTAGTTAGAGATAAAAAAGGCAGAAAAATGTCAAAACAATTAGGCAATTCACCTGATCCTGAAATTCTTATAAAAAAATATGGTGCTGATGGAGTTCGAGTTGGTTTGTTGTTTTGCGCTAGTGCAGGAAACGATTTATTATTTGACGAAACTTTATGTAATCAAGGAAAAAATTTTTCCAATAAAATTTGGAATGCTTTCAGGCTAATTGAAGGTTTGAAAATTGATGACAATCAGCAAAGTAAATCTCACAATGAATTTGCCATCAAATGGTTTAATGAAAATTTGAATAAGAAAGTCCTTTCAATTAATGAATCATTTAAAAATTTTAAAATATCAGAGGCATTAATGATTCTTTATAAACTTTTTTGGGATGACTTTTGTTCAATTTATCTAGAAATTATAAAGCCAGAATTTGGAAAAGGAGTATCAAAAAAACTTAAACACTCAACCCTTGCTTTTCTTGAAAAATTATTGACTTTATTACACCCATTTATGCCTTTCATAAGTTCGGAAATTACGGACCAAATAGTCTCTAACAAAAATTTCAATATTAAAAAATCAAATTGGCCAGAATCAATAAAATTCGATTCAGAAATCATAGAAAATGTTAATTATTCAATCGAAATTGTTTCAAAAATAAGAAACTTTAAAAAAGAAAATTCTCTCTCTTTCAAAGATGTTTTAAAAATTTATTTTGAGAATGATTTGATAGATAATCAGATTGGGATTGTTAAGAAATTGACTAATTGTGATTTAATTAAAAAGCAACTAAAAGGTAAGGATTCAGATACTTCCTTTTTAGTTGGTAAGTTTGGTTATGTAGTTGATCAAATGGATAAAATTTTTAATGAAATAGATCTTGATAAATTGAAAGAAGAATTAAATTATAATTTAGGCTTTAAAAATATTTTGGAAAAAAAGTTATCAAATAAAAATTTCGTTTCAAATGCTCCAAAGGAGGTTATTCAAAAAGAAAGAAAAAAACTAGAGGACGTAAAATCGAAAATCAAAATTTTGGAGGAAGGAATTAAAAAACAAAATAATTAAGACTCCACGATAACATCCTCACCACCTTTTAAGTATTGGTTTAATTTTACGTTAATTTTCTTATCAACTGGTATAAAAACATCTACCCTTGACCCAAACTTAATAAATCCAGCGTCGGCCCCTTGAACTACCTTTTGACCAACCTCAGCATAGTTTACTATCCTTCTTGCAAGCGCACCAGCAATTTGTCTGTATAAAATTTCACCAAAATTTTTATTTTCAACAACTATTGTTGTTCTTTCATTTTTTTCAGATGATTTTGGATGCCATGCAACAAGGTATTCACCGGGGTGATATTTACTGTAGTTAATCACTCCACCAATTGGATATCTTGTAACATGAACATCAAGTGGAGACATAAAAATAGAAATTATGATTCTTTCATCTTTGAAATATTCCTTTTCGTATACCTTTTGAATATTTACCACTTTACCATCAACAGGTGAGATTATATGATTTTGATTCAGTTTTGTTTTTCTCTTCGGGTTTCTAAAAAACTGTAAAATAAGTATTAAGATGGATAGAGATAGTAGTTGTAAAAACATTTTTAAAAAACCGTCATCTAAAAAATATTCTAACAATAATATATCTCCAATTACAGCAGTTAAAAAAATTACAATTATTGTATGACCTTCTTTATGAAACATTTTCAAAAATTATTATGATCAATAAAAAAAATGGAAAAGAAAATATTATGCTATCTAATCGATCGAATAAACCACCATGACCTTTAATCCAATTTCCAAAATCCTTTACTTTTAATTGTCTTTTTATTTTTGATTGAATTAAATCTCCCATAATTGCAAAAAAACACATCATTAAAGATGAGGCTATTGCTAACAAACCATCAATTTGAAAGAATTGACCCAAATAAAATCCAAAAATAAGTGTAAAAATAATTGATCCATAAACACCCTCAATTGTTTTTTTTGGTGAAACAGACTCATATAATTTCTTTTTCCCAAATTTTAGCCCAATAAAATATCCTGCGGAATCTATCCCCCATATCAATATTAAGTAAGCAATCATATACATTTGAAATTTTTTGAAATCAATATTAAGAGAAGTTGAAGAAACTAATAAAATAAGAGGTAATGTTAACAAAAATATTGGCCAAGCCTTACTGGTAAAATAGCCATAAAATTTTCTTTTCGAAATAAGAAAGAATAAAAGAAACGGATAAAAAATTAAATAAAGGAGTATGATGTAGTAAATAACATTACCTAGAGGCAGTAGCCCCAATGCAGTAACCATGAATATTGGAAAAAATTCAGTACTCATAAATGGAGTGTGATCTTGATTCCATCTTTTTAGAAAATCTAAGTGTTCAGGATCTTTTCTCAACACTTTTCCATATTCAGCTAAAACTATTATTGCAGATATATACATGACAATCATAAAACTGACCGGATGAATTAAGGCAGATAACATAATAAGAACATAAAAAATGGATGATATAGATCTTAATTTTAAGTCTTTCATTATAAATTCTCTAAAAGAATTAGATATAGATTTTTTGCACTGCTTCCGTACGTAAGAAAGTTTAAATCATTATCCTCCCCTCTTTTGAAGTTTTTGATTGAAGTAATATTGGATGGTAAGTTATTAGAATACTTATGCCTTATTCCTTCTAAACCTTTACTTACAGTTTGAGAAAGTTGACTTGTTTTAGCAAGTACAATTATATTATTAGGTAAATCTTTGATTTTATGTGATTCTACTTGATTTGCACTAACTAAAATACTACCGTCCTTTGCAACAAGAAATTCACAATCAGTAATGAATATTACTGAATTTAGGTTTGCTTTGTTCGTTTCATATTTGAAATCTAAAACATACTGATTAATAATATTTTCATTAAAGCACAATATGCTCGAGCTTGACCAGTTATTCTCTTCAATTATCTTTGAAAAGAATTCGGTTGACTCATCTAGATTAGAGGCATAAAGGAATTTACCCCCATTATTACTAAAATTTACTGTAAACTTATGTTCAACAATTTCATCTTTTTTTGGGAGATACTTATATTCTTCCTCTTTGTTGTCATCATTTTTTGATGGTTTTTTATTGAAAAGAGATGAAAAGAAATTTTTCAAAAAAATGATTTACCATAAAGATAAATTTATAGAATCAAAAAATCAATAAAAAGATATGAGTTTATTTTTTAACCGGAATTTCTTTAAAAGGTCTTTCACCAAATATCCTAATTAAATCTTCCTTAAAAATCACTTCTTTCTCCAGCAAGTAATCGGCAAGATGAATTAGTTTCTTTTTATGCTTTTTTAATAGAGCAAGAGCTCTTTTAAATTGAGCCTCAATAATATTAGAAATTTCTTTGTCAATAACCTGTGCTGTTGTATCACTGTAAGGCTTTGTAAATCCATATTCATTTTGACCACTTGAGTCATAATATGTAAGGTTGCCAATTTTATCATTTAATCCATATACAGTAACCATTGATCTGGCTTGTTTTGTTACTTTTTCAAGGTCACTTAGTGCACCTGTTGAAATCTTATTGAATATAATTTTCTCAGCCGCTCTTCCTCCAAGGGCAGCACACATTTCGTCAAGAATTTGCTCAGTTCTAACAATTTGTCTTTCTTCAGGGAGGTACCATGCAGCACCCAATGATCTTCCTCTTGGTACAATGGTTACTTTTACTAACGGCGCAGCGTGTTCAAGCATCCAGCTGACTGTTGCATGACCTGCTTCGTGGTAGGCAATTGTTTCTTTCTCTTTGGGGGATATAATTTTATTTTTCTTTTCTAATCCACCCACAATTCTATCAACTGCATCCAGAAAATCTTGTCTACCAACAGATTTTTTTGACTTTCTGGCAGCTATTAGTGCAGCCTCATTACAAACATTTGCAATATCTGCTCCAGAAAAACCAGGCGTTTGTTTCGCTAAAAAATCAACATCTAAATCACGAGCCATTTTTAAAGGTTTTAGATGAACATCAAATATTTCTTTCCTTTCTCTAACATCAGGAAGGTCAACATAAATTTGTCTGTCAAATCTTCCAGCCCTCATCAATGCCTTGTCTAAAACATCAGCCCTGTTAGTAGCTGCCATCACAATTACATTTGTATTTGTACCAAATCCATCCATTTCCGTTAGGAGTTGATTCAGTGTATTTTCTCGTTCGTCATTAGAGCCAGTTATATTATTTTTACCTCTAGCACGTCCGATTGCATCTATTTCATCAATGAAAATTATTGCCGGTGATTTGTCTTTAGCTTGTTTAAAAAGATCTCTAACTCTAGAGGCACCAACCCCAACAAACATCTCTACAAAATCAGAACCTGAAAGTGAGAAGAAGGGAACTTTAGCTTCTCCGGCAACAGCTTTAGCTAAAAGAGTTTTACCGGTACCAGGTAAGCCTACTAGAAGTGCCCCCTTGGGTATTTTTCCACCTAGCTTGGTATATTTTGTTGGGTTTTTAAGAAAATCAACTATTTCTTTGACTTCTTCTTTTGCCCCCTCAAGACCTGCTACATCTTTAAAACTAACTTTAACATCGCTTTTTTCATCAAAAAGTTTTGCTTTGGATTTTCCAATACTAAAAATTTGAGAACCGGCTCCACCAGCTCCACCGCCTGCCATCCTTCTCATAAAATAAATCCATAAGCCTATCAAAATTATGAGTGGTAATAATCCTAACAAGACATCTAGCCATTTGTTTTCAACAGTTCTAAATTCGTAACCAATAACCAATCCGCTATTTTGAGCATTTTCAAGTTTACGTTGGAAAAGTTCAAGATCTCCAACCTCACAGGTATAGTGAGGACCTAAACTGTTTTTTTGACCAAGGAAATTTGACTTTGAAACTTGTCTGTGAACATCGCTAACAAGTGCACCTTCAGACAATGTAATTTCAGCGAGTGTTTTATTAATAATTATTACGTTTGATATATCTCCGGAGTTGAGATATTTTTCAAAAGTTGTAATATTGATTTTTTTAACTGAGCTAAAATTATTTGAATTTCCGAAGTATGAAAATATTATGAATATTGAAATTATAAGTCCATAAATCCAATAGTTTGAGTTATTTTGATTGCTAAATTTATTTTTTTTCTTATCCATTTACTTAATATTAATTAACTCTGCATCACCCCAAAGTTTTTCTAATTGATAGGTTTCTCTAAATTCTTTCTTAAAAATATGAACAATAACATCAATGTAGTCCATCAATACCCAATTTTTATTTTCAAGACCTTCAATATTCAATGGTTTTTCTTTTAATTCTTTACTCACTGTTTTTTTAACTGAATTTGATATTGCATTTACCTGAATGTTTGATTGACAATCACATATTACGAAATAGTCAAAATCAACATTCTCAAGTTTTGTAAAATCTATAATATTAATATTCTCACCTTTAACATTTTCGATTCCTCTGATAATATTTTTAACTGTTTTATTTTTAATTTGCATTTAAATATTGCAGGATGAAATTAATCAAACTTAATGCCATCGATTCAACAAATGAATACATAAAATTAAACAAATCTTTGTTTAGCCAAAATTCATTAGTAGTTTATTCTTTTAATCAGACCAACGGTAAAGGGCAAAGAGGTAAAATTTGGTCTAGTCAACCCTATAAAAACATCTGTATTTCATTCTACAATAAAATTGAAAAAACATCTGATGAAATATTATTTAAAACAAATTTGTTTACATCATTAGCTGTTTTAGAAATTTTAAAACTTTATGACATTCCCAAATTAAAAATTAAATGGCCTAACGACATTATGTCAGGAAATAAAAAAATTGCAGGTATTTTAATTGAAAATAGTTTTTTTAGAAATAAAATTGTTGACTCAATAATTGGTATTGGTTTAAATGTGAATCAAATTGATTTTGATTTAATCACAGGTGCAACGTCGATGAAAATATTAAAAAATGAGAGTTTTGACCTAAATAAACTATTCAAAGAATTTATTAAAAAGTTTTCTTTACTAGAGCACCAAATAAAAGACCTTTCCAAAGATAAATTGGTTAAAAAATTTACTTCTCATTTATATGGCTTAAGAAAAAAACAAAAATTTCAGATTGGTAATAAAGTTGTTGAGGGTTCGATTCTTGGAATTAGTGATGATTATAGATTAAAAGTCCAGATAGATAAACAAACTAAATATTTTGATAATGGTCAAATCAAATTAATTACTCAACTCTAAAACTTCTATCTTCCTTGTAATGTTGTTAAGAAAATTTTCGAGTGGTTTTTTTGCCATCATTTCAATCATTGTAGAAAAATTGCCATTAAAAATTATTTGACATTTAGTAGTAGTCATATTAATTTCAGATAAATTAATGAGTATTTCAAAATCAAAATTATCTGACCTAGATTTTAATGAAAATGAATCACGTGTTGTTCTCTTATGAATTAAGGATATATTAGGAAAACTTCCAATCTTTATTCTGAATGTATTTTCATTTAAAACCTTAAAACTAACAACATCCTCCGCAAAAATTTTTTCAAAATTTTTTATTTCCCCGAAGAAGTTTATTAAAGAACTAATATTATTTTCTAAACCTTCTATTTCTCTTATAATTTCCATCTATTATCTCCAATTTGCGGGATCATCTCTCCATCTAAGGATATGCTTCATTTCATCAGAATTAAAGAACTTTTCTTCTCTAGCATAATTTAGTAAGTGAGTGAATGATGAAAGCGAAAAATGATCAATATTATTTTCTAAAAAATTGTTTTTTGATAAATCAAAATCATAATTAAAAATACTTACCATTCCCAAAAGTTTAAGGCCCTCATTTTTTAATGAGTTACAAGCTTTCAAACTACTCCCCCCTGTACTAATTAAATCTTCAATTACAACAACTTTAGCACAATCTTTAAAATGTCCTTCAATACTATTTTTTCTACCATGAACCTTTGGGTTTGCTCGAACATATACAAAAGGTTTATTAAGCTCCTCAGCAACCAACATACCAATTCCTATTGCGCCTGTAGCAACTCCAGCAATCAATTCAGTTTCAGGGTATTTAATTGAAACTATAGCAGAAAGCTCTTTAGAGATGTATTTACGAATCTCAGGGTATGACAATATTATTCTATTATCGCAGTAAATTGGAGATTTCCAGCCTGAAGCCCATGTAAAAGGATTTTTGTGATTAAATTTTATTGCATTAATTTGTAGTAGAAGTTCAGAGGTTTTTTTGGCAATGTCTTCATCTAAAATCACTTAACAAATGTATAAAGTTTTTATTAATAAGCTTTCAATTATTTTAACCTCTAAAAATAAATCTTTGAGTCAGGAAAATTCGTTTTTACTCTCGAGTATAACACTTAATGAGATTTTAAAAAAAGTAAGAAAACATAAAAAAATTTTTTTATATCACCCCAAAAAATCTGAATTAATAAAAATCTTTAAATCCAAGATAAAAGTAATTTTTGCATCAGGTGGAATTGTAAAGAACGATAACAATCAAATCTTATTCATATACAGACGAGGGAAATGGGATTTGCCTAAAGGTAAAGCAGAAAAGGGTGAATCAATCAGAGAGACTGCAGTTCGAGAAGTTATTGAAGAAACAGGCATAGACAAGCTTAAAATTGATAAATATTTTTCAAATACCTTTCATATTGTTAGAAATAATAAAAAGTATTTTTTGAAGGAAACATCTTGGTTTTTAATGTCATCAAATTTTAAGGGTAAATTAAAACCTCAGCTTAGCGAGGGAATAAAATCTGTAAAATGGAAAACATTTGATGATGCAAAGAAAATAAAGAAAAAAACCTATGGTAATATTTCTATTATTTTGACGGATTTTTTAAAACAAAATTAGAAACAGATTCAGGAACTAATTTAATGAACTCTCCATTATTATTAATTAAATCTCTAACGATACTGCTGCTAATGAAAGATGTTTTTGCAGATGTAAGTATAAAAATTGTTTCAATTTTTGAAAGAAACCTATTTGTTCTAGCAATTGCCTTTTCAAATTCAAAATCCCCAGTATTTCTTACTCCTCTCACGATAAATTCTGCATCTACCTTCTCACAAAAATCAATTGTTAATCCATCATAGCTTAATACTTTAATTTTCTTATCATCTTTGACAACCCCTTTGATAAATTTCATTCTCTCCTCCA
This sequence comes from uncultured Bacteroidota bacterium, assembly GCA_902550325.1. GTDB lineage: Bacteria > Bacteroidota > Bacteroidia > Flavobacteriales > Flavobacteriaceae > Eutrophosalina. The sequence continues at coordinate 7,006 of CACCYT010000011.1, read as the reverse complement.
ATGTAAACATGGTCTTCTTCTCACTATTTTTACCAATACCAACAATAATTTCATCAAATAATAGTTTACTTCTCTTTAAAATATCAAAGTGTCCCAATGTAAATGGATCAAATGTACCTGGAAAAATGGCTCTTTTCACAATTACAAATTTAATTATTTAAAGCATTGTTAATCATGTATGATACTAAATCTTTCAACTTTAGTTTAGAAAGTCTTACCTGTTTTGGGAAAATACTTTCATCACTCATTCCTGGAATCGAATTTAATTCCAAAAAATAAGGAACGTCATTAACAATTATAAAGTCTATTCTTGCAAAACCGGACAGTTTAAGTTTTTCATAAATAAGTTTGGCAGATGTTTTTACAATAATACTAATTTCATTGGCTATTCGCGCTGGAGTGATTTCACTACTTTTTCCCATATATTTCGCTTCATAATCAAAAAAATCATTTTCTGTTATAATTTCTGTAATCCCAAAGACTTTGATTTCATCTTCGTATTTCATTAATCCAACTGAAACCTCTGTACCGTTCAGGCTTTCCTCAATTAAAATTCCATTCCCCGATCCAAGCAGATTATCAATATTTTTTTTTAGTTCATCTTTGTCATTAACCTTGATTACTCCAAAACTACTTCCTGAATTATTTGTTTTCACAAACAAAGGAAACCTCATTTTATTAAAAACCTCAAAATCAAATATTTGATTATTGCTGATGAAAATTGATTTAGCACAACTTATTCCTAAATTTTTTGCAAAATCAATGCACTCATTTTTGTTAAAAGTTATTTTAGCATTATTTGCGTTGGGACCCGTGTAGGGCATATTAATTCCATCAAAATATTTCTGCATGAGACCATCCTCACCAGGTGTTCCATGTATAATATTGAAAACCACATCAAATTTAATTTTGTTTTTATCAATTTTAAAACTAAAATCAGTTTCATCAATAGAATACTCGTTTCCTTTATATTTCACCCACCAATTATTTTTTTCAATAATTACTTTATATGGGTTAAATAATTTTGTATCGATATTTTCAAAAATATTATTTCCACTTTTAATTGAAATTTTAAACTCTTCAGAATACCCACCCATCAAAACAGCTATATTTTTTTTCAATTTTTTTATTTTACTGAACATTTTAAAGATACTTATTTATATATATTTGTTCTCATAACCTATGAAGTTTTTATATAGCAGAATCTTTATAAAACAACTTTTTATCTCTGTTGTGATTTTTGCATTAATCGTACTTATTTCAATAATTTTTCTATTTTTTTATACAGGTCAAACTAATTATATAAAGGTTCCTGATTTATATGGCCTAAATATATCTGAAGTAGAAAAGATTCTCAGTGAAAAAAAACTAAAATTTGAGGTTTCTGACTCTATTTTTTATGATCCTGAAATTAGTCCCAACACAGTCGTAAGTCAAACACCTCTTATGGGCAAAGAAGTTAAAAAAAATAGAAAAATATATTTGACTATAAACCCATCTGATTTTTCAAATGTAATATTTCCAGAGTTGATTCAACTGACCAAGAGAGCTGCTTCATCATTAATTAATGCTCTCGATTTAGAGCTTGGAAATATTGAGTATGTGGATAATATTGGCAAAGATGTAGTTTTGGAGGTAAAATTTAATGACACTATAATCAGCTCAGGACAATTAATTCCAAAGAAATCTAAAATAGACCTAGTTCTTGGAAATGGAAACAAATAGCCCAAATATTCAAGATTATTTTGATGATTTGTTCGAACATTATTCTTTTGATGCTGATATGGGTCAAAATCCACTCAGGGTAGATAAATTTCTGATGAATAGAATTGAAAATGCCACACGTAATAAGATACAGCATGCTGCAAAACAAGGGTTTATAATTGTCAACAATAAGCCTGTAAAACAAAATTATAAGGTCAAACCAAAAGATAATATCAGGGTTATGCTCCATCATCCGCCTTATGAAAACCTTATAATTGCAGAAGACATAAAGCTAGATTTAGCCTATGAAGATGACCATATTATTATTGTAAACAAACCACCAAACTTAGTTGTTCATCCTGGACATGGAAACTATAACGGAACTTTATTAAATGGACTTATTTATCATTTTGAAAACCTGCCTAAAAATGTAGACGGTAGACCTGGTCTTGTCCACAGGATTGATAAGGATACAAGTGGGTTATTGGTGATAGCAAAAACTAATAAGGCATTAACAAATCTTTCAAAACAGTTTCTATCAAAATCAATCAAAAGAAAATATGTTGCTTTGGTTTGGGGAAGCTTATTAAATAAAAGCGGAACTATTGATGAATCACTTGCAAGAGATAAAAAAAATAGAATGATTATGTCAGTTCCCGCTGATTCGACAATAGGTAAAAGATCAATAACACACTACAAAGTGATTGATGATCTTGGTTATGTATCCTTGGTGGAGTGTGAATTAGAAACTGGGCGGACACACCAAATCAGAGCTCATATGAAGCATATCGGTCATCCAATATTTAATGATGCAAGATACGGAGGTGATAGAATTTTGAAAGGCACAATTTTTTCAAAGTACAAGCAATTTGTAGAAAATGCATTCAAACTTTTACCCAGACAAGCTCTCCATGCAAAGACCTTAGGTTTTAATCATCCTGAAAACGATGAAAAAATATTTTTTGAGTCTGAACTTCCAGACGATTTTTCATTATGCTATGAAAAGTGGAAAAATTATTCAAAAAATATTTAATTTTGACCAATGAAAATTATTATATCTCCAGCCAAGTCTTTAGACTTTGATAGTGAACTTAATTCCCAAAATGTTTCAGTGCCAAAATTTTTAGAAAAAACCTTGGCTATAAACTCAATTTTAAAGCAAAAATCACCCAGTGATTTAATGAAATTACAGTCTATATCTGAAAAGCTTTCTGACTTAAATTGGAAAAGAAATTTAGAGTTTTCTAGAAATCACAATGATGATAATTCAAGACCTGCAATTTTCGCTTTCAATGGAGATGTCTATGAGGGATTAGATGTTAAAACCCTAAATGTTAAAAAAATTGATTTTTTACAAAATAATCTTAGAATTATATCTGGTCTGTACGGAGTTTTAAAACCATTGGATTTGATTCAACCTTACAGGCTCGAAATGGGTACAAAAATCAGTATTAATGGTTCTTCAAACCTCTATGACTATTGGTCTAATGATATAACAAAATTTTTATCTGATGAATTGCTTTCTTCTGAATTTTTATTGAATTTAGCTAGTAATGAATATTTTTCTGCAATTGATAAATCTAAAATTAACTCAGAAATAATTTCACCCATTTTTAAAGATTTCAAAAATGGAAAACTAAAAATAATATCATTCTATGCAAAAAAAGCTAGAGGAATGATGGTGCGTTATGTTGCTGACCATCTAATTGATTGTTATGACAATTTATTGTCTTTTAACTATGGTGGGTATATTTTTAATGAAAATGAGACAACAGTTAGAAATCAACCTGTATTTACTAGGTAGTTAATCTTTCAGGCTTTTTATAAAATCTGAAGTTTTGCAAATACCATTATCTGAAATCCAATTTATATATGCAGAACCGATAATTGCTCCATGGCTGTATTTACCGGCATCGATAAAAGTATCTTTATTACTGATTCCAAATCCAACTAAAAGAGGAGATTTTAACTTCATCGAATTAATTCTTTTAAAATATTTTTTTTGGAAGGAATCAAATGAGTCAATAGCACCTGTTACATTGTAGCTACTAACCATATAAATAAAACCTTCGGAAATTTTATCTATATATTTTATTCTTCGTTGTGATGTCTGAGGTGTAATTAAAAACATGTTTAGTAATCCGTAACTTTTAAATGTTTTTTGATACTTATCGTTATAAATATCAACTGGTAGATCAGGTATTATTAGACCATCAACTCCCACTTCTTTACATGACTTACAAAATTTTTTAATTCCGAATTGCAATATCGGATTGAAATAGCCCATGATAACAACCGGAACATCTGTGATTTTTCTCAAATCCTTTAATTGCTCAAATAATAAGCTCGTGTTCATGCCATTATTTAATGCAACGGTTGAACTTTTTTGAATCGTTGGTCCATCTGCGAGTGGATCGCTAAAAGGGAGCCCTATTTCAATCATTTCAACTCCAGAGGAATCCAATTCTTTAATGATTGAAAGTGTATCATTTTTTTTTGGAAAACCAGCAGTAAAATAAATGGACATAATAGCCCCATCTTTTTCAAATACTTTATTAATTCTATTCATCAGATGGTTTTATATAAATTCTTTTACCCTGAATATTGTGAATATCACCTGGCGTATAGTTTACCTCCTTGTGTAATGGTCTTTCTTCAAATTGACGGCCTAATCCCGGTGGTATTTTCATTGCATCAGTTATTCTAAAATTGATATGTTCTTTTAATGAATCTAGTATTGATTTATATTCAATTTTATTTGCAAGATTGATTAACTCTTCTTTGTCATTTCTGTGATCATACAGCTCAAAACCATCACTGCCATTCTCGCCCCACATTGTAAGTCTATATCTATCTGTTTTTATACTGTAGCCTTCAAATTTATTTTTATGTTGAGAGGCCTTCCATCTTGTAAGTGCACTTTCCCTAACTTTAAAATTACTTTCTTTAAATATGGGTACTAAACTTTTACCAACAACATGAGATGGAGTTTCAATTTCTACAAGATCTGTTAATGTTGGATATATGTCAATTAGTTCAACAGGTGAGTTAGAGACTACTCCAATTGGAACTTTTGGTCCAGAAAATATCAATGGTACTCTAGTTGAATTTTCAAATAAGGTTTGTTTTTGCCAATGACCATGTTCACCCAAATGATATCCATGGTCTGATGTAAAAACAACTATAGTATTTTTATCAAGACCAGTTTTTTTTAGTTTCTTTAATATTCTTCCAATTTGAGCATCAACAAATGTTGTCGTTGCGTAATAAGCTTCCTTGATTTCTTTGGCAAGTTGATTTTGTTCAGGGTAATTTAGTTTAATTTGGTCCTTCTTCCATCTTACTGAAGCTTGAGCTGGTTCAGGAAGTGTGCTTAGGTACTCATCTGAACTGCCAGAGTAAGTTATTTCCATTTCATTTTGATCATACATATCAAAATATTTTTTTGGAGCAACAAATGGTGTATGAGGTCTATACATTCCAACTGCTAGAAAAAACTTCTTTCCATTTTTTGAAAACTTTTCTAATTGTTCAATGGCCTCAGAAGCACCAATACCATCAGTTTGTTCCTCGTCTTTCCCTTCAGCAGCCAGCCAACTCAATGTACCACCGTATTGCCTAGGTTTGAGAGTCTTTATTTTGTACTCTTCTTCCTTGTCTCGACCGTAAGGATTGATTGTATATGTCCAGGTACTAATATCATCTTGTGCCCCAGAGCTACCAATTGTTCCAGGATTACCATAATGATATATTTTTCCAATTCTTACAGATGTGTAGTCTCTTTGTTTAAAGCGTTGACCTAAAGTAATGACATCGGGTATTGTTTGACGAACATCTACATCAAGCTTAGTATGCTTAGTTTGATTTGAATACATTCCAGTCATTAGTGAGGTTCTAGATGGACCACATAATGGAAATTGATTGTGAGCGTTTAAAAATAACACTCCATTCTCAGCTAGTTCATCTATATTGGGACTGATAACTTGTGGATGACCATATGATCCCAAATCACAGTTTAGGTCATCTGTCATAATGAATAGTACATTTAAATCTTCGTTGTTGTCGGTTACTTTTTTATCATCACATGAGAAAAAAAATAATGTCAAACAAAATATTAGCGATGTTAGATGTTTCATAATTTGAAATATTCAATAAAAGTATCTAAGTCTTTATCACCTCGTCCTGAGCAATTAAATACAACTATATCATCCTTCTTGAATTTTATTTGATCTAAAACAGCAAATGCATGTGCAGTTTCAATCGCTGGTATGATTCCTTCCATCTGTGAAAGTAACAATCCCCATTCCATTGCTTTTTTGTCAGTTACTGAAATAAACTCCCCTCTGCCACTTTTATAGAGATTGGCGTGCATTGGTCCAATACCTGGATAGTCAAGTCCTGCTGAAATTGAGTAAGGTTCAGTAATTTGACCATCATTTGTTTGCATTAGTAATGTTTTCGATCCATGAATTATACCCTCTTTTCCTAAAATTGATGTTGCTGCACTTTTTCCAGTATTAACTCCTTTACCGGCAGCTTCAACACATATAATTTTAACATTTTTATCATTCAAAAATGGATAAAAAATACCTGCAGCATTACTACCACCCCCAACACAGGCTATCACATAATCAGGATTAGATTGATTTTCTAATTCTTGCAGTTGATTAATAGTTTCATAACCAATAACTGATTGAAATCTTGCAACCATATCCGGAAAAGGATGAGGACCAACAACAGACCCAATTATATAATGCGTATCAACTGGATTGCTAATCCAATCTCTTATTGCTTCGTTTGTTGCGTCCTTTAATGTTCTGCTTCCAGATTTTGCTGGTCTCACTTCTGCACCTAACATTTTCATTCTAGCTACGTTAGGTGATTGTCTCTTGATATCAACTTCTCCCATATAAATAATGCACTTAAAACCTAGTAATGCACACACAGTTGCTGTTGCAACACCATGTTGTCCTGCGCCAGTTTCAGCAATAATTCTTTTTTTACCTAATTCTTTGGCAAGAAGAATTTGACCTATTGTATTATTTATCTTATGTGCTCCGGTATGACACAAATCTTCTCTTTTCAAGTAGACTTTACATTTAAATTTCTCAGAAAGTGATTGTGCAAAATATAGTGGAGTTGGTCTACCGACATAATCTTTTAATAATTGATCAAATTTTTTCTTAAATGATTTTGATTTTGAAACTTTGATGTAATTTAAAGTCAATTCATTTAAATTGGGATAAAGCATTTCAGGAACAAACGCCCCACCAAAGTCACCATAAAAACCTTTTTTATCTAC
>CACCYT010000010.1:17500-27916 GCA_902550325.1 uncultured Bacteroidota bacterium | reverse complement strand
TAATAATATATGTTATACCCCCAACAATAATTCCACTAAAAAAAAGGTGTTTTAAAGTTTTTTTACCAAATAAATCAAGAACGATACTGCCAAAGTAATAGAATAAAAACATATTCCAAAAAATGTGAGAAAATGAATTTTGATTATGAAAAAACCCATATGTGAATATGGACCATGGCTTGAATATGAGCTCAGTAAAATCAGCTGAGATATAAAACCATTTGAATATTGATTGTGATTGAAATTTAATTTTAAAAAGATAAATAACTACGTCAATTAAATAAGGAAAAAAATGGATGCAAACTATATATAATATTAGCTTTTGAACAATATTTAAATTATTTAAAAAAAATCCGATTCTCTCCCTTAATTCCATCTTCTGTTATTAAATTGTGATTTTTTCCAATACAACATCATTAGCAAACCTGTGATTGCTCCACCAATATGGGCAAAATGAGCAATAGATCCTATAGAAGCTGATGTTAATCCAAAAAATAAATCAACAACAATTAAACCAGGCACTAAATACTTAGCTTTCACTGGAACTGGAGGAAATAACAACATAAGCTTTGTGTTAGGAAACATAAATGAAAAAGCGACAACAATTCCATATATAGCCCCAGACGCACCAATCATTGGGGTATTGAAATCACTATGAGCAGATAAAATTTCTGATTCAGAAACAAAGTCAAGCATATAAGTTGGATATGTTGCTGTTTTTAAAATACTAACAATTTGTTGTTGACTAAAACTAGCGTCAGATAAAATATTCATGAAAGAATTAATATTTACGTAGTTTGAATAATTTTGCAGTATTGCTGCACCAATACCGCAAGAAAAATAAAAAAATAAAAACTTATTTTTCCCCCATATACTAACAAGTGTAGAGCCAAACATCCATAATGCAAACATATTGAACGCTAGATGCATCATGTTTCCATGCATGAACATGTGAGTAACCAGCTGACTATAGAGAAATTTATCATTTTCAAAATAAAATAATGAAAAAATATCTCTACTAATTGAATATGAGAACTGAGATCCAACAAAAACAATCAAATTAATAACTAATAATTGTGTAATAATAGCAGGTGTTCTATTCATTAATTAAATTTTGAATTAATCTTTTCAATACTTAATTTAAAAATTATCTTTTTGTTTTGAGGACACAAATTTGGTTCTTTACAATTAAAGATTTTATTAAGGAGAAGATCTTGCTCTTTTTTGTTTTTTAATTTTAATATTTTTTTTGACTTTGAATTTGCAAGTAACTTAGCTATGTGATCGTTTAGACTTGGTGACAACTCTTCAAAGTCTAATGAGTTTTTTTCAATAATATCATTGAAAATGGATTCAACTTCCCTAAAATCAAATATCGGGTGAATGGATTTGATATTGACATTATTTTTTTGAATTGAAAAGATAAAACCCAAGTGACTAAGAATATTTTTTACAGATTTAATTATTAAAATATCGCTTGGGGAAAAGCTTATTTCAATTGGATATAGCAATCTTTGTGATAAATTCTTTTTATTATTAATTTCATTAAGAAACTGTTCATAATAAATCCTATAGTAAGCTCGCTTTATATCTATAACCAACAAGTCTGTTTTACTTTTGGTTATTAAAAATTTATTAGAAAAATCAAAAACTGGATATTCATTAATTAACTCTAAATCATTATTATTAAAAATAGACGAACTTTCATTTTTAATTGAGGTTTCACTTGAATTAGAACTTTTAATTGTGTCGTTTGTTTTAAAAGGGCTAAAATTATAATCAATATCCATTAATGGTGGTGAAACTCTCATGTCAGAGTGGATTGACAAATTAATATCATTACTAAAGTCAATGTTGGGGATAATATTATATTTTCCTAAACTGTGTTTGATTGTAGACATAATTATGGCGTATATAATGTTTTCATCATCAAATTTCACCTCGGTTTTTGATGGATGAACATTGACATCAATTTTAGATGGGTCACTATCTAAAAATAAAACATAAGAGGGTTTTATTTCTTTATCAACGAGACCATCATAAGACATTGAAATTGCGTGGTTTAAATAACTGCTTTTGACATATCTATTGTTTATAAATAAAAACTGGTTATTTCTAGATTTGTTTAAATATTCTGGTTTAAAAATATACCCTCTGATTTTGACAAGATTTGTTTTTTCTTCAATGGGAATTATTTTTTTTTCTACTGATTTTCCTAAAACCTCAACTATTCTTTTTTTTTGATTTCCTTTTTTTAAATTGTATAAAAGCTGGTTGTTATTTCTGAGTGTAAATACAATTTCAGGATGAGAGAGCGATAACCTAATGAACTCATTCATTATGTGCTTAAACTCTATTTTATCAGATTTTAAAAATTTTCTCCTTGCAGGAACATTATAAAAAATATTTCTTGATATGACGGTTGTACCCCTTGCTCCTACTTCCTCAGATTGCTTTGAAATATCATTATTTTCAACCTGGACAAAGTTTCTGATACCTTTGTTGTTGTCACAAGATGATATTTTAGTTTTTGAAATAGAACAAATACTTGATAAAGCCTCACCTCTAAATCCTTTCGATTTTAGAGCAAATAAATCATCAAATGAATTTAATTTTGAGGTAGAATGATTTAGAAAACAAATTCTTAAATTTTTTAAATTCATTCCAGAACCATCGTCACTGACTTGAATTTCGGTTTTACCATAGTCAGTAATAAAAACATCAATCTTTTTTGCACCCGAGTCAATTGAATTTTCGACAAGCTCCTTTAGTATTGAGGATGGCCTCTGAATCACCTCACCTGCAGCAATTTTATTAACAACATCAACTGGAAGTTTTTTTATAGAACTATCCATTTAAAAAAATTGATAAGTCGAAATCGATGATATACAAAAAAATTAAGATTAAGAAGGCAATTATATAAAGTAAAGTCTTTGAAAATATACTGTTAGATCTATTTCTAGATCTTATTCTAGCCTCATCCCATGCATTTGATTTATCAAACACACTGTTCTGTTCTCTGTTTTTAGAGTAGGCAGAATCAAAACCATATAAATTAGTCTTGTTAGATTTAGAATATCTGGGTGAATACCTAAATTTTTTATTTCTTGGTTTTCTAAAAATATTAATCAAACTCACTTTTAAATTTAAACTTAAATTTACAAAAAATGATGTCATTTCAAACCTTATATTATTTAAAGTAATGACTATATTTAACATCGTAAATGAGAGCCCAAATAGAAAAATTAAATGAGTTGTTAAGCTCAAAAAAAAGAATTTCAATAACCACACATACAAATCCAGATGGTGATGCTATTGGGAGTAGTTTCGCTCTTTATCATTTTCTGATTAAACTCAATCATGAGGTGACGGTTATAACACCAAATAGACATCCAGATTTCTTGGATTGGGTTCCAGGAATTAAAAACCTGGAGATTTATGATGAATACCCTGATAAATGTAAAAAAATCTTATCCGACAGTGATTTATTATTCACACTTGATTTTAACGACTTAAAACGTGCCAGTAATTTATCTTGTGCGATAGATGAGTTTAATGGCAAAATTGTTATGATAGATCATCATCAAAACCCTGATGGATATAGCGATATAGAAATTTCTGAGCCCGATATTACTTCAACATCTGAAATGATATATAAATTCATTGAGCTTTCCGATAAAATTCATGTAATTGATAAAAACATAGCAACTTGTATTTATCTTGGAATGATGACGGATACAGGATCGTTTCAGTATAGAGGTGTAAATGATTCAACACATAAAATAATTTCCTCTCTTTTAAGTTTTGGGATTGATAACAATAAAATTTATAACAGTGTCTATAATAGTAATGAAATAAGTAAGCTCAAACTTTTATCAATAGCTTTAAAAAATCTAGAGTTGATAGTTGAAAAAAAAACTGCGATTATGTTTCTAAATCAAGCCGATTTAATAAAAAACAACCACAGGAAGGGTGATTCAGAGGGAATTGTAAATTATGGATTAAGTCTAAAGGGAATACATTTTTCAGTAATTTTTATTGAAGATGAAAATGAAAAAAATAAATTCAAGATTTCCTTTAGATCTAAAGAAGACTTTCCATGTAATGAGTTCGCATTTAAATTTTTTAATGGCGGAGGCCACTTGAATGCTGCTGGAGGCCTGTATAAAGGAAATTTAAATTCAGCTATAGAATACTTTAAAAAATCTTTAAATGAATTTTAATATGAAAAAAATTATAATTTTAACGCTAATATTTAGCATAAATCTTTCGTGTAATATGTCACAAGAAAAAAATAAAATCTACGCATCAATAGAAACTAATAAAGGAATAATTAAAACGGAATTATTTTTTGAAAAAACACCCATTACTGTAGCCAATTTTATATCACTTTCAGATGGATCTAACAAGAATGTTAGTGATGAATATAAAAATAAAAAATATTATAATGGATTGATTTTTCATAGGGTTATTTCTGATTTCATGATTCAAGGTGGTGATCCATCAGGATCTGGATCAGGATCCCCAGGCTACCAATTTAAGGATGAAATTGTTGAGGGTTTAAAACACGACTCAAAAGGTATTTTATCCATGGCTAATGCGGGACCAAAAACAAATGGAAGTCAATTTTTTATAACACATAAAGAAACCCCTTGGCTTGATGGTCTTCATACTGTTTTTGGTAAAACTGTGGAGGGATTAGATGTTATTGATAAAATATCTCAGGGCGACTCAATTTTAAATATTGAAATAATAAGATCCGGATCCAAGGCAAAAAGATTCAATGCATCAAAAATATTTGCTAATCATTTCAAAGATGAAGAAAAATTAAAATTAGCCAGAGAAAAAGAAAAAGAGAATACTCTAAGAGAAACTTCCAAAGGACATAAAAAAACTAAAACTAAAGCCAATGAAACTGAGACTGGTTTAAAATATATTGTGACACAAAAAGGAGGTGGTGATAAAGTTGATGAAAATAAGATAATACTAACTCACTATGCTGTGTATTTTGAAGATGGACAACTGCTAGACACTTCTGTTTTAGAAATTGCTGAAAAGTTTGGCATGGTTAATATTCAAAGAAAAAATGCAAACGGCTATACACCAATCGAAGCAAGAGTTGGACCAAAAGACATGATGATTTCTGGTTTTAAAGAAGGCCTGAAGTTGCTAAGTATTGGTGATAAAGCAATTTTATACATTCCATACTATTTAGCATATGGTGAAACGGAAAATAGAGGTGTACCTGCAAAATCTAATTTAATATTTGAGGTTGAAATTGTTGATCAACTTTAAAATGATTTCCAAATCTAACTGTTATACTTTCGTAATATTTTTTTTTGTATTAATCACATTTTTAATTAACAAATTTGAAAACTTAATTACTACAAATTATGAGCTTTTGTATCAATTATGGTTTAGAACAATTTCTAGTTTTACAAATTTATTTTCATTTTCTATTGGAGATTTAGTGTACTTAATATATCCAATCGCCTTTATTTATTTTTTTAGGAAGAGAAAACTGAGGAGAAAAAAACTATTAACAATCTTTTACTTTATAGCAATACCTTACATATTTTTTTATTGGTCGTGGGGGTTCAATTACAATAGAGCTAACCCTGAATTGATTAAATACACCGATAATGAATTAATTGAGGTTACCGAGTATTATTTAAACGAAGTTAATAATTTACAATACAAAATAACTAACAATAAAAATGAACCTGTAAAAGTCGAAGATAAGTTCAGTGAATTAAGAAAAAAAACTGTAAACTCCCTCAGTGCAACTACAAAACAATTTCAAATAAAAAATCTAACTAATCATCCAATAAAGATATCTCTATTTTCAACATTATTATCTTACATGGGCTTTTCCGGATATATAAATCCTTTCACCTTGGAAGCACACATAAATAAAAATATTCCAAAAATATCGTACCCATTTACAATGTCACATGAGGTTGCTCATCAATATGGTATTTCCTTTGAGAATGAAGCTAATTTTTTCGGGCTAAAAAACACTCTAAATTCGAATGACAAAGTCATTAATTATTCTGGAAAATTGATGGCTTTACAGTATCTACTATATGATTTAAGACTTAAAGACAACAAAACAGGATTAAAACTAATTAATAAATTAAATGGTGGGGTGATAAAAAACCTACAGGAAAAGAGAATTTATAACGAAAAATTCAAAAATCCTTTTGAACCATACATAAAAAAGATTTATGATATTTTTTTAAAAAGCAACAACCAAATGAGCGGTATAAAAAGCTATAATTTGGTTGTTAACTTATTAATCCAAGACTATCAATCTAAAATTAATAGCTCAGTTGCTGATTCAAGTTGATTCTTGAGTTTATCAATATCTTTACTTAAATCCTCTACCATATCATTATATTCCAAGATGAGCGACTTTGCTTTACTCAAACTCATAATGTGCATTTTTGTTGGTCCATATGATGAGTTAAATCCTCTAACTGCTACACTCAATCTATCGGAAATCGTTTCAATGTCTTTCTCTCTAACATCTTTTTTTGATTTATTCCCTGAAATAAAAACATCAATTTTGTTAATATTATTTTGAATACTATTGTATAAATCAACAAAGCTCTGATAATCCTTTGTTCTAGAAATTAGGGTTAAAATTGATTTATTAGTTTCCTTAATTTTATTGAACTTACTGTTGATAACTGAAAAATCATTGTATGTGTTTTCTATTTCAATCACATATTCTTCAATTTTATCTTTGTTTGGATTGTCTAAAACTCCAGATCTAATTCTCTCAACATCAAAAAATTTACTTCCGATTTTATTCACTTGACCATCATAAAAAGTATAAATATTAAAAGAATATTTTCCTGGACTGACCCTTATACTAGGTGAATAAAACCTAGAAGAACCAGATGAAATATGGGTTCTAATTTTTTTTGATAAATCCCAAGAAACTCTATTGAAACCTTTTTTATAAGGAAAAGTAAGTCTTTCTACAAAAGAATTCTCACTATCATAGATTTCAATAATTGTGAGTGGAGATTTTTCATTTAACTCTTCATCTAACTCCTCCCAACCAGGGAAAGGAATGTCAGAGTTGGTTTTTTCTAAATCTTTTTCCACTTTCAGTCTATTCTGTTTTTTAGTTAAAATTTCATCACTCATATAAAAAGTAAAGACTGCACCATAAGCAGGGTTTTTGGCATAGTATTTATTACTTCCTTGTGATGATGAACCAGGTCTTATCGGGTTGTACTGCAGTGCTTTTCTTGGTGTAAAAACTAAGTTATCTTTAAGTGAGTTCGCAGAAATAAATCTCAAAGATGAATAATCATCAAGTACATAAAAACCTCTACCAAATGTCGCTGCAATAAGATCATTTTCTCTTTTTTGGATTGCTAAATCTCTGATGGATATTGTTGGTAAACCGGATGAAAACTTAACCCATTTATTTCCACCATTTACTGAAACATAAATTCCATATTCCGTACCTAAAAACATTAAGTTCTTATCCACATGATCTTGGACTAGTCTCCAGCAAAGAAAACCATCAGGAATACCTTCGGTTATATTTTTCCAATTTTTACCTCCATCATTTGATTTGTAAACATAGGGTTTGTAGTCACCAAACTTATGATTATCTAGTAAAACATAAACTGTATTTGGATCGAACAAATCTGCTTTTATATCATTTACAAATGACCCCTTTGGAACACCTGGTAATTTCTCTACACTAACTTTAGACCAATTTTGTCCAAAATCTCTTGTATACTGAATTATCCCATCATCTGTGCCTGCATATATTATTTTTTCATCAACTGGAGATTGAGATAAAGATGTTATTGTATTGTATGTTGACATTGCGTAAACGTCCCAAGGATTATCCCAGCTTTGAACCTTGCCCATAATTGGCAATTCAAACCTCTCTTGATCCAATGTTAAGTCACCAGAAATAGATTTCCATTCGTCACCCCTGTTATTAGAAACCCATACTCTTTGTGAACCAAAGAAAATTGTTTCTGGATCGTGTGGGCTAACCAATATAGGTGCATCCCAATTAAACCTCTCATATGGTTCATTTAAATCATTTTGAGGTTTTATAAATGTGGCTTCACCATTTGTTCTGTCTATTCTATGAATATTTCCTTGCTGAGACTGTGCATAAACTATATTTGGATTTCCTGGCTCGGTTGCAGGTTGATGACCATCCCCACCTAAGAGAACAAACCAATCTGAATTCGTTATTCCTGATGTTTTAAATGTACGACTTGGCCCCCCTTGGGTATTGTTATCTTGTGTTCCTCCAAAAATATTATAAAATGGATATGCATCATCAACTGCTAACTTATAAAATTGTGTTAGTGGTAAGTTTGCCACAAACTTCCATGAATTTGTATCATCAAAAGATTCATAGACTCCACCATCAGTGCCAATTAGCAAATAATTAGGATCGCTCATTTTAAACGTTAGTGAGTGATTATCAACATGTTTATCACTTTCATTCATTACGTAAAAATCCTTGCCACCATTTTCTGAAACTTGAACTTTTGTATCCATTAGATATATTTTGTCAAAAACATGAGGCGATGCTACAAGTTCTTGGTAATAATGTGGTCCAGTAGCACCTGAAACAGTATCGGACATCTTTTTCCAATTACCTCCAGAGTTTGTGGTCTTGTATACTGCACCGTTTCTTCTGTCAGTTTCAACAGCTGCATAAACAATCGTACTGTCAAAAGGAGATATAGCTAGACCAATTTTTCCAAGATTTGAGTTGGGTAACCCATTTTTAATTTCAATCCAAGTATTTCCATGATCAGTTGACTTATATATTGATGTTCCAGGACCTCCACCCATGTAAGAAGCTACATTTCTATGTCTTTGCCAAGTAGCAGCATATAAAATATTTGGATTTTGTTCATTGATTACAACATCAGTAACACCGGTCCACTCATTAACACTTAAAACATTTTTCCAAGTTTTACCACCATCATTTGTTTTATATAATCCTCTTTCACCTCCTGAGGACCAAAGTGGACCTTGAGATGCAACAAATACCACCTCAGAATCTTTCGGACTAACGATTATCTTAGAAATATGTTCTGAAGCCTTAAGCCCCATTGATTTCCAATTTTTTCCACCATTATGACTAACATAAACACCATGTCCTATTCCAACATGTCTTCCTCCGACATTTTCACCTGTACCAAGCCAAATTTTAGACGTATTGTGTGGGTCTATTGTTATGCAACCTGTTGAATAAAAACTTTCATTATCAGTTATAGGACTCCATGTTGTCCCAGAATTGACTGTTTTCCAGACTCCTCCAGATCCAACAGCTACATACCATTCATTCTCATTTTCAGGGTTAATAGCAATATCTGCGATACGACCTGACATAAAAGCCGGACCAACAGATCTGAACTTGAGGCCTGATAAATCGGAAGATTTCAGATCATCAGCGCTATTTTTTTTCTTTTGCGAAAAACCTAATGTTAAAAATAACAGAGATGTAAATAGAATAAAATATTTTTTCATAATGCTTTACTTGAATTAATTAATTATACTCTAAAATATATTAAAAGCTTTAATTGTTAAAATGAAATTGTATTTTTATTAAAATGAATTTTAATAAACTTTTATTAATATATTTTTTCATTTTATTTTCATGTGAACCAGATGATCTTTGCTTAGAAACCTACGCTGATACACCAAAGCTAATAGTAAAGTTTTTTGATTCAAATTCTCAAGAAAATATCGTAATTGATAATATAATTGTAGAGGATAATGATAGGAATATAATTCTATTTTCAGGATCTACAGATTCATTATCAGTGCCTTTAGATTACATAAGACAACAAACATCTTTAAATTTAACATACAGCAACAACT
This sequence comes from uncultured Bacteroidota bacterium, assembly GCA_902550325.1. Lineage (GTDB taxonomy): Bacteria > Bacteroidota > Bacteroidia > Flavobacteriales > Flavobacteriaceae > Eutrophosalina. Next base: position 18,031 of record CACCYT010000010.1, on the reverse strand, counting down.
TAGATAAAGTATATATAAATTATGCCACCAATGAAGTTTTTGTCTCCAAAGGTTGTGGATATAAAATGAATTACGTTTTAGACAATATTATTTTAGAGAATGATAATGAAAATTGGATAAATTTTCTTGAGATTATAAACCACAATATAGCAGAAGAATCAAATTATCATGTCAAAATATTTTTTTAGTTTTTTTCTTGTTTTATTAATAAATTTTCAATTATCCACACAGGAAAATGAAATTGACTCAATTTTAATAAAAAAAATTTACGGAGTTAGAATAGGGCTAGATATTAGCAAGCAAATAAGAATGTTTACTGAGGATTATAAAGGGTTATCTATTTATTCAGATTTACAAGTAAAAGAAGATATTTTTGTTGTATTCGAGATTGGTAATGATAACAAAACAATTAATAATGAAAACATTAGTTCTAAAGTAAATGGCTCATACTATAAGTTTGGCCTTAATTATAACTTTTATAAAAACCTTCCAGGTCTTAATAATGAGATATATTTTGGATTAAGATATGGT
>CACCYT010000010.1:0-12500 GCA_902550325.1 uncultured Bacteroidota bacterium | reverse complement strand
AGTCCGAAGAAAAATTCATCTCTGAATCTGTCCCATTACATTTAAGCCCTGGTAAGGTTCCTCGCGTATCATCGAATTAAACCACATGCTCCACCGCTTGTGCGGGCCCCCGTCAATTCCTTTGAGTTTCAATCTTGCGATCGTACTCCCCAGGTGGGATACTTATCACTTTCGCTTGGCCACACATCTACCTGAGGTAGACATACAGCTAGTATCCATCGTTTACGGCGTGGACTACCAGGGTATCTAATCCTGTTCGCTACCCACGCTTTCGTCCCTGAGCGTCAGTATATTGTTAGTGATCTGCCTTCGCAATTGGTATTCTGTGTGATATCTATGCATTTCACCGCTACACCACACATTCTAACCACTTCACAATAACTCAAGTCTTTCAGTTTCAAAGGCAATTCTACAGTTGAGCTGCAGGATTTCACCTCTGACTTAAAAAACCGCCTACGGACCCTTTAAACCCAATGATTCCGGATAACGCTCGAATCCTCCGTATTACCGCGGCTGCTGGCACGGAGTTAGCCGATCCTTATTCTTACAGTACCGTCAAGCCCCGACACGTCGGGGTATTTCTTCCTGTATAAAAGCAGTTTACAACCCGTAGGGCCGTCATCCTGCACGCGGCATAGCTGGATCAGACTTTCGTCCATTGTCCAATATTCCTCACTGCTGCCTCCCGTAGGAGTCTGGTCCGTGTCTCAGTACCAGTGTGGGGGGTCCCCCTCTCAGGGCCCCTACCTATCGTAGTCTAGGTGAGCCGTTACCTCACCTACAAACTAATAAGACGCATGCTCATCTTTTACCGCCGAAGCTTTAATCATTTAACCATGCGGAAAAATGATATTATAGGGGATTAATCCAAATTTCTCTGGGCTATACCCTAGTAAAAGGCAGATTGCATACGCGTTACGCACCCGTTCGCCACTCGTCTTTCGGTGCAAGCACCAAAAGTTACCGTTCGACTTGCATGTGTTAGGCTTGCCGCTAGCGTTCATCCTGAGCCAGGATCAAACTCTTCGTTGTAAAAAAAATTAATAATATTAAACAACTTGAATTGATAAAAGACTTTTCAGGAATGGTTTTGCTAATTCGTATGATGATAAAAATCATCGATACGCTGTCATATTTCAATACTTTCAATGAACTTAATCAATCTTTCCTGATTTAACAGAAAAGCATGCAAATATACACTCCTTTAATTTTCTACCAAATATATTTTGATAAAATAAATTAATATTTTACAACAAAATTATTAACAAACTGATTTTCAGTATTTTTATTGAGATTTTAATAGCCTTTTTTTCTTAGTATATCCTCTATAAAATAATCCTCTCGGCTTATTTTTGGGTTAAATTCTTTTTTTAATGAAATATCAAAAGCTCTTGCAACTAAGTTGTATGAAAATGCTCGAAATCCGTTTCTTAATTCTTTTAACAGTTGATATGTGGTTTTACCAGTTTCTCGATGAACAAGTTTGACTAAAATTTGCCCTTCACTTCTCGTTAATTTTTTCAATTCTTCAGTAAACTCCTCTTGGATATATTTTTCAACAATTCTGGTGTATCTTTTTCTCTTGTATCTCTTTTTTAAGTTAGCTAATCGATCGTTAAGTTTATTTAACCTTTCAGCGGCCAAAGTTGCATATGGGTATACCTTGAGGGTTTTTCGTCTAAGAATCAAATATTTAATTCTCTCATCCGACTGCTTAAAATTAATTTCATTATAAACTGTTACCTCTGAAAGCTCAAATTCTTTTTTTGATATTGAATCTCCCTCAAATTTGTAATAGATTTCTTCATTTTGACCATGCAATGAAATCATGGTTGAAATAAAAAAAATGAAAATTGTTGAAAAAAGTTTATACATAAAATCAATTTACAACCATTCCTTGTGTTTTAACTATAAAATCAAACACTAAATCAAATAGGGTTTTATCATTAACCATGACATTCCAAGGACCATGTCCTTTTCCCTCCAAAGGAAAGAATTCGTAATAAGCACCTGCTTCTTGATATATTTTTTTAACATTTAATGCATTGTTAAAATCAACTAGCTTATCATTTGTTCCATGTGCAATAAATACAGGAGGATTATTTTTGTTGTATAATTTCTTACCACTAAGTCTAGCAATAGCCTCAGCACATCCTTTACTTCCCCACAATAAAATAATTGAATGAACTTGAAATTTATGTTCAATATTTGTTGATAATAATGTTCTATCTTGCTCAATGCTCAATTCATTAAAATAATCCTCATTTTCAGTTATCCCAACTCCAAAAGATGCACACCCGCCAGCTGATCCACCACCAACTGTTATTTTATTAATATTTACACCAAAATTATTTTTGTTTGCAACTACCCACCTAATAGCTGCTTTTACATCCCTCAGAGCAGGATATATAGCCTTTGCTCTGTTGTTTTTATTAATATTAATAATCTCCTTATCAACCATTTTTTTCCATTTTTCAGGGACACTGCCATAATCTTTTAATAGTCTGTAATTAAGATTAAACACGGCCCAACCTCTTGAAGCAAAATATTGTGAAAATTCTACATATTGTCTCATGTTTATAGTTTTATCTCCTCCACGAAATCCACCACCATGGATTAAAATTAAAATAGGCTTATTTTTCTCTGTGTTTTCCGGTAAATATGCATCTAAATATAACGGTACTTCAACAGGGTTTTCATTGTTGTAAGAATCATGAGAAAGACCATAACCATAAATCAAATTTTCTTTTACTAAAACATCAAATTTTGGTTTTTTATACACATGTGTTTCGTAATCATTGTGCTTTGTAAAAAGATTGAAAAGGTCTACTGTAAAACCTGCATTGCAGAACAGAAAAAGAATTATTGTGAGGTTCAGCAGGTAATTAATCACTTTGTCAAAGTTAATTTATTTGCATGAAAGATTTTAAGTAATTCTTTTAATATTAAATACGTTTATAATTCATAAATTATTAATTTTAAATACTAAATAATATTGTATGGGGAAGAGTATTTTAAATAAAAAATCAGTAAAGTTTTTAGAAACGTATCTTAACAACCCTTCACCCACTGGATATGAGTGGGAAGGTCAAAAAATATGGATGGACTATCTCAAACCATACGTTGATGAGTTTATCACTGACACATACGGAACAGCTGTTGGTGTAATTAATCCAAAATCAAATTTTAAGGTTGTAATTGAAGGCCATTCTGATGAAATATCTTGGTATGTAAATTACATCACAGAAAAGGGATTAATCTATGTGATTAGAAATGGTGGAAGTGATCATCAAATAGCACCATCAAAGTGGGTCAATATTCATACTAAAAAAGGAATTGTAAAAGGTATTTTTGGCTGGCCAGCTATACACACAAGAACAGCAGGAAAAGAAGAACCTCCAAAATTAGAAAATATCTGTATCGATGTTGGTGCTAAAGACAAAAAAGAAGTTGAAAAAATGGGAATTCATGTTGGATGTGTAATTACATATCCTGACTCATTCCAAATTCTCAATAAAAATAGATTTGTCTGTAGAGCAATTGACAATAGAATTGGTGGTTTTATGATTGCTGAAGTTGCTAGACTTTTAAAAGAAAATAAAAAAACACTTCCTTTTTGTTTGTATGTTACAAACTCCGTCCAAGAAGAAATTGGATTAAGGGGTGCACAAATGATAACTGAAACTTTAAAACCAAATGTTGCCATTGTGACCGATGTTTGTCACGACACATCAACTCCAATGATTGATGTAAAAAAACAGGGAGACAACGTCATTGATAAAGGACCTGTTATTTCATATGCTCCAGCAATACAAAACAACCTTAGGGAAAGGATAATTGAAACTGCTGAAAAGAAAAAAATCCCATTTCAAAGACACGCCTCATCCAGGTACACCGGAACTGACACTGATGCTTTCGCTTACAGCAACGGAGGAGTTGCCTCAGCCTTGATTTCTTTACCATTAAGATACATGCATACTACTGTGGAATTAGTTAGCAGAGACGATGTTGAAAACGTTATAAAATTAATTTACGAAACGTTGTTGACGATCGCCCCGGATGATGATTTCAGCTACTTTAAATCTTAATTATTTTGTATGAATTTCCTTCATAATATGAAATAAATTTTGACTTGCTTTATTGTCGCCAAATGAATCATGCAAATCTGAGTATAGTTTAAACAATTTTCTATAGGCTTTATTTTCAGAAAAATTAGGTTTAAACACCTCTTTACTCTCAACTGACAATTTATCAACTAAAGAACTAATTTCAATATTTTTTTTATTGTGAGTTTTATATGTAATTGCTGCCATAATTCCCGCTCCCACAGAAACTGCATTTTCATTACTGACCAATCTGACTGGGACACCAAAAACATCAGCATATATCTGCATAAATAATTTATTTTTATGACCTATTCCACCCGTAGCAATTACTTCATCAATTACCACCCCTTTGCTTTCTATAAGTTTAATGATTTTTAGAGCACCATAGGCTGTTGCCTCAATTAAAGCTCTGTAAATTTCATGATCTTGAGTGCTTAAAGTTTGTCCCAAAATCAATCCTGATAATTTTTGATCTGCTAAAATATTTCGATTTCCATTATTCCAATCTAAAGCCAATAATCCTGAATCTCCTGCTTTTATTTTGGCTGCTTTTTTAGTAAGCTCCAAATGGTAATCAGCTTCTCTTTTAAGTACTTTTCTTACCCACCAGTCAAGTAAATCACCAACTGCTGCTTGACCAGCCTCGACTCCAATATAGCCCGGTAATACAGAATTATGAACAATTCCTGATACACCCTTAAAATCCTCAAAACTTTCACTTTTTGGAACAACCATAATATCACATGTTGAAGTTCCAATGATTTTAACAAATTTTCCAGGTTTTATCCCTGCTCCTATTGCACCGACATGTGCATCAAGAGCGCCAACTGAAATTGGAATGCCCTCAGGCAAGCCAGTACGCATTGACCATTCAGTGCTTAAATATCCTAAAACTTGCTCAAAACTATAAGCCTTATCATAAAGTGATTCTCTAAGTTCTGACAGTTTAGGATGCAACTCATTCAAAAAATCTTTATCTGGTAGTCCTCCCCAGCTTTCACTATACATTGCTTTATGTCCCGCCGCACAAATATTTCTTTTTAAATCTGCTATATTTTTAATTCCAGCCAACATAGCAGGGATGAAATCAGACTGCTCAATCCATGTGTAAGCAGAATTAAAAACTTCTTCATCTACATTTAAACAATGCCATATTTTTGACCAAAACCATTCAGATGAATATGAACCCCCACATTTTGCTAAATATTCAGGCCTCATCACTTTAGCTTTTTCCGTAATTAGACCAGCTTCTGCAACTGCTGAGTGATCTTTCCAGAGCCATGCGTAAGCATTTAAATTATTTTTGAATTTATTTTGAAACATTAACGGGTTTAAGTTTTGGTCTACGGGGATTGGTGTTGAACCAGTCGTGTCTATACCAATACCAACAATGTTGCTAAGGTTTTTATTTAAATTTTGAAAGTCTTTGAGGGTATTTTTGATTACTTTTTCAAGTGTTTGCAAATAGTCTTTCGGTGATTGTCTAGCAACTAAAGGGTTATCAGGGTCGCTATAAATACCATGATCGCCACCTGAATAATCATTAGTATGAGATGAAACAACCTCCCCAGTATCAATATTTAAAATACAAGCCCGTGCAGATGATGTTCCAAAATCTAATCCAAGTGTATATTTTGGGTTCAAATTTATCGATTGAGTTTAATTTTAGTATTGTTTTCACCACCATTGATTAAATACAAAAGAGGAAGTGGCCTATCAATACCCTCTTGAAACAAAGGCATTTCTTTCCATGGTGTGACAGAAAGCACATTTGTCATATCCATCCAATATTGTAATCTATTTCTCTTTAAATTCCAAGTCATATGAAAATGGTTCGCAGGTGCATATTGTTTGTACTCAAGCATCGAAGCATGTTTTGGAACAACAAAGGTATGAGGCCATGTAGGGTTTGCTGTCTCACAAATGAGTTTTGAAAATTTCATTGGTGGAAGAACTGTTTCTGCTTCATCCCAAACCAGAGAAAACATTCCACTTATCGAGCTGAAAGCTAATCTTGCTGCAATCCCTTTGATACCAGCAGGAGATATAAAATGAACAGAATTTCCCATGTAAGAAAAATATTCAACAGCTTTTGGAAAACTAATTTTACCTATTATTTCATTGTGTGGTGTACCTGGGGGCGCAGCCCAATCAAATGATGCAGAGCCAGAGTTAACTCCATCAACAAACCCCTTTTTCTCCCAAATAGACTTACCACTAAGTTTAACCTTATTCTGTTTTGCAAATTCTTTAATTTCATTTGGCTCCCACACTTTTCTAAAATCCATAAAAAGTGGAGGATTACCCCCAGATAACCAAGTCATAAATAGCTGAGTAAGTAAGGCTTGAACATCAGCTTCAGTTGCATATGGAATAACTTCCTTTGGTCCATTGTGATCAAATGTCGAGTTGAATAATGATTCCATAATATCAGCAACTGGTAGAGGAATTCCTCTTGAATCTGAACCCCATTCAAGCTGGCTCATAAAACCACCACCAACTGCGTTTAATTCTTTCATCATATCTCTTACAATCAAGTAAAGGGCTAAGCTTTTATCCAAATTATGCTCGTCAGTTTCTTTAGGTATTTCAATTTTTAAGCAATCAGATTTTATCCATTTTTTTAATTTTAATAATTCACGCTCATCATAAGATTTCTTAGTTAACATGTCCGACAATAACTTCATGTCAAGTCGAGTTATCTCAATTCCAAATTGATTTCTTGTTGCAGAGACATGAGGCAAAGCAGTTTCCATACCCATAGAGTCATGACCAAATACAACAACACGTTTTCCTTTTAGTGCTTGAAATGTAACTGCTGCATAGCACCAATCAATTAATGATTCTTTGGTTTTTTTAGTCATAATAGGATCGATACCAACATCATTCCAACTCCCAACATTTATGTGACTTAGCCGTCCTGATTGAGCTAGAGCACCATTGGTTGCGTGAGTAAAAACAACACCTGGTCTAGGACCACTATTACCTGTCGTAAAGTTAAAAGGTGTATCATTTGGAAAATGTGCCAACAGCGACATTACCGTAAGTTGTGGAAAAGCCCAGGTATCAGGAACACATATAATAACATTAACACCAGCTTTTTTAAATTGTAATGCAACCTGATCAGCTTGTCTTTCACCATCAACTAAAATTTCTGAATACACAACTGGAATCTCTTTTTTATCTGGCGAAACAACGTGACCAGCAATTTGATTAGCTGCCATCTTTACAATATTTTTTGCTCTGGTTCTGGAATCTTTATCTATTCTTGGATCACAGGTCGCAAAAATACCTATGACAGGCAATTCAGTCTTATCAATTTCTTTGTTAGTTAGTTTTGTTGCTTTCATAATCATTAATTTATGAAATTAATTTTTATCTCAAAACCTTCATGGAGCGATAACTATAGATAGTAACAACCAATAAACCAAATAATGGCATAATGAAAGAGAAATTTACTTCATCAATAAAACCTAGTATTTGAATATCACTAAATCCCGGACCACCCCAGTCCAAAATTGTTGCCTGTACTGGGGGCATTAATGCTCCACCAACAATTGCCATGACAAGACCAGCTGAACCTAATTTTGCTTCCTCTTTCATTCCATCAAGGGCAATTCCATAAATAGTTGGGAACATTAGTGACATGGTCATTGAAATTCCTATCAAACAATATAATCCGGCTATACCCTCAAGTAAAATTGTGCCAGATGTTAATATCATACCAATTATACCAAATAAGAACATCAGCTTTGCAGGCTGTATGAAATTGAACAACCAGGTGCACAACCATCTGCTACATAAGAAGAGACACATTGCAGCCATATTGTACCATGACGCAGTTAGATGTTGTTCATCGGGGAGATCACTATTTATATTATCTACGTATTGAAATATAAATGTCCAACACATTATCTGTGTTCCTACATAAAATGCTTGTGCAATCACACCTTCATAATATCTTTTATTTCTTCTAAGTATACTAATGTTTTCCTTAACGGATAATTTACTTTTTTCATCTTTTCCAGGTATTTTGATGAAAAAGATCACAAACATAACAGCAAAAATTAAAATTCCTAAACCTACATAAACTTCACTTATAATGTTTAAATCTTCTTGCCTGATAAATGCAATTTGATCAGGACTTAGTGCATTGTATGCTTCAGGGCTAAAATCATCAGATCTCAAGTTTTCGATGATAATCAATTGAGCAATAGCCATACCCATTAAACTTCCTATAGGGTTGAATGCTTGGGAAAGATTCAAACGTTGGGTCGCCGTTCTAGAGTCTCCGAGTGAAAGTATGAATGGATTTGCTGTTGTTTCAAGAAAAGCAAGTCCAAATGTCAAGATATAAAGAGACAAAAGAAAAAATGTAAACTGCTCATAAACTGCAGCTGGCCAAAATAAAATTGCACCGATTGCGTATAGCAATAAACCAATCAAAATACCAGATTTATAATTATATTTTCTAATGAATAATGCTGCCGGTATTGCCATAGTTCCATATCCACCATAGAATGCAAGTTGAACTAAAGCAGCTTGAAAATTTGATAATTCTGGCATTACTTTCTTAAAAGCGGAAACCATTGGATTTGTTACATCATTTGCAACTCCCCATAAAAAAAACATTGAGGTAATAGCAATGAAAGAAATAAGGTATTTCTTTTCAACCAAAATAGGTTTTTTAGAAAATTTAGACATTTGCTAATAAATTAATTTTTTTCACTAACTATTTGCTTAACAATTTCTGGGTTAAGTAGCGTTGATATGTCCCCAAAATTATCGGTTTCACCTGCAGCAATTTTTCTTAAAATTCTTCTCATGATTTTACCACTTCTTGTTTTTGGTAAACCATCAACAATTTGAATTTTTTCAGGTTTTGCTATGGGGCCAATTGTTTTGGAAATAAGTTGATTTATTTCCACTTTAATTCCATCAATATTTTTATGATTTTTTACAATTACAAATGCGTAAAGAGCGTTTCCTTTGATATCGTGAGGATATCCGACAAGAGCACTCTCAACTACATTTTCATGTAGATTTATTGCATCCTCAATAGGTGCTGTACCCAAATTGTGTCCAGAAACAATTACGACATCATCTACCCTTCCTGTAATTCTATAATTTCCTTCATCGTCTCTAAATGCACCATCACCAGGAAAATAATATCCAGGATAATTTGAAAAGTAAACATCATTGTATCTCTTATGATCTCCATATATAGTACGGGCTATAGATGGCCAAGGAAACTTAATTGCAAGTATGCCATTTCTATTGTTTTCATAAAATTCTTTCCCATCATCATCAAGAAGAACGGGTTGTATACCAATCAAGGGTTTGGTGGCAAAAGTTGGTTTTCCTTTTGTAACATTAGCAAGTGATGATATCATGATCCCACCAGTCTCAGTTTGCCACCATGTATCGACTATTGGACACTTATTATTTCCAATATTTTCATTGTACCAATTCCACGCTTCTTCATTTATTGGCTCTCCCACGCTCCCGAGGACTTTCAATGAAGATAAATCGTACTTTCTAACAAAATCAAGAGGGTGTTTTGCTAGTGCTCTAATTGCAGTAGGTGCTGTGTAAAATTGATTGACTTTATGTTTTTCGCATATTTCCCAAAATCTTCCAAAGTCAGGATAAGATGGTATTCCCTCAAACATTATTGTTGTTGCACCATTCAGCAAGGGTCCATAAACAATATAACTATGTCCAGTAATCCAACCAATATCAGCTGTACACCAGTATATATCGTTGTGTTGGTATTGAAACACGCTTTTGAAAGAGTAGGATGAATAAACCATATAACCTCCACAAGAATGAACCATTCCTTTTGGTTTTCCGGTTGATCCTGATGTGTAAAGAATAAATAATGGATCCTCAGAATCCAGTTCAATTGAGTCAAATTTATCAGACACTCCATTTAACTCCTCATGCCACCATTTATCAATTTTATTTAGCTTAATTCTACTATCAATTCTCTTTAAAACAATACAAGTTTCAACCGAGGGACATTTTATTAAAGCTTCATCAGCAATAGATTTTAAATCAATTGTTTTATTTCCTCTGAAACTTCCGTCGGCAGTAAGTAACATTTTACAATTGGCATCGTTAATTCTAGCAGCCAATGCTATAGAGGAAAACCCTGCAAATACTACTGAGTGAACAGCCCCTACCCTTGCACATGCTAAGACTGCAATTGCAAGCTCAGGAACCATTGGCATGTAAAGACAAACCCTGTCTCCTTTTGCAATATTATTTTTTTTTAGAACATTTGAGAACTTGCAAACTTTTGAGTACAATTCTCTGTATGAAATTCTTAGACACTTTTCAGTTGGATCATTAGGTTCAAAAATTATTGCTGTTTTATCTGCTTTTTTTAAAAGATGTCTGTCAAGACAATTTTCTGTGATGTTTAATTTTCCACCGATAAACCATTTAAAATCCGGTTTTTTAAAGTCAAACTCAAATGTTTTATTCCATTTTTTTTTCCAAGTGAAAGTTGAGGCAATATCAGACCAAAAACTACTAGGGTCTTTGACACTTTTTTGATATAGCTTGTTGTACTCTATTTCTGTTTTTGGTATGTAATTTTCGATCAAATTCAATTGTTTAGATATTCTTTCAAAAGCTTTTTATTTATGTCATAAACTAAGGTTGGTCCATAATATATCCAACCGGTATAGATTTGAACAAGCGATGCCCCTGCATTTATCTTTTCAATTACATCATCTGGTGTCATTATACCTCCAACAGCAATGATAGGAAGTTTGTCTCCAGCCTGGTTTTTGATCAGCTTAACCATCTCTGTACTTCTCTTTGAAAGCGGCTTTCCACTCAGACCACCACTTTCATTTTTTAAATTATCTGATTTTAGGTTTGCTCTGGCAACTGTCGTATTTGAACATATTATGCCATCAATATTTAATTCCATTAAGAGACTAACAATATCTGCAAGCTGACTAGTAGATAAATCAGGTGAAACTTTAACGAGAATCGGCTTCCTTTCTCCTGTCTTGTTTTCTGTAATCAAAGTTTTTAAAATCTTTTTAAGAAAAGAAATAGACTGCAGGTTTCTGAGCTCTGGAGTATTGGGTGAACTAACATTTACAGCAAAATAATCAACATATGATCTTAACTTTTTAAAACATTCAAGATAATCCTCATGTGCTTCAGAATTAGGTGTTGACTTATTTTTTCCAATATTTGCTCCTATAGGTAAGCTTGTATTGTAATATTTAAATTTTTTATTTTTTAATCTTTTGACTACAGCATCGACTCCGTCATTATTAAATCCCAATCTATTTATTAATGCATCGTCTTTTGTTAAACGAAATATTCTCTTTTTTGGGTTTCCTGACTGTGGTCTCGGAGTAACAGTTCCAATTTCAGTAAATCCAAAACCACCAAGCCTCCTTATTGATGAAACTATTTCAGCGTTTTTGTCAAATCCTGCCGCTAGGCCCACTGGGTTAGGAAAATTTATACCAAAAACCTTTTTTTCTATCAATGGTGATGAGAAACGCATGTCTGGTAATCCAGTACCACCAAATAACTTAGTCCATTTTATCAAAAAATTATGTACTAATTCTGGATCAAAAAGAAAAAAAAGTGGTCTAATAAAATATTTCCACATTCTTTTAAATTTTATTTCTTTTTATTTAATTCTGAGGATAACTCTAAAGATAAAGCAGTCTTATCAAATTTGATCTTGCCAGCCATTGTTAATATGACACATGTATTTTTTGTGTCATTTACCTCGATCACTTTGCCATGCATACCACTTTTGGTAACTACTAAGTCGCCATTTTTAAGTGATGATAAAAACTTCTTTTCTTTTTTTGCCTTTCTGCTCTGAGGAAGAATAAACAAAAAGTATAACGCAAATATCATTAAAATAATTGGCGTCCATTGACTAATTCCTTCCATTTTTCTCTATTTATTAATAACGAATCCGCTCATGCGAATAATTTTTTTAGAGTTTTCAGTGTTTGTCGTCAAGGTGATTGATTTGACTTGTTTACCAGTTTGACCAGAGGAATCAAAACGTGCTTTAATAACTCCAGATTCTCCGGGTTGGATTTCTTTGTCTTTCGGATAATCAGGAACAGTACATCCGCAAGAGGCTGAGGCATCGTATATAATTAAGTTACTTTTTCCAGTATTTTTAAATGTATAATCAACTTCTACAATTTCACCTTCAGAGACTTCTCCAAAATCATATGTGTCAAAATCAAAATTTATGATTGGTAAGACTGACTCTTTCTCTAGTCGTTTTTCAGTTTCAACAAGATTTTGTTTATTAATTTTTTTTGTTGGATTATCATTACATGAAATTATAAATAAACAAATAATGATTCCTGCAATTGATTTATAATAGTTTTT
>CACCYT010000009.1 GCA_902550325.1 uncultured Bacteroidota bacterium | reverse complement strand
TTTTTTAACTAAAAAACTCTTTATTTTCTCAAAATTTTGATAAAAAACGTACTAAATCCTGTAGAATACTATAAGAATCATACAATTTCCTATGGAAGTGCTTCTTGGACATGGAGATGTAAAAATCCAAGATGTAGGATAAGGTTTCCTTTTTGGGGTCAAAAGAAATTTGATCAAATGTTTGATAAAAACTTGAAAGACAATAGTCACTTTAAATTTAACACACTAAATGGTAAAAAAGTTGGTTTTTCTGATTGGTTTAAATCGGAATATCATAAAAAATATACTGAGGCATACAACAAACATATTAAGGTATTTCCAAATAAACTCACGGGTAATATCTATTCTTATAAATGCAAAAATTGTAGAATGGTTACAAAGTTTAAAGATGTAGTAGTAGATAGTGATGGTGGAGCTAGTATTGCAATTGGCTATTAATCTATGAGGATTTTTTTAATACTTTTTCTATTTACAATAACTCTTTCGGCTCAAATAAAAGAAAAAGTTTTTTTTGAAAGTGCCAATCCATTTGCAATGAGCGATGTGATTAACGATTTAGATAATCAAGAAAAACAAGAAGTTTATGGAATACTTACATTACCAATAGATTCTGTATCAGATCAAAAATATCCCCTAATAATAGGTGTTGCAGGAAGCTTGGCTTGGCGTGATCATCATTACGAGTATTTAGACATGTATCAAAAAGCTGGTTTTGCAACTTTTGAATTAAAAAGTTTTAAAAGCAGAGATATTGAATCAACAGTGGGATCTCAAGTTGAGGTAACAACTGCAATGATGATCTTAGATGCATATCGTGCGTTAGAAAAGTTGTCTGAACATCCAAATATTGATAAAAACAAAGTATCAATTACTGGATGGAGTCTTGGCGGGGCTGTTTCATTGTTTTCAGCATGGTTACCTTTAAAAAATGCGATTACGAAAGAGTTATCATTTGCATCGCATTTGCCAATATATCCACCATGTTTTGTTGATCCAGAAAATACAGATTTCACAGATGCTCCAATTCATATTTTAATTGGCGAAAATGATAACTGGACACCTGCAAAGCCATGTATTGAATTCGTAAAAAAAATAAACAAAAAAGGTAATGTTGGATTAACTATTTATCCAAATGCGCATCATTCATTTGATAGTAAATCTGAACTTACTCAAAACGAAAAGGGATATAGCTTTAAGGATTGTATGTTTAAATTGAGTGAAGATGGTGATGTTTTAATGGATTATTTATCACTTCCAATGTCTTCACCTTTTATGCAAAAAATAGGATTTCTTTTTTGTGTTAAAAGGGGCGTAACTTTAGGTGGTAATTCTCAGGCCAGAAAAATGGCTTTTAAATTTGCGGAAGATTTTATGAAAAAAACTTTAAAATAATTACTCTTTCTCCTCAGCTGTATCAGCAAGAACCTTACCTCGGTAATATAGTTTACCTTCATGCCAATGCGCTCTGTGATAAAGATGATCCTGTCCAGTAGTTTTATCAGTAGCAATTTGAGATGCAGAAGCTTTGTAATGAGTTCTTCTTTTATCTCTCCTTGTTTTTGATGTTTTTCTCTTTGGATGTGCCATGATTTACTTCTTTAATTTTTTAAGTTTATCCCAACGAGCGTCGAAATTACTATTTTTTTCTTTATTAATATCAAATTCCTTTAATCTATTTAGTATTTCAGAGTTTAAAGTACCCTTTTCAACATCTGGGTGAACGTTTCTTATTGGCATAGATAAAACAATCATTTCATAAAAATACTGGTCTAAATCTATTGAATGCGATCCGTGGGGAAGAACCAAAAGTTCATCATTCTCGTCATCATACATGTCCCCAAACTTTACAAGTAAATTTAAATTTGAACTAATCTGGTATTCAAAGGGTTCATTAGTAAGTGTGCAGTTTATATTAACACTTCCACTTCCTTTAAAATTTAATTCAAGTATTGTTGATTTTTTTACTAATTCTATATCAATAATAATATCTACACTGTTAAAATCTGTATAATTGAATGATTCAAAAAACGATTTAGATAACGGAAACTGAAAACTATGTTTTCCGTCTTTTAGACCAATAAACTTAATTGAAAAGCTTTTTGATTTACTCATTTTTTCAAAAATAGGAATGCGAATATACTAATTTTTTACTCTGTTTTTTACAATATCTATTGATGTTAATATTGCAGACATGAACGAATCATGATTAGCAATATTTTTTCCAGATATATCGTAAGCAGTTCCATGATCTGGAGAAGTTCTAACTATTTCAAGTCCAGCTGTAAAATTTACGCCTTTACCAAATGTTAATGTTTTAAATGGAATCAATCCTTGATCATGGTATATTGCTACAATTGCATCAAATTTCTTATATGATTTTGATCCAAAAAAACTATCACTTGCAAAAGGACCTTTGACGTTATATGAATCCAAATAAAGTTTATTTAAAACAGGAATCAAAAGTTTTTGATCAGCATTTCCTATCACACCTTGATCACCAATGTGAGGGTCAATTGATAATATGGCTACTTTGGGTTTTTTTATCCCAAAATCGTTAGACAATGATTTAAAAACTTCTTTGACTCTAAATTCAATTAAATTTTCATTTAGATGATCTTGTACACTACTTAGAGGAATGTGTTCTGTTAAAAGAGCGACTTTTATTTCTTCAGAAACCATGAACATTAGACTTGTTCCATGAAATTTTTCATTAAGAAAATCGGTATGACCCTTAAACTGAAAATCTTCAGATTGAATATTTTTTTTATTAATTGGACCAGTAACTAAAGCGTCAATTTCTTTATTCTTTATAGCTTTTACAGCTGCAAACAAAGAATCTTTTGAGTATTTCCCACCATCAGCGGTTAATTTGCCATATGAAAGGTTTATTTCTTTATTATTAATTGGATAAACGTTAACATGATTTGTATCAAGACTATCAAAATCATCAACTTCTTTTAGATTCAAATCAATATTAAAAAAACGTACTTGACTCTCAATCAGTTCAAAATTTGAGAAGATTACAACACAACATAAATCTAAAATGGATTTATCTCCCAATGACTTCAAAATAACTTCAATACCAATTCCATTTGGATCTCCAGTTGAAATTCCAATAATCGGTTTTGATTTTTTTAACATGCCTTTATTAATATTGTGTATTTTTGGGCCTGTAAATATACAATTATATGTTCACAGGCATAATAGAAACAATAGGTGAAATAAAGCAAATTAAAAAAGATGGTAACAACATAATCTTTACCATCAAATCTGAAATCTCATCGGAACTAAAAATAGATCAAAGTTTGTCTCATGATGGAGTTTGCCTAACAGTTATTGAAACAACAGAATCCTCACACTCTGTTGTTGCAATAAAAGAAACTGCCTTAAAAAGTAATGTAAAAGAATGGGTAATTGGAAGTTTAGTAAACTTAGAGCGAGCAATGAAGCTTGGGGATAGACTTGATGGTCATATTGTTCAAGGACATGTTGATCAAACAGCAAAATGCACTAATATTTCCGAGGAAAATGGAAGTTGGTATTTTAACTTTGAACATGAAGAATCTGAAAACGTTACTGTAGGAAAAGGGTCTATTTCTGTAAATGGAGTTAGCTTAACAGTTGTTGAGTCAGGTCCGGGTAACTTTTCAGTTGCCATAATTCCATACACCTATGAACACACCAATTTCAAAAAACTTAATGTTGGATCAACCGTAAATATTGAATTTGATATGATTGGAAAATATATTGCTAAACTTATCAAAAAAAATTAAGGATTGAATCGGACTAAAGTTTTGGCATTATTGGCTGCTACAACAGCCACAACTATATATGGATTAAACCATACAATAGCAAAAATGATAATGCCTATTTATATTGGTTCATTAGGACTTGTACTTCTAAGGGTTTTGGGGGCTACAATCATCTTCTGGATTTTAAGCCTTTTCATAAAAGGTACGCCAATTGAAAAAAAAGATCGATTTACGATTTTAAAATGCGGTTTGTTTGGTATGAGTATTAACATTGCAGCTTTCATAGCAGGACTGGACTACTCAACCCCTGTTAACAGTTCTATATTAATAATTATTTCCCCTATCTTTGTAGTGCTTTTATCTTTTTTCATATTCAAACAAAGAATAAATTTTTATAAAATATTTGGAATTTTTTTAGGATTTATTGGTGCTCTTATTTTAATTATAACAGCTGACACAAATAGTTCCATAGGCAGAAATATTCCGCTAGGAAATTTTCTATTTATTGTAAATAGTATTTCGTATGCATACTACTTAATTATTGTTAAACCAATGGCAGAAAAATATGATTTAATCACCCTGCTAAAATGGCTTTTTCTCATTGGATTAATCTTTAATTTTCCATTAGGAATTAAGCAGTTTTTAAATGTTGAATGGACTAGCCTTCCAGTACAAGAAGCAATTCTACCAATGATTTATGTAGTTATTTGTACCACATTTATGACATATCTATTTAATGCGTTTGCTTTGAGTAAATTATCTTCTACAGAGGTTGCTGTGTTTATGTATTTGCAACCCATAATTGGTGTAATATTTGCAGTTTTTACAAAATCTGATACAGTAACACTAACAATTTTCGTTGCCTCGATGCTAATTTTTTCAGGTGTATATTTAACAACTGTTCTGAAAGAGAAAAATCAATTATAAAGTAACTTTTCCCTTAAAATACGTCTTTGCTTTTCCATTAATTAAAACGCGATTGCCTAAATCTTCACAAAACATTTCGCCACCTCGCTCAGATAATTGAATACTTTTAAGTTTAGTTTTTTTTAGTATTTGAGTCCAATAAGGTACTAATGAACAGTGTGTAGAGCCTGTAACTGGATCTTCAAAAAAAGAACATTGAGGAACAAAATATCTTGAAACAAAATCAGATTTGGTTCCCTTTGATGTAATCACAACACCACCTGGATCCAAATTGGTTTTGTCGAATAATTCTTTATCAATTTCAATATTTTTAATTTGCTCTTCATTATCATAAACCAAAACATAATCTCTTGCTTTCAAAACTTTGTTTGGCTTAATACTTAAAGAGTCCATTATGTTTTTTGGCAATTCTGAATTTTTTGGTTTTCTGTGTGGAAAATCCATTTGTATATAATCCCCATCATATTTTACAATTAGCTCTCCACTCATTGAGTCAAAGATGACCTGATTTTTTTTATAGTCAAGATGATTTTTTAAACAATAGGCGGTTGCCAGTGTTGCATGACCACACAGATCCATTTCAATTTCTGGAGTAAACCATCTTAAATAAAAACCCTCACCCTCTTTAATAAAAAATGCAGTTTCTGAGACATTGTTTTCCTTAGCAATTTTTAACAGCAGTTCATCTGGCAACCAATTATTAAGAGGCATAACACAAGCAGGATTGCCTTTGAAAAGTTCTGATGTGAATGCATCTATCTGAAAAATATCTATCTCCATAATTATTACAAAATTAAACCTTTACCTTATTGTATTATCTTATATATATAACAAATTCATAAAATGAGAAAACTTATTGTAATTCTTGCACTGCTTTTAACTTATACCAATTCCTATACTCAGGACCGGGAACAAATGAGACAAATGGTCTTAGATTACATGAAAAAAATTGGGATTGAAGATGACCAGATTCAAAACTCAATGATGCTTGTTAGAAAAGTTATGATGGAGTATGTTAATGAAATGGAAATTTCAGAAGAATCAATCAAAAAATTAGAAAACTATAGTGATAAGCACAGGCAAGCCCTAAAAGATCTAGCTAAAAAATTAATTAAATTAAGATCCGAAAATCGATCCAAATCAAATTTTAATAGCCCTAATAAACGTCAGGGACCTGCTAGACCAGATGTTGGTGATCCAATATTTGAAAAAATTATAGAATATTTAAGAGAGCAAGGAATTAGCAGAGAAAATTTTAGAGAAGTTTTTGGTACGGTCAGGAATATTAGATTGGAGTTTATAAAGTCCAATGACAAATCAAAATTTAAACCAAGTAAAAAACATATTAAAAATCTAAAAAATTTAGGATTGACTGATGAATCAATAGAAAAAATTATGGATTTAATAAAAGCAATAGTTAGCCTAGAAAAATGAAATTCAATAAATATTTATAATTTAATGGCTCTTTGATGAGCCATTTTTTTTTTCAGAATTTTAGGTTTTTGATTTTGTGCTGGATAGCATTAGGTCTAATTACCTTTATTTATTTAATATATTCAAAAAAAAAGGCACCATACGGGAGACACATTAAAAAGAATCGTGGTATTCTAATTAACAACTCACTTGGGTGGTTTATTATGGAGTTCCCTGCTTTAATTATTATGCCCGTCTTGAGTTTGCAGAATGATAATAATCCATTTGTATTATTAATTGCCTTTTTTTGGTTTTTACATTATTTTAATAGGTCTATCATATTTCCTATGAGAATAAATACTAAAAAAAAGAAAATACCAATATTCATAGTTCTAAGTGCTTTTACATTTAATATAGTTAATGGTTTGTTTAATGGCTATCACATTTATCTAAATGTACCAGAAACAAACCTTTTTGAATTTAATATTGTAATTGGTGCATTAGTTTTTTTTATTGGGATGTTAATTAATATAACATCCGATAACAAATTAATTTCATTGAGGAAAGAGAAAATGGGTTACAAAATTCCGCAAGGCAAGATGTTTAAATATGTTTCATGCCCAAATTATTTAGGTGAGATAATTGAGTGGCTTGGTTTTTTTATGATTGCACCCAGTCTAGCCTCACTGAGTTTTTTTCTTTGGACTTCATTTAACTTAATTCCAAGGGCTATAAATCATCACAAATGGTACAATAGAAAGTTTAAAAATTATCCAAAAAACAGAAAAGCTATAATTCCGTTTTTTTTATAAATAAAGTTTTAAATTTGAACTATTATGAATGCATACAAAGCAAACCTTATAAATTCCATTTCATTAATCGTTCTTGGTATCTGGGGCTACATTGAAGTATCTTCAGTTACAGCTCTAATTCC
Source organism: uncultured Bacteroidota bacterium (assembly GCA_902550325.1). Lineage (GTDB taxonomy): Bacteria > Bacteroidota > Bacteroidia > Flavobacteriales > Flavobacteriaceae > Eutrophosalina. The sequence goes on along the minus strand of CACCYT010000009.1, from coordinate 23,234 downwards.
AACAGTTTTTGGGGCTATTCTATTAGCTTGTAGTGGAGGAATTAAAAACCAAAATAAAATTATTGCACATGTTGCTGTACTATTAACTCTGTTAATACTCTTCGCTCTTTTAGGTATGAGACTGCCAAAATCATTAGAATCTGGAGGACTAGGTCTTTTTAGGGTCCTAGCAATGTGTGGTACATCATTAATAGCAATGATCTATTTTGTAAAAAGTTTTATAGCTGCAAGAAAAAAATAGACTAGTTTTTTTGTGGAAATCTTCCATAATTTCCCATTCCATCATAGTCCATTTCATTGGCTTTATCAGAATCTTTGTATTTATCTTTTTCCTCTTTATTAACAAGGAAAACACTAGCAATAACTAGGCAACTTACTAGAAAACCAATTATAAATAAATACAATTCCATAACTATCTATATACACTCTTTATGTAAGATCCGAAAGCCAAAATTGAGGGCACCCACAATCCTACGTAAAAACCCTCTTCCTTAAAACCATTAAACCACAAACCAACAGATAAGGCAAAAGATATTAATACTGCAAGAAGCAACAACTTATCTGACTTTTTAAATTTGGAGGACATACTTTTATAATATTAGTTTAAATTAACTTATATATTTGTGATCGTAATATTAGTAAATATTTATAAAATATTGAATTTAAAATATCATAAAATTCATGACTGAAAAAATAAATATTGTTTTTGGGAAGGTGTTCTCGGACAGAAATTTAAGGGTATTTGAAAAACTTATTTTATTTCTAGCTACAAGCGGTTTTATCATTCATTTGCTTCTTATTTTACTCAACAATAAGGGCTATGTAGACCTGTCTTTTTTCAATGATAGTTTATTTGTAAATCCAATTTCGGCTATTTATACTCCTTTTTCATTTATATTGATATATGAAGCTTTTTTATTGATTTATTACCTACCGAGATCATTCACAACTTCAATAGCCAAACAGTTCGAAATTATGTCACTTATATTAATTCGAAAAATATTTAAAGATATTCCTGAAGTAAACCTTTCTGATAATTGGATTTTAAATGAAAATAATCTTCAATTAATTTACGATCTCTCGGGTGTTCTTATTGTTTTTTATTTAATTTATCTTTTCAAAAAACTTAAAGATAATTTACCTCAACTTCCAGTACATACAAATTTGGAACGTTTTCTTGGATACAAGAAATTAATAAGTCTTCTATTAATTCCTACACTAATTTTACTTTGCATTTTTAGCTTTTTGGATTGGTATGGGGCTGTATTTATTGGTGGAGAAAACTCACCAAACATTGATTATTTATTTTTTGTTGAATTTTTTGGAATATTAATTTTGGTTGATGTATTTATTTTACTGATTTCTTTTCAATACACGGAAAGATACTCACAACTGGTTAGAAATACCGGTTTTATCATATCAACGATACTTCTAAGATTGTCTTTTAATGCAGTTGGATTAACTAGCATAATCTTACTAATAAGCGGTATAATTTTCGGATTGATTATTCTTTACATTTATAACAAAATGGAAAGAACATCACTAGTCACATGAGCCTGAACTGTAACTGAGGAGTCCTGAACATTCAGCTAAAGTTGAATTATTATAAGAAAAACCATCACAACCACAAACAGGGTCTACAACAGTAGGTACAATGCAATTTTTATTAACCTTTGTTAAATCAACACATCCATCAAAGTATTTAATGATAAATTGATCATTCTCTTGGGATCCGTAAGACATGTCACTAATTTCAGAGATTGCAGATCTAATTAGCTCAACAGGGTCAGAAGTATCTGGCATTGTAAAAGTAGATCTGTCCATACTAATTAATTGATTTTTATCAGAGTTAAGATCAATAGCGGTATAAAAATAGTATCTTAATACATAGCCAATACTAATTTCCAAATTCCCATAATTTTGATCAAAAACTGTTGGATCTGAAATTGTAGTTTTTAAAATTCGATAGGGTTGGTTAAAACTTGAATTAGTTCGTAAGGCTGGTAACTCAATTGAATCTGAAATATTTTGGTCTCTTTCACTATCACTTGAATATTCTTCTGAACATGAAATTGAATTGAATATAATTATAAGTGTAAAAAAATTTTTCATGCAATAAATATTTCAAGTATTATGCCACGTATTTTTGTTAATGTGTAATTGTTATAACTCAGCTTGCTTGATCACTTTTTTTATAAATACGAATACCCACTAATTATATTTTTGAAATAAATTCGTTGAGCTTTGATTCAAAACTTATTTTTAGATCCGGGTCAGTTATTCCATTAGTGTCATCGAATTTTTGATAGAAATTTGGAAGTGAAAAAGTTGAAATATGATTATCATTTCTTCTAGATATTCTAGAAAATGCTGCTTCAAGCACTATTACTGCTCCATTACCACCGGTTGATGTTGCCAATAAAAACATTGGTTTGTTATGCCATATATTTTTATCAATTCTCGAGATCCAATCAAAAATATTTTTAAAAGCTGAGGTGTAAGACGCATTGTGCTCTGCAAAAGAAATTATAACAGCATCAGAATTTTTAAAATGCTCTTTAAACCTGTAAGCTAACTCTGGAATACCATTTTTTTCTTCTTTGTCTATGCTGTATATTGGCATTTCATAATCATTTAAATCAATGACATTTATTTCTGCATTGGGTATGCAATTAGCAACATAAATAGCAAATTTTTTATTTATTGATTTTTTCGAGGAGCTTGCTCCAAATGCCAGGACTTTGCTCATTATTTTTTATTATGTGAGCCATCACAATATCCATTGGGGTTAGATGTATTACCACATCCACACAAAGGTCTATCAATTAATTTCATCTAAATTTTTATTATCAAATTTTCAAATAATATGCCATCTAATCCTCAAATTCAAATAAAAACTGTATTTCTTCAGACTCAAAATGGATTGATTCATCTAATTTCTTTAGCTCAGCAACTAAAAATTTCATAATTTTTTTATTATTTCCCTCGAAATTTTTAATTTTTTTTAAGCTCTGAAGAAGAAAGCTTTTACTTTTATTTTTTTTTGACGACATTAATAAGTCATTGATATGGTGATTAAATAAATTGATTTGATCCTTATAGCATTCTTTGATCAGATCTAGTGTTTCTAAACTTTTTGATCTCCTTCGAAAAGATTTAAAATAAAATATTTTAAGCTCTTTAGAAATTATATCAGAAAGGATTTTAGTCAATACTTTATTTTTATAGCTATAAAATTAGTTTGATTTTAAATAAAATGGTTTAAGTTTTGATTATTTTAATTTGTAATGCATATATATAATATAACTTTTATTGTTGAAGAAGAAATCGAAAAGAGCTGGATAGAGCACGTTGATATGGTTTTACTACCAGAAATTTCAAAAAATGTAAATCAAGTTGATTTACTCAAAGTTACTTTTGAAGAAAACCCAACTAATATGAAGGGAGCTACATTTACAGTTCAATTTTACTGTTCTGATGAAAGCATGATAAGTTGGGCTAAAGAAATTGGACATCAAATGTTATTACAAAGGTTACACAGAAAGTTTCCTAAAAACTGGGTAGCTTTTGCCTCCAAATTAGATTTCATAAAATCTTACAAATAATATTGGCACATGTTTTGAGCAATCAGCTGATGTAATGAAGAATTTAGTTGTAATTGGCCATCCTGATAAGAATTCATTTTGTTACAGTGGTATTTTCAAAACTATATGTACTGAAATTTCTGCCAAAAAAGAAGAATTAGAAATTATTGACCTTTATCGTGATCCTTTTACTAGACCTCGTGAAAAAGTAATTAAAAAATATAAAGAACTTGTAACGTGGTGTGACAGAATTTATATAGTTTCACCTGTTTGGTGGTTTAGATTAACACCTAGAATGGAAATTTTTTTCGATGAAGTATTTGAGCCTGGATTTGCTTACAAGTTTGTAAACATTACCAAGACATATGCCTATCCAGTCCCGTTTCTAAAAAGTAAAAAAGTTAGGACATACGTAACACACGGTGCACCAGCCTTGCCAGTTTTAACATTGTATGTAAACTCCGTAAAGCTGAGACTTGTTATGGGTGTTTATACTTTTGTTTTTGGTTGGAGATTGTCTCTCTTTACTAAAACAAAACAATTCTGGTCGGTGCCTTTTGTTTCGGATAAAAAAAGAAAGAAATACCTAAGAACTGTCCAAAAAGATATACAAAGAGATTTGAGGCAATCAATAAAATCTCAAAAAGAAGTATTATCTTCATTATAACAACTAATTAATGTATAATTTTAATACTAATGACTACTTAGTCAGAATTCCTCTTTTTATAATATTTTTTTGGTTTGGATTTTTAAAGATTATTAATTTATCTCCAGCCCAGCAACTTGTAATGGATACTGTATATTGGATGCCTTTTCTTGATGCTGCAACTTGGACAATAGTTATTGGTATATGGGAAGTCTTTATTGCGATCTTTTTCTTATTTAAAAGAACAACTTTGATTGCTATGGTTTTTCTCTTTCTTCAAATGACAGGCACTTTTTTGCCACTAGTAATACTTCCTGAGGTCACATTCCAAAATTCTAATCCTTTTTTACCAACATTAGAGGGGCAATACATTATAAAGAATATAATCATTATAACTGCTGCTTTAATAATTGGTGGTACACAACTGAAAGTAGGTTTATGGAATAAACTGTTCCAAAAAAATGGGATATAAAAGCGAAATATTTATCTATGTTTGGCTAGCCTTGGTTCTTGTATTAGTTAGTTTGGAAATTTATAAAAAGTTTAGAAAAAATAGAAATTAGGTTTTGCATAGTTTTTGCTTAATTTTATTCAATGAATGCATTTTTCTTAAAATATTACCCAATCATACTAGCCTTTATATCTTTTTTATTTTCTGTTTTTCTCTGGTTTAGCGGCGATAAACTGAGCGGAATTTTTGTTGGAATTTGGGTTCCATCTATTCTTGCTCTATCAATTGCAATAAGACAAAGAAGAAACGATGATAAAAATTTAGGAAATGGATGATAAAGTAATTTTTATTGTAGGTTTTGTGATATTTTGCCTTTATTTAATTGGTTTTCTGTCAGTTATTTACAGTCAAAATAAAATACAAGACGAGGAGTTAAAAAACGACCCAGAAATTAAGAATAATTAAGGGTTGAAGTTCATCGCGGTTTCTATCAACGCCAAATGAGAGTAAGCTTGTGGAAAATTCCCTAACATTTTTTTTGTTTTAAAATCTAAATCTTCACTAAATAGACCAAGATGATTAGAATTTGAAAGTAATTGATCAAAAAGACGTTTAGCTTTTCTTTCCTCACCAATTTTAAAAAGACTGTTTATGTACCAAAAAGTACAAACAGTAAAAGATGATTTAGGTTCACCAAAATCATCATTATTTTTATATCTAAATAATAAGCCATCATAGAGTAGTTCTTTTTCAATTGCTTTAACGGTTTCAATATATTTAGGGTCTTTACTTTCAATAAAACCGTAGGACTCCATTAAAAGAACTGATGCGTCTAAAAAATCAGAACCATACGATTGAGAAAAAGCTTTAATTTTAGGATTCCATGCATTTGATAAAATATCATTTTTTATCTCATCTCTAAGCGGGATCCATCTGTCTGTTTTTCTCCCTTTTTTAATCAAATTTGATATTTTTATTGCCCTATCAATAGCTACCCAACAAAGCAACTTTGAAAATGTAAAGTGCTGATCTTCATTTCTAAATTCCCAAATTCCCTTATCAGGTTTTTTCCAGTTTTTTTCCACGACCCAAACAACAGACTTTACAATAGACCATAGTTGTTCATATTTATAGTTTTCCTCTTTGAACTTTTCAATCTGAAAATGAATTACATCGACCAAAATTCCGTATATATCATTTTGTTTCTGAATATAAGCTGCATTGCCTATTCTAACAGGTTTAGAGTTTTTGTAGCCCGACAAATGATCTAGCTTTTTTTCAGTTAAAATTTTTTGGCCATCAATTCCGTACATGATTTGTAGCTTTTCATTTTTATTTGGAATTAAATTAACTATGAAATCAATAAAGTTTTTTACAATTCTTTCATGTCCAAGTTTTGCAATGATCTTGATGACCATCGAAGCATCTCTTATCCAACAAAATCTATAGTCCCAATTTCTTACCTCACCAATAGTTTCGGGAATTGAAGTGGTGGCGGCAGCAAGTACAGCACCTGTTTTTTCAAAGGTTAACAACTTTAAAGTAATTGCACTTCTTTTTACTTCATCATTATATAGTTTGTATTTAGGCCCTTTTTTACACCAGTTTATCCAATATTCTTTTGTTTTTTGAAGTTCTAAATTTGATTTTTCCAGATTTGGAACATCAATTTTTTCATTATAAGACAAGTTTAAATATACAGGTTCAGCCAATTCAAATTCTTTATTTTCTAAAATTTTATTCTTTTCAATGTCTGTATATAGAAATAATGTTTCATAACTAGCCTCTTCAAATACACTGACTATAAAATCTTCTTTTTTATAAGTTTTTGTTTTACCATTTGCATATTCTAAAGTAGGATTATATAATACCTTAATTTTTGGTAATCCTCTTACAGGTCGAATCATTCGCTGTAGTTCTGGGGGATTATAAAAATTTTTATCATCCAACTTAAATCTTGTCATAAAATCTAACACTTCAAATTCATTCTCATTATTTCTAAAGTTGGTCTTTAGAATCGCGGTATTATTTAAATAATGTTGGGTAATTGTATAGCTTTTGTCAACCTCGATTTTAAAACTTCCTCCAATTTTTTCGTCAATTATTTTACAAAAAACAGCTGAAGAATCAAATTGTGGTAAACAGCACCAGTCTATTGAAGAATCCGCATTTATGAGTGCCGAAGATTTACAATTCCCTATAATTCCGTAATTTAAGCCTTTGTCCTCAATCATTATTTTTCATTTTTATAAATTCGCAATTGAATTATGAGAAAAAATATAATAGTTTCTAACAGATTACCAGTTAACGTAACGAAATTAGAAAATTCTTTCCTATTTCAATCATCTAGCGGGGGTTTAGCTACAGGTTTAAAATCAATTCATCAAAAATCAGATTCATTGTGGATTGGATGGTCTGGTATATCATCTAGTGAACTAAGCACACAAAGCAAATTAGAAATAAAAGGATCACTCAAAAAATTAAACCTTGACGAGGTAGAATTAACAAAAAAAGAAATCGATGGATTTTATTACGGATTACCTAACAAATGTATATGGCCTTTATTTCACTACTTTATAGAGTTTGCAAAGTTTGACGAACATGATTGGCAATCATATGTTGAAGTAAATAAAAAGTTTTGTGATAAAATTATTGAAAAAGCTGCACCAAATGCTACTATTTGGGTTCATGATTATCAACTATTACTTCTTCCAAAAATGTTAAAAGAATTAAGGCCTGATTTAACAATTGGGTTTTTTCTTCATATTCCGTTTCCATCATTTGAAATTTTTAGAATATTTCCCTGGAGAAATGACCTCTTGGAAGGTATGCTGGGGGCAGACTTAATTGGGTTTCATACATTTGATTATCAACGGCATTTCTTAAGCTCAGTTAAAAGGATCTTGAGATATGATGTAGATTTTAATAGGGTAAATTTAGGGTCTAGAGAAGTTGTTGTAAATACATTTCCAATGGGTATTGATTACAACAAGTTTAGTAATGCTGCCAAATTTCATAAACAACAAAAAAAATCACAACAATCTGAACTAAAAATACAACTGAATTTACATAAAAAATCCACAGATAAAAGCAAACTAATCCTTTCAATAGACCGGCTTGACTACACCAAAGGAGTAATCAATCGTATGAAAGCATTTGAACTTTTTTTAGAAAAATATCCACAGTATCTAGAAAAAGTGAGACTTGTTATGCTAAGTGTTCCATCCCGATCTAACGTACCCGAATATAAAAAATTGAAAAAAGAGACAGATGAATTTGTTGGTAGAATAAATGGAAAATTTGCAACTGTAAATTGGACGCCAATATGGTATTATTACAGGCATATGGACTTTGACGATTTGATTGATTTATATATGATTTCTGATATCGCAATGATTACACCCGTTAGGGATGGAATGAACTTGGTTGCAAAAGAGTTTATTGCAACAAGGATTGATTCTGATGGAGTATTAATATTAAGTGAGATGGCAGGTGCTTCAAAGGAGCTTTTTGAAGCAATAACTGTAAATCCTTTCGATTTAGATGCAATGGCTGATAGTATATTAAAAGCTATTAAAATGCCAAAGGATGAACAGATTAGAAGAAATCAAACTATGCAAAAAAGACTTAGTAGGTATACCGTAAAATACTGGGCTAATGCATTTTTTAAAGCTTTAAATAATAAGTCCAAAGAGACAAAAGAACCCTCTACCATTAAAATTAAAAATGGTATAATAAAAGATATCCAAAATAAATTTCATAAAGCAAAAAAGAAATTATTACTGCTTGATTATGATGGGACATTAGTACGTTTTCATCACAAGCCTGAAGCCGCAGTACCAAAAAATGAGATTTTGGAAACATTGAAAGCTTTATCTCAAATTAATAATACAAGTGTTGCTATTATTAGCGGAAGAGATAAAAAATTTTTAGAGAAGTGGTTCTCTAATTTAGATATTATATTGTTTGCTGAACACGGTCATTTCCAAAAAAAATTTAACAAAAAATGGATAGAAAAAATACAAAAGGATAGTGATTGGAAGAAAAACTTTCTTCCAATTTTTCAAGACTTTACAGATAGAACACCAGGAACATTTATCGAAGAAAAATCAAATTGCATAGTATGGCACTATAGAAAAACAGATCCTGAACTTGCAAATGATAGAGTTGTTGAACTCAAGACCGTAGTTAATAGTTTAATTTCAGAGAACCTGATAATGATGGATGGTGACAAAGCAATTGAAATAACCAATGTCAATATAAATAAGGGAAGTGCAGTCAATTCTTTATTAAATGAAAAAGAATATGATTTTGTGTTGTGTGCAGGTGATGATATTTCTGATGAAAATATGTTTATTAATTTACCAGAAAAGGCATTTTCTATAAAGGTAGGCAGAAAAGCTACTAAGGCAAAATATTTTTTAGAAGGGCCAAGTGACATGGTTAATTTGTTAAAAAAAATTACTTGAGATTTAAAGAAAAATTAATTGACAAAAATCTTAGTGATCAACTAAAGAAGCTTTATACAACTGTATTAAAGGCCCCATCTGATTATTCAGTTTTAGAAATAAGAAAACTTTGTAGTACAGAGTTTGCAAAAATTTTTTCCAACGTAAAATTTATTTTAAAAGGAACGGAAAATTTACCCACGGAAAGTAGCTCTATATTTATTTATAATCATTTAAATAATCATATAAACTATTCTATTTTTGATGACTTTCAAATAACGCTTGATAGTCACTTTATTAGCAGTATTATTTTGAAAAAGTATTATACTAATCCTGGTACTCGTGTTGTTAGATGCTCATTGCAAGATGAAGTAAACCATTTTAACTATTACGATAAGTTTGATTATGTGAGAGTATTTGCTCAAAATTTTATTCCTCCAAACATAAATTACAGTCAAATAAAAACTTTTAATAAAAGTTTTTATACAAAATCTATAAATGAACTAAAAAAGGGAAATGGAATTGTTGTTAGTCCCGAGGGGTTTTCAAGAAAAACCGAAGAATCACCAGGGGATTTTAAAATTGGAGTTTTCAAGTTAGCCACTAAATTAAAACCCCAGCCAAAAATTGTTCCGATTATAATGGCAAATTTTGATAAACTTTTATCAGAAACTACCTACAAATGTGAAATCATGAAACCATTTAAGATGAGTGATCATGGGATTAATGACGAGAATGATCCAAAGCTAGTAGACTTTGTGAAAGATTATAATGAACAATATAAAAATTGTGTCAAAGATTTAATCAGAGAAGATTTAAACTTTGAGGGTGAGTTAAAAAAATTAAAAAAATTAGTGAGTAACAAAAAAGAGACAAATAACCAACTCGTATTTTATGGGAGTTCCACAATTAGACTTTGGGAAAGATTAGCATCTGATTTTTCGAATTTTAATACAATTAACCTAGGTTTTGGGGGTGCTTTAATTCAAGATTTAAACAAAAACTTTAATGATTTATTCGAAAGTTTAAATCCTAAATATATCGTAACATACCTTGGAGGTAATGACCTTACATTGAACTATAGCGCTAAAAAAATTTCCCAAAAGATCATTGAATTTTTCAAGAAAATAACTGAAAGATTTCCAAATACATCAATCATAAATCTTTCAATAAAACCTTCATTCGAAAGAATAAAAGATATTGAAAAAATTGAAATAATAAATAGCTTGATTAAAACTGAAAGTAAGACAAACAATAAATTAATTCAGTTAGAATTTTATAATGAACTAATGATAGGAAATAAAATAAACTCTGATTTCTACCTACAGGATGGGCTGCACTTAAACACTAAGGGGTATGATATAATTATTAAAAAATTAAAACAATTATTAAAAAACCTAGATTAATTAATTGGCACTATTGTATCAAAAATAGCTTCAGAAAAATAAAATTTGAATTTTAATTCATCATCTCTTTCTACGAGGTATGCACTCTCAAGCCAATCAAAAATCAATCTCACTTTTCCGTCTGGTGTATTTATATCAAACTCCCCGTGATGTTCTAAACTTACATGCGCTGAGTTAAAGTCAGTGTCTATTTCTATGTTTTTAAATTCTCTTTTTGATTCAATGATATCAAATGATTTTACAAAATCTATAAACTCATCTGTGCTATATCTTTTACTATTTTCAAAAATGAAAAAACCTTCGGTCACAATTTCACTAAATCGATCTACATCGTTATCAACAACCTGAAAAATTTCATCTAATTTTTGTTTTACAGCAGATTCAGAAACTTTATTAGTCTCCGATATTAGAACATACAACATTCCTAAAACAATACCAACAAAAAAGAAAAATCCAAACTTAAAATTTAATATATGCTTCATGGTTTAAATTTATCACAATTATTTGGTATTCGCATCTTTTTTATCATCCTCTAATTTTTCAGTTGGATATTTTACCTTACTGTATCCATATGCCATAAAGTATGGGTTTTCCATTTCTAGTTTAATCTCATACTTATCTTCGAACTTATCAATAATCTCCAAGATTTTATCTAGATTTTTTCGTGTTTTTTTTTGTATTCTTAAACAAACTTTATCATTAAAGTCTATAAACCATAATACTTCAATTTTTTGGGTATGTTGTCCACTCCATTTTTCAGTTACATGAGCATAATGTTTAATTTCTCTCCAAGTCTTTTTTTTAAGTGTAATGGGGGCTAAGTACAGTTCTTTTTTTATTCCCTCTCTATTAACTTTAACATTGGTTATACAACATAGAGCATATAAAATTATACAGGGAATAATAATATTTAAATTTTGAAAAAAAAAGACCTGCACAGGGTCTATGTATAAGGGCAGCAAAAGAATTAACAGCCCTCCAAGCATATCTAAATTTATTCCAATTGAATTAAACTCTTTCATCAACTATAATTTAAAAAAAATTAATCACCACCCCAAGAGTTTTGAAAAAAAATTCCAACTCCAAGCTCTGCCCAAACGTATAAAATAAAAACAACTAAGCATATTAATGCAACAAGCTTTTTACTCATACCTTCCCGGTGCTAGAAAAGAACTTAAAAAATCGAATATCTTTTTTGGAACAATTTTTAAAAGAAAAACAATAAACTTCCAAGTTTTAGTTGGTACTACAACTTTTTTATTATTTAACATACCATCAACCCCTTCTTTTGCAATTCTTTTCGCCGATTTTTTTAAAAAACTTGGAACACTATCCATCTCATTTTGAACACCACTTGCCGTATGAAAATTTGTTACAGTGTACCCAGGACACAAAGCGGTTGAATATATTTTGTGCTTATTATATACAGCATTTAAAGACTCACTAAATCTATTCATAAATGTTTTTACTGGGCCATACAATGACTGAATTGAAGATGGAGGAGCATAGGCAGCTACAGACGAAACAATCATTATATTTCCATAACCATTTTTAATCATTTTAGGTAAAAACATTTTTGTCAAGGCAATCACAGACGTTGAAAGTACCCTTAGAAACTTTTCTTCGTCTTCAATTGGGGTAATATGAAACAAATCTGGTAATGCATAACCTGCATTATTAATTAGAATATCAATTTGATAATCATTTGATTCACAAAAATCATAAAGCATTTTGGGCGCATCCTTATCACTTAAATCACATTTAATATAGTCTGATTTAACCCCATAATTTTGAGATATTTCAGATGAAAATTGAATTAGTTTTTTTTCACTTCTAGCTGTCAGAATTACATTATATTTTTTTTTAGCAAGACACTTTGCAATTTCTAATCCAATTCCAGAGCTGGCCCCAGTTATGAGGGCAAAATTATTTGACATTTTAAAGCGATTCTACTTTCTTTCTATTATCATCGGAATTCGTATCAATCAATTTATTGTAAGGATCAATTCCAACTTCAACAGGCTTCTGATCTAATATAATTGACAACTTGTTATTTATAGATGTAATTTTATGTTTCTTTAAATAGATTTCATTGTCATCATCTTCTCCAAAAACCCCTACATCAATATAGTCTTCTAAGTAGACTGAGTACTCAGGCTTTCTCATATCATCAGACTTATAAAAAATTGAGTCTCTTTCCTCATCTCCATAAAACATTTTTCCTTTTTCATCATTTCTGTACTTACTCACTCTGAACTCAAAATCAACTTGATACTTTCCGTTTTCTAGTTCTTTAGATTCTGCCTTAAGTACTCTATTTTCATATAATGTAATTGTTTCAAACATATCTTTAATTACATAATTTAATGAGTCCGGAATTATCTCTCTCAGATCATCTACCAATTCAATTGATGTCGTATATGGTGGGGATTGGAATGCAACCTTTTCAACGTAATTTGACAATGTTTTATTTAGAAGCTTTTCGCCTATATAATCACTTAAAGCATAAAAAATTAATGAGCCTTTTTGATAGTGAATATATCCTTGACCATCATTATACATCAATGCATTTTCTCTTTTAGTTTCAAAAGTTCTTTGGGTCAAATATGTATCCAATGATCTTTTTAAAAACTTACGCATTTTATTTTTACCATTTACCTCCTCTGTAACTTTGAGTGCAACATATTCTGAAAGGCTTTCAGAAAGCATTGTTGCGCCAAGGACATCTGCTCCAATTACTTGGTGAGCCCACCACTGGTGTGCAATTTCATGAGCTGTAACAACAAAGGCAAAGTCATTGCCTCCTTCATCAGAATCGTCTACATCTGCTATGAAACCAAAAGTTTCTGAGAAAGGAATTGTATTGGGAAATGATTGAGCAAATGTTCCGGTAGTTCTAGGAAACTCAATAATCCTAGCTTGCTTATGTTGGTAAGGGCTAAAGTTTTCGGAACAATATTTCAAGGCTGCTTTCATCCCTTTCATCATTCTATCTAAATTATACTCATGTCCTTTGTGATGATAAATCTCTAAATTAACATCATTCCATTTGTCTCTTGCTACTTGGTATTCAGCAGAATTAAATGCGTAAAAGTTTAAAATTTTACTATCCATTTTATAGTGAAAATACCTTCTATCATCTTCAATCCATTCTTTTTGTAAATAGCCTGGAGCAATGGCAATTTGATCTTTTGATGTGCTTACAACAGCTTCAAAATCTACCCAATCAGAATCATTGGAAATGTAAGTATTGCCAAGTGCTGTTGAATCAGATGGATGTGGTTTTAATTTATTTGGCGGAAGACCGTACTTTTCTCTTGTCTTATCGTCTCTCAATTCTCCACCACTGTATCCCAATGATGGGAATAGCGTAAAGTTATTGACAAATGTTCCATTGTAGATAACTGGAGAATTATTTCTTAAAAATGTATTTGGTTGATTTTTTACAGTAAATTCTAAATTTAATGAGTCCCCTGGGCTCAATGGCTTTTTTAATTTATAAATATCAAAATGATAAATGGTATCCTCTAAAACTAGAGAATTTTCTTTACTGAACTCAAAAGTACTAATAGCTCGGTTGTGGTTTAAAAATATACTATCAATTACATCCTTTGTTTTATTAACCATAATATACTTACCAGATGCGCTAACATTTCTAGAATTTGGGAAAAGATCAACATTAACATTTACTGAAACAATTCTGGGTTGACTGTAGCTCTCAAACTTTTTGTATTTCTTTTCCCACTCTACTGTTTCAATTTCTCTTTCCTTAGCTGATTTTCTAACGTTTAGTATGTTATTTACATAATAAATATATCCACCGATTGAGATAAACAATAATGTGAAAAGTGATAAGAAAAATGGATTTTTTCCGTTAAATCTTGATTTGGCAATTTTAAACTTTTCCGTTATACCGCTAGATAATCCCCTGGTGTAAAATAAAATTGTAAGAATGTAAAAAACTATTCCTAGGCTCAACCAGTAAAATTTATAAACAAAATAGTTTTGAAGACCTGAACCATAACCGTTCATGTCAGAATAGGAAAACCCAGGGCCTTGATTATATTTAAATATTGATTGTTCAATACCAGCTATACTTGTCAGTGGAATACCAATTAAAAGAACAATCATAACAAAAAGTCCCAAGTAAGGGTTTGGTATCAAAGTCTGTACAAAAAAAGATAACAAAGCCCATATTACGTAATAAATAAGGTTAAGTACGATTAACTCGTAAATGTATAATCCAATCTGAAAATCATAATATCCTTTATATGTCTGAAAAATAATCCCAGTGATCATGATCAATGATAGTAATACAATCTGCATTTTAATAATTGCTAAAAATTTTGATCCCAATAAAATCCAATTTGGAGTTGGTGTGGTATCAATAAGTTGGTTAACATTTGATATCCTAGATCGGTGGATTAATAAGCCTGCATATAAAAAAGTACAAATATTTATTGCTAATGAAAATGGTGCTCCTGCCTCCAACATTCTCCATGTACGAGGTAGTGTTGCAGTGCCAAAAATATTTCCTAATTCGAATAGGCCAACTAAATTAAGAAGTAAGCCTACGATTACTATTGAAATAAAAGGCCAGCTTTTTATTATATAAAAAAAGTCAATATTTGAAAGTCGCCAAAATAAATTTAACTGAGTTTTGATTGAAAAGTTTAAATTTATTTTGGGTAAATTAATTTTTGTAATTCCTCCAAAATTTGATTTGGTAAATCTTAACGAATCCTTCTTTCTAAATGAGAATGTAAATGCATTTTGGCTAAAACTGAATAGTCTGTATATAGAAATAAAAACAGCAAATCCAATTGTGAGCCAAATTAGCCTGTTATAAATAAATACTCCTTTAATAGGAATATACAGTTCATTTTGTTCTGCAACTGTCCAATATCTTGTGTAGTAATCTAAGGCCATATCACCAAATGGATCAAGAAGAGCGGCGATTAATCTATTTTCTTGTTCTTGCCCGAAGCTTGCTAGAAAACCCTGTAATATTAAAATAATGATCACGAATATAAATCCAGCCGAAATGTTTCGTGTAAATGTTACTATTCCAAAAACAATAGCTCCTGTGAATAACATATTAGGTAGAATGTAAATTATGTAAGCATCCAAATATGGCTTTATATCAAATTCTGTCAAAAGATCTGGATTTGTACCCGGGAGGTTAAATCCAAGTCCAATCCCTAATGCAATTAATAATACTATTACATGAACAATGAATATTCCACTAAAAAATTTTGCAAGTAGATATTGAAGCTTAGTAAAAGGATAAGAGTACAGTATTGTATGCATTTCGCTTTTAAAATCTCTGTACACAGATACTCCAATTATGGATGGATATAAAAATATTACCAAGCTGCTAAGTCCGGCAAAAAGACCGGAAAGTGCAAATGGTGAGTTTACGATTCTTGATGATCCAACAGTAACAGTAATTGAATCAAATAAACCAGCTGCAGAACCTGAAGTCATTACTGCAATAAATAAGAAGATTAATGAGTATACATAAAAGGCTGGCCTATCCAACCAATAACTAATTTCATTTTTGAAAATATTAAAGAACATAAACACTATTTTTTTTGATCTTCCTTCAAAGCGATGAAATAAACATCATCAAGTTGTGGTTCAGTTTTTTTAAATCCGACACCTGGTTTTTTTTCATTGTAAACCCTAATATTTATTGTATTATCAACATTATAATTGGAGGATAACACATTGTGTTTTTGTTCAGCATTTTCAAGATCATCTCTTTTAACTGCTTTTGTCCAAATCTTCCCTGAAATTTCTTTAGTAGCTTCAACAGGCTTAATGTGTTTTAATATTTTACCACCATTCATTATGGCCATATCATTACAAAGCTCTTTTACATCTTCAACTATGTGTGTTGAAAAAATAACTGTACAATTCGTCCCCACCTCTCTAATTACATTTAAAAATCTTTGTCTTTCAGCTGGATCTAAACCTGCTGTTGGTTCATCAACAATAATAAGCTTAGGATCATTAAGTAATAGCTGTGCAATACCAAATCTTTGTTTCATTCCACCAGAGTAACCGTCAACATTTTTTTTCTTAACGTCCAACAAATTAGTTATTTCTAAAAGTTCATTGACTAGTTCCTTTCGCTCAGCTTTATTACTCACCCCTTTCAAAACTGCGAAGTAATTCAATAATTGTTCGGCAGACATTTTTGGATAAACACCAAATGATTGAGGAAGATAACCTAAAACCTTTCTTAATGATAATTGATCTCCGAGGATATCAATATCATTAAAATGGATTTCACCCGAGTCTGGTGATTGGATTGTAGCAATGGTTCTCATCAATGTAGATTTTCCAGCTCCATTTGGCCCTAACAGGCCAAACATTCCTACACCAATTTTTAAACTAACATCATCAAGTGCTTTTACTTTGTTGCTGTAAGTTTTTGTTAAATTTTTAATTAATAATTCCATATAATATTTTTTTAATCCAAGTCAAACTACTTAATTGACAATTAACAATCAAAAGAGTTTAATATCTAAGAATAAACCTGCTTCCACACTTTGGACATTTTGCCAGAAAAGAAATGAATTCTGTTAATTTTGTTCTCTGCCAAGTGTGTTTGCATTTCAAACATTTCATAATTATGAGTCAGACTTTCTATAAATAAATTTTTGTGAAATCTTTTGATGATTGTTTTCAATAATTATTGAATAAACTCCGTTCTCTAAATTATTTTCTAACTGAATTTTTGAGTTTGAACTATTTATTATTCCACTTTTCTTTTCCTTACCAGTGATATCAAATAGCTTATAATTAAACTCATTATCAACATTTTCAAATTGGATTTCTGGATTGTTAAATAAATCTCTAATTAACGGATTTTCTAAATTGTACAAACTTGTTATTTCTCCATTTTTTGCATTATTTGCTCCAATATTTGGTGTTGGGTTAACAGTTAATGATCTACCAAAAAAACCAACCGAAGGTATCGCTTCAATACCAGAAAAAATATCAGAATCGCCAACGGGGATCGGTGGGTGAGCATATTTTCCTGAATATGGAATTCCTGCATTAATTGCAGGACTACTTGCAAGTAATTGATAACCTTTAGCTCCGTCTAAACTTTCATCATAAAAGTTTGGATTTTGAAAAACTGCTTGTTCATCATAATCTTTAAATCTAGTGTCAACTTGCCCAAAAAAGAGATTATTGGTCATCGATAAATTATCATCAGTTATGTTGACTTGTTTGTTACCCATTTTTGATCCATTAATAGAGTAAAAAATGTTATTAAAAATTCTTGTATTAATTGCTTGAATATCAATTGCTGTACGATATGGATTGGAAGTTCTGTTTATTACCACTGTGTTATTGTATATGTAACTATTATCAGAATTGTATCCATCCTGCCCACCAATATTGTCGCTGAGCCAAATGGTATGATTGCTATTAACCCAATTTGGATTGCTTCTCCATCCATCATTAACACTAATATTAAATCTATAAACTGAAGTCTCATTACCACCTAAAATTTCTACAAAACCTCCTTCACAATCTTCCATGTAGTTGTATTGAATAAATGTGTTAACATTTCTGTGATCTACATGAATTCCATGAGAGTCAAGAATTCCTCTAATTTTCAAAGCTTGGTTATTTTGAATAATTGTATTCACGCTGTACCAATTCCAGACTGCACTTCCCCGACCAATCATCCTTGAATTGGTTTTTGCACCTGGCTCATCAAAAATGTTATTTTCTATCAAGCAGTTTCTAACTCTTGATGGGAGTATGCATGTACCACCAATTTGTTTAAATTCATTTCCTCGAAACACAAAATTTGTATGTCTATTATCATTGGCATTGTTACCAATAGCATGCTTAGCATGAACACCAAACCTTTGCAGGTCTGTGAAATAATTATCTTCAACCAAAACATTATTAATAGGAGCTTTATTCCAGTCAGTAAAAATCCTGATTCCAGCAACTTCAAACTGGTTAAAAGCTTGCTGATCTGAAGGATCCACTTGTGCGATGGCATAGACATTTCTAAATGTCATATTCTTAAAAACAAAATTGTTTAAAATCTCATCACTATTATTATGTATTTGAATACCAAAGCTGTCGGTATTGTCCACATTAGTTCTAGGTGCTTGACGGTTATTTTGAACTTCAAGATTTTCAAAAACCATATTATCGTGATTCAATATATAGATCGCTTGCTGATAATCACCTCCACCACTTGATCCAACTTTTCCACTAATAATCGGTTTGTCTCCAGAGCCATAGGAGGTAAACACTATCGGTTCTGATTCAGTACCTGAACCATTGACCACCAACTCTCCAAAAAAAGAATCTCCTTTGTTAAAAAAAATTGAATCACCGGGTGATAGCTCACTATTACTTAATTTTGATAATGACTTCCAGGGGTTTTTTTGAGAACCAGAGTTTGAATCATTGCCTGATTCACTGAAATAAAAATTCGTTTCATCTTTAGTATCATCATTGCCTCCATTGTTGTTTCCTCCACTATTACCTCCATTATTATTACCATTGTCTCCACTACTATCTGATGAGTCATCAGAGCCACCACAAGCCATAAAAATCAGAAGAGTAAAATATAAAAAAAGGTTTTTTGCAGTCATGTTAGTTAGTTTGTGCAAAAATATGAATTTTAAGCCTTAAAGTTCTTTATAAAAAATTGCAAATGAGACGTATGCTTGGGGAATCAGCCAAAGCCACCATATACCTAGGGTAAAAATTCCCAAAATGAAAAACAACACATACTTTAAAATTAAACCCAAATATTGAAGCTTTTTGTTTTTCATTAAACTTGCACTTTTCTTAAAAGCATCAATGACACCCGTTTCAGGGTCATCAGCCATTATATAGAAAATTTGAGAAAACATCAGGGCTATAATAAATCCAGGAATTATTAAACATATAATTCCAATAAGAAATGAGATATTAAACAGTAGGAATAAAAACAATGCTTTGAAAAAATATTTAAAACCTGTAAAAATTTGATTATAGCTGTAATCTTCTTGATTTGCAATTGAAAGTGAATAGGTTGCCAAACCAATACTTATTGGGCCTTGAATAAATAGAGCTATTGAACCAATTGTAAAGAGATATGTTTTACCATAAGCTTCATAAATATGGGTATATAGATCCTGTGACTGAGAAATACTAATTAATAAAATTGCTAATAAAAAAGGCAACATTACATTTTTGTATTTCCCTTTTAATATTTCTTTTGTGACATTTCTAATTTCAGAATTATTCATAATTAATATGATGATAAAAATCTGGGTGAATAAACACCCAGATTATTTAGTTAGACTATAGTTTGCTTGAAAGATCTGGACGATACATCATTTTAACAACGCTGGATCCCCACATTTCAATGGCATCATTTGCTGCAGACCAATCATCTTGCCATGCATTTTCACCATGTTTTTCATTATAAAAATCAACAAAGTTTGTTCCTTCAGGAAGATTATTTGTGAATGTATCTGCATGAGAATCAAAACCGCTAATTAGCATGTAAGTTTGATTATTTCCTCCACTATTTAATCTAAATAAAGCCCTATTACCTGTGTACTCTGTTTCGGACATAAATTGTTTTATTCTTCGATGAACTTTCATAAAGTCTTGATTTTTTCCTCTTTTAACTACAACCGTATTTTGAACATAATATTTAACAGGTGTTCCTGCTTCATCCCATCCATGACTTGCACCCTTGAGCATTTGCCAAATTTTTTGACCACTTTTGTCTG
Organism: uncultured Bacteroidota bacterium; assembly: GCA_902550325.1. Lineage (GTDB taxonomy): Bacteria > Bacteroidota > Bacteroidia > Flavobacteriales > Flavobacteriaceae > Eutrophosalina. The sequence goes on along the minus strand of CACCYT010000009.1, from coordinate 2,926 downwards.
CAATGTATGGATCAACATTTTCATTCCAGTATTTTAACTCTTCAGCATTGTCCTGATCAAAAAAGGATCTGTCTTTTCTTACAACCCATCTTTGATAAGCGCCTTGGCCGCCTCCAGTCATTATCTGAAATGCAAAAATTGCATCTTCCTCTGTCGCATTATACTTTGCTGTTTTATCAGCGACAGCCTTTTCAAACTCTTCAACCATCCCTTTTTTTGGAAGATAAGTAAAGCTAACCCAATATTCAGCATTTGCCCCTCTTTGAGAATTAAGAGAAATACAAAATAGAATACTTAGGATAAATAAAATTGATTTTTTCATAGTATGTATTTTTTGATTAGTTCTGAATCTATTTATTTCCAAGCTTAGAAACAAAAAAACGATATTAAATTTTTGATAATTATCATTCCCCTAAAATTCTATATTTATTAATATGAAATCATTAAAAATCAGTTTCTTTTTTTAACAATATTTATCTGTCTATCATTCAAAGTTTATATAAATAATAATAATGCTTATGGGCAACGAAAACTATTGTACAGTATCTGGGAATTACATAATATTGCATGAAAAATTAGAGATGAATTTAAAAAATCAAAAAAATGGAAACGATCAGTTAAATTCAATTAGAAATGAGTTTAACGATAGGCTAGAAAAAAAACTATTCTTGGGCAAATCAAATAGAGTTTATTGGACAAATTCTAGAAGATTTCGAACTATCTAAAAGTTTAAAATCTATTTATTAGGAGGGCAACAATTCTCATCCTCGCACTGACAATATTTTAAATTATATATGTGCAATGATGCGAGTGATATCCCAGCAAAATATGTCATGAGCTCCGGCATGTGCATAATCTCAAACTCTTCATTTAAAATTAAAGCAGAAAGCAAAGCCCATGATGCCCACAGTAGAGATTTAACAAAACTGTTTGATGAGTTTTTTACAGTCCTTTTGACAGCAAAAAATGAAATAACAATAAAAACATAATTAAGCAATTGCCACCATAACGGCACCCCAGAAAACTCAACCAAACTAGTCTGGGCCTGAGTTAAAAACAAAAATGGTGTTGCGAAGCAATGAATAACACACAAAGAGCTGTTTAGGGCTCCAATAGAATCAGGATGGTTTAAAGTAATTTTCATAATTGTGGTCGCAAACTTAAATATTTTTTTTAACTAAAAATATTATTTTTTGTTCTTAACATATTTATCGAGCCATTGGTCTTGTTCCCATAAAACATGATAAATACTTTCTTTTGATCTATAACCATGACTTTCTTTTGGAAGCATTACCAATCTTACAGTTGCTCCCAATCCCTTTAAAGCGTTGAAATACCTTTCACTTTGCATAGGGTAAGTTCCTGAATTATTATCATCCTCACCGTGAATTAATAATAATGGTGTTTTCATCTTATCAGCATGCATAAATGGAGACATTGTGTAATAAACATTTGGAGCTTCCCAGTAACTTCTCTCCTCACTTTGAAAACCAAACGGAGTTAAAGTCCTGTTGTAGGCACCACTTCTGGCTATTCCAGCTGCAAAAAGATCACTATGTGATAATAGATTTGCAACCATAAAAGCACCGTAACTATGACCACCAACAGCCACTCGACTTTTATCAATATAACCCATTTCATCAACAGCATTAATAGCGGCTTCTGCGTTAGCAACTAATTGATTTCTAAAATTATCATTTGGTTCATTTTCATCCTCACCTATAATAGGAAAAGATGCATCATCCAAAACTACATAACCCTTAGTTACCCAGTAAACCATTGAACCATAGTAAGGGTATGTAAATTCATTTGAATTTTTAGTATTCTGTGATGCACTTTTTCGGTCTTTAAACTCTCTTGGGTAAGCCCATAGAATCATTGGCATTTTGTCTTTCTTTTCCTCATCATAATTTAAAGGAAGATATAATATACCTGAAAGTTCAACCCCATCTTTTCTTAAATATGTAATTTTCTTTTTCTTGACATTTTGTAATTCCAAAAAAGGATTTTTTAAATCTGTTATTTTTTCAAGTTTCCCAGACTTTATTTTTTTTATGTAATAATTAGGATATTCACTTGGTGATTCAATACTAACTGTTAACTGGTTTTTTTTAGGATCATAGTCAATAATACTTTCAATTTTATCTGTGTAGCTTGATTGATAAACCCTAGTTTTTTCAAAAGTTTTCGTATTAACCTTGTCGATAAAAGGAAATTGACCATTTGGTGAAAAGCCTTGTCCTCTAAGAAAAACATTTCCATAATGCATTTTTAGCACTGACCTGTTAAACTCATTTCTAGACCTAAGAAAAACACCTGGATCACTATATGTATCTTGATAATTTCTATCAGAAATTATTTTAGGTTTTATATTTGGATTTGATGGGTTAAACACATAAGATTTTCTATTTCTGGTGTTCCACCAAGTGTCATAAGCGATTGCCATATCTTTAGTTCCCCAATCAATGCCAGAGAAACGATTTATTGTTTTGAGTATAAATTTCCCTTGGCCTAAAAAAGGATAATTTAATTCATAAACCTCATCCCTAAAATCAACTTTTTTTGAGGGATCTCCAGAATCCAATGCTGTAACATAAGTAAGAGATGCTCCTTTATCGGGTCTCCAGCTAAAACTTCTTTTGCCGGTTCTTACTGACATAAAACCTTTGGGTAATTCTTCAATCAATGGAACATTAAGAAGATTAGATATAAAATTTCCGTCTTTGGAGTAAACATTTGTTTCGGTTGGAAATCTGCTATATGTAACTAAATAGGAAAACGGTTTATTGATTTGGGAAATCATAACATATTCACCATTTGGTGAAAAAGATATTGTTCTATACATTCCATCATCCATCCATTTTTTTACAGATCCATCTATAGAAACTTTGAATATAGCTGATGTTGACAATTGTTCAAAGTTGTG
>CACCYT010000008.1 GCA_902550325.1 uncultured Bacteroidota bacterium | reverse complement strand
AAATTTAATACACTTTTTAAAATTGTAATTGCTTCACTCCTAATGGTTGCTTTTACGAGTTGTGAAGTTGATAGCTTTGCTGAAAATGATGAATTTAGTTTTGGAGATATTGTGGCACCATCAAATGTTCAAGTAACATCTGATATTGCAGGACAAGACTCTGATAATCCATTTGGAGATGGATCTGGAGAGGTTACTTTCACAGTAACTGCTGAAGGTGCTATTGCATATAAGTTTGTTAATGATGGTGTTGAAACTATGACTAGTAGTGGAACTCACACTTATACATTTTCGCAATTAGGTACTAACACCTACACTGTTACTGCAATTGCTATTGGAAAAGGTGGAACTACATCAAGTGCAGCGGTAGCTGTTGAAGTACTTGTAACCTATACTCCACCAGCTGAGCTTGTTGCAGCATTGCAGACTGGAAATTGGAGAGTAAAAGCTGAAGAATGGAGACATATGGGTGTTGGACCATCTGATGCTCCTGAACCATGGTGGTGGGGTGCAAACCCATACGACAAGGCTTCAACTGGTATGTATGATGATAGGTATACTTTTGCATCTGATGGAACTTTTAGTTTTGATGTTGGCCCTGACGGTCAAATTTTTGGAAAAGCAGATCCAATGGAAGCAGATTTAGGGGGTGACAGAGGACAAACTAGAAATGGAGATAATGAATACACCAATTATCCTTTTGAAAGTTTTGATGAAAAATGGTCGATCTCAGCACCAGGAGGTGTAGAAACCATTAATTTTACAGGAATTGGTTTTATGGGATTTTATGTTGGCTCACATGATTATACTATCTTATCTAGATCATCAAATAGGATTATCTTAAGAACAGTAGGTTCAGGTGGTTTAGGTTGGTTTTGGATAATTACAAATGATCCAGCAGACTAAATAATTGATTTTTAATGCTTAAATAAAGAGTTTGGGGTTTCCCCAAGCTCTTTTTTATAAATTTATCCAATGAAAATTTTTTATCAATTGAAAATGTATAATTTTTTATTGTTTTTCTTTTTGTTATTTTCATGTTCAGGTGAAGAACCCTCAGACGATTCTGGACCATCAGATCCAGACCAAGTCATTCCTACAAACTTAGTCTTAGATATTGAAATAGTTGGATCTAATTCTCAAAACGCAAATGGTGATGGCTCTGGTCTTGTTAGATTTAAAGCTACAGCTAACAATGCTGTTAATTATAGTTTTAGATTTGGTACTGGTGACAGTGAAGAAAGTTCATCAGGATCTGTTGAGTATACATATACTCAAGCTGGAAATAATTCTTATAATATAAATGTTTTAGCGTACTCTTCAACCAATGATTTTATTAGTATTTCAGAAAATATTGATGTTTATGTAGCTGTGCAATCTGACCCAGATCTATCAAATGTACTTACTGGTGGAAGTCAAAAATCTTGGAAAGTGAACGCAGCCTACGATGCCCACTTTTCAAATGGAGAAAATCAATTTAAATATCCAACTTGGTGGGAGGCTTCAGCTTTCTCAAAATCAAATTCTGGGTTTTATGATGACAAGTTTATATTTAAATCCGATGGAACATATATTCATGAAACAAACGGGGATGTTTATGGTAAAGCAAATTATCTTAATCAAATATTTGGTAATACGGGTCAGCCTATAAATGGCTCTAATGAGATTGAAAAATATAGTTTATCAAACTATCAAACTACATTTTCAGTTGTAAAAGAAAATGATGAAAATAAATTGAGCTTCCAAGATAAAGGATTTATTGGATTTTTTGTTGGTCAGCATGAGTTTACTATTGAATGTTATGATAATAGTAATTTATTTGTTAGAGCTGTAGATGATCAAAATAGAGCTTGGTATATTTGGCTCACAGATCAAGAGGTTTCAACTGTGCCTTCAAAAGATATTTTTGCCAATTTAGTATGGCAAGAGGAATTTAACTATAATGGAAAAGTTGATAGTAACAAATGGGTATATGAAATTAGAGATCAGTGGTATAATCAAGAACTACAAGCAACTACTGATAGACTAGATAATGTTATCGTTCAAGATGGTAAACTAAGAATCATTGCAAAAAGAGAAAATTATAATGGTAAAAGTTTTACATCGGGAAGAATCAAGTCAAATGGAAAATTTGACTTTACGTATGGTCGTGTTGATATAAGGGCAAAATTGCCAGGAGAAAAGGGTACTTGGCCAGCTCTTTGGCTTTTGGGATCAAATTACGATGATATTGATTGGCCTAAGTGTGGAGAAATTGATATCATGGAGCATGCAGGAAATAGATTAAATAAAATCCAAGGAACGGTACATCATCCTGACAAACATGGCAGTGGTGATGGGGGTGAAACAAATGAATATTCAAATGTTTCAACAGATTTCAACATTTACTCAGTAGTATGGACAGAAAAAGGAGTAACTTTTCTCGTAAATGATAAGCCTTTTCACATAGTAGGAAATTCTTGTGCTTTGCCATTTAATTGGGACTTCTTTTTAATTCTTAATATAGCAATGGGAGGTACTTTTGGTGGTTCAGTACCTGATAGTTTTGTATCGGACATCATGGAAGTTGATTATGTTCGAGTTTACCAATAAATTTAAAAAAATGAAATACTTAAAAATTTTAATTATAATAATTTTCATCACAAATATTTCTTGTGAATATGAAAAAAATAATCAAATTAATGAGGGTGAAATTTCCAAAAGAGTCGATGAAATTTTAAACATGATGACGCTTGATGAAAAAGTTGGTCAAATGACACAAATTGATCAGCGTTTTTTAGATACTATTACTGATCTTTCTACTTATCACATTGGATCATTACTAAGTGGTGGAGGATCCCATCCAGAAATAAATGAGCCGCAAGCATGGCTTGACATGTATAATAAGTATCAAAATGAAGCACTTAAATCAAGATTACAAATTCCACTTGTATATGGAATTGATGCCGTTCATGGACATAATAATGTGTATGGGGCAACAATTTTCCCTCACAATATTGGGTTGGGTGCAACCAATAATCCAGATATTGTTTTTAAGGTTTCTGAAATCACATCCAAAGAAGTTGCTGCGACTGGAATTGATTGGACTTTTTCACCTTGTTTATCTTCGCCTGAGGACTACAGATGGGGAAGAACTTATGAAGGGTTTTCCAGTGACCCTGCTTTGGTTGCTAACCTAGGTTCTGCAGCAGTTTCTGGATATCAAAGTGTTGAAAATATGAACGGAAAAAAAGTAATTGCTTGTGCGAAACATTTTGTAGGAGACGGTAATACTGAATTTGGTACAGGAATGAATGGATTGGTAGATCGAGGAAATACTATTCTTACTATTGATGAATTAAAAGAAAAATTACTACCAAAATATCAAAAAGCGATTGATGCAAATGTTCAAACTATTATGGCATCATACAACAGTTGGAATGGCGTTAAGTGTCACGGTAGTAAAGAATTATTAACAGATATCTTAAAAGACGAAATGGGTTTTCAAGGTTTTGTCATTTCTGATTGGGAAGGTATTGATGAAGTTTCAGGAGATTATAAATCTGATATTGATGTTGCAATTAATGCAGGTATTGATATGGTAATGGTTTCAGGTCAAAGTCAACCTTACAAAAAGTTTATTAGACTATTGAAGGAAAATGTTGAGGAGGGACTTATTCCGATGTCTAGAATTGATGATGCAGTTACTAGAATATTAAAAGTTAAAATAAGGAATGGATTAATGGATAATCCGCTTGTAAGTAATGAAAATTTAAATTTAATAGGATCATCTGAACATAGAGCTGTAGGCAGGCAAGCTGTTAGGGAAAGTATGGTGGTTTTAAAGAATGAAAATATATTTCCATTATCAAAAGATCTTGAAACTTTAGTTGTTGCTGGAAAAGGAGCTGATAATCTTGGTATGCAATGTGGTGGTTGGTCTATTGACTGGCAAGGTGGTCAAGGAGATATTACGATAGGAACAACAATACTTGATGGAATTAAAAAAACCGTGTCTGAATCTACTAAAATTATTTACAGCGAAGATGGATCAGACATTGTTTCTAGCTCTGACAATATTGCGGTGGTTGTAATTGGCGAAGACCCATACACAGAATGGTTTGGAGATAAAGAAAATCTAGACTTGAGTGACGATGATATCAACCTTATTAGCGATTTAAAAGATAAAGGTTTTAAGGTTGCCATTCTTTTGATTTCTGGCAGACCCTTGAATGTTGCTGATCAAATTGATCAATGGGATGCTTTTGCGGCTATTTGGTTACCTGGAACTGAAGGTGATGGTGTATCAGATATTTTATTCGGCGACTTTAGTTCAACAGGAAGGTTGTCTTTTCCTTGGCCAATAAATACTGAGGAGGGGTCTAATGCTGATAAAGATAATCTGCTTTTTGAAATAGGTTACGGATTATAATAAAAACGTAATTTTACTCAAAAGTTGACTTTGAGATATTTGGTTATTTCCTTGACTCTATTCTTGTTCGCATGTAAAGACGAAACAAAAACTAATAATATTTCTCAAGTTAATACTGAAATAGCATTTAAGTCTTTTTTTTATCAAGGTACTATTCCTGAAATATTACAGTTAGATAGTTTGTACAATTCAGAGTTTGAAAAGTGGACGGAGTTTATAAGCTTTTCTGTAATACTAAATGATATGTCAGAGGATGATAAAAATCATAGGATCATGATCTCTTCCTTATCAAATAAATTAGATAATATTGAAATAGATAAAATACCAGATCCTTTTAATACACCACCCATTATTGGAAGAACTAAAGTTTTAAAGACATTTGTTGAAAAAATTTCTTTCTCTAGTGAATCAGAGTTTTCCACAGAAGAGTATAATGATGATATTAAGAAAATAATAGTTTCATTTAATGCACTCGTCTACCAGTTAAATGCAAGAGTAAAAGAAATTAATTTTTGATGTTTAAATTAAGTTTGTTCAACTGATTTTGAATTTCATTATCTTCAATTTTTTTAAATATCAAATTAGATTTTTTTATTTTATGCCCAGGCTCAATAATTTTTTTTTCTGAACTTAATTTTGTCCAAGGAATCAGTTTTATATCTAGAATTTCTCTTATTTTTTTTGCTGAGTTGGGAATAAAAGGCTCTGATAGAATTGAAAGTAAGGCACAGGTCTCAAGTGAAATATAAAGTATTTGTTCTACCTTACTAATATTATTTTCTTTATAAAGTTTCCAAGGTTCTTTCTCTGCCAAGTATTTATTACCTGTTCTTGCAAGGTCAATCAATTGATTTACAGAGTCTCTAAACTTAAATTTGTCTAAAGAATTAGATATCGATGATACATAATTGTAGATTTTCAGTAATTGATCAGAATCAATTTTTTCATATTCCGGTACTGCATTATCAAAATATTTTTCTGTTAATACAAAAACCCTATTAATATAATTTCCAAGAATAGCCACTAATTCATTGTTATTTCTACTCTGAAAATCTTTCCAAGTGAAATCATTGTCTTTGTTTTCTGGACAATTTACTGTTAGAGTATACCTTAATGAATCTTGCATGTTTTCAAAATCTTGTAAATATTCATGAAGCCATATAGCCCAATTTTTTGAAGTTGAAATTTTTTCCCCCTCGAGATTTAAAAACTCGTTAGCAGGAACATTGTCTGGTAATATGAATTCACCGTGTGCTTTTAATATTGATGGAAAAATAATACAATGAAAAACAATATTATCTTTTCCAATAAAATGTATTAGTCTTGTATCAGGTTTTTTCCAATAATCCTCCCAGTTTTTATTGTTTCTTTTTGCCCATTCCTTGGTAGAGGAAATATATCCAATGGGAGCATCAAACCATACATACATAACCTTGCCTTTCGCATCATCTCTAGGTATTGGGATTCCCCAATCTAGATCTCTAGAAATTGCTCTCGACTCAAGACCTTGATCTATCCATGATTTTACTTGACCGTAAACGTTGGATTTCCATAAATCCTTTTTTCCTTTTAATATCCACTCAGTCAAAAATTGCTCATAATTTCCTAATGGTAAATACCAATGCTTTGTTTCTTTGAGTATCGGTTTCGAACCACTAAGTCTAGATTTGGGATTGATTAAGTCATTAGGACTTAATGACGCTCCACAATTTTCACATTGGTCACCATATGCATGTTTATGGCCACATTTTGGACATTCACCAACAACATATCTATCTGCAAGAAATTGATTTTCATTTTCATCGTAAAGTTGTTTAGAGGTTTTGATTTCAAATAGTCCTTTTTTATCCAATTTTTTAAAAAAATCTTTTGATGTTTCATGATGAATACTGTCAGATGTTCTTGCATAATTATCAAAAGAAATTCCAAAACTCTCAAATGTATCCTTAATTAGATGGTGATATTTATCGATTACTGATTTAACAGAACTCCCCTCTTGCTTAGCTTTAATAGAAATTGCAACTCCATGTTCATCACTTCCGCATATAAAAGCAACATCATTCTCACAAAGACGTTTATATCTGGCGTAAATATCGGCAGGCAAATAGGCACCTGCTAAATGACCTATATGAATTGGCCCATTGGTATAGGGAAGAGCAGAGGTTATTGTGAACCTTTGGTTTTTTTCCATCTCTTTCAAAAATAATCAATTTAATAATGATGTATTGTTTTTATTAATGTGTTATTTTTACAATAAATTGTGATATTTAAAACATCGTATTTTGAAAACCATTTCTAGTGCTGTTAGTGAATACATAAAGTCGAAACCTTTTTTAAGTTCTGCTCTATCAGAGGGTATAATAAATTTAACTTCATTATCAAGAATCATTAAGCCTGAAATTGAAGAAATATTAAGAAAAAATATAAATCATGGGGCTATTGTTATGGCCCTTAATAGACTTTCTTTAAATCTTGAATTTCAGCATACTCAAAAAATTGTAAGAGTAATTAAAAATATTGGAGATATTACCGTTAGATCAAATTTGACTGATTATAATTTTAAAGTGTCAGAGACTATATTGAATAATCAATCAGATATTTTGAAAAAACTTAAAAACACTAACACCAGTTTTTATTCTTCATCAAGAGGAGTTGATGAATGCAATATTGTTGTGAGTGATAACCTTACAAGTTTGATTGAAGAAAACTTCGTAGAAGAATTACTAATAAAGAAGACAGAAAAATTATCGGCCATATCTTTCAAATTACCCACAGAAAATGTTTCTGTGCCAGGAATTTATTATTATGTTTTTCAAAAATTATCTTGGGATGGAATAAATCTCTCTCAAGTAATTTCAACATCTAACGAATTCACCATTTTAGTTTCTGAAGATGAGGTTGATAATGCATTTTCAGTAATAAATAAATTAAAAAATATTTAAATTTTTTAATCCTTCATCAACTGAATTTATATTTTCAAAAACAACATATAGTTTGTTTTTTTCTTTCAGTTTACAGTTCGGAGTTTGATTAATTATTTTTAAAACCTTAACAAAAGTTTTAGAATTAAAATATTCATGATTTTTATCAGAAATAAAATAACATATCATTTTTTTATTTTTTAAAACAATTTTTTCAAATCCAATATTACGAGCGATCCACTTTAATTTTATACTATTGACTAAGTTTTTTGATTCCTTTGGAATCTTACCAAATCTATCTTTAATTCTTTTTGTGAAACTATGCAGTTCATTTTCATTTTCAATTTTTGATAGTTCCTTATATAATGATAATCTTTCATCAATTTGTGGGACATATGAATTTGGAAACAATATTTCTTGATCTGTATCTATTATAACTTCCTTATTATTACTGAAATCTTTATTTTTTATTTGAAAAACTTTTTTGAACTCATCTGATTTCAACTCTTCTACAGCTTCATTTAAAATTTTTTGATACGTATCAAATCCAATATCATTTATAAACCCACTTTGTTCCCCACCCAATAAATTTCCTGCTCCTCTGATTTCTAAATCTTTCATGGCAATATTAAATCCTGCACCTAAATCATTATTTTGGTTTATAGCATTTATTCTTTTTTTTGCTTCAATTGTTAAAGAACTTGATTCAGGAGTAATGAAATAACAGAAAGCATTTTTATTACTTCTACCTACCCTTCCCCTCATTTGATGCAAGTCACTCAAACCAAAATTTTGTGCATTATTAATAAAAATTGTATTTGCATTTGGAACATCTAAACCACTTTCAATTATGGTTGTGGAAACTAAAATATCGAATTCGTTATTTATAAATTCAAGCATTATTTTTTCTAGTTGATTTCCACCAATTTTACTGTGAGCTATTTTAATAATTGCCTCAGGAACAAGTACTTTTAATAACTCACCGAAATCAAGAATATTTTCAATTTTATTGTGAACAAAGAATATTTGTCCACCTCTTTCAAGCTCGTATAGAATTGCATCACGTATTATCTTTTTATCAAAGCGAATAATTTCAGTTTGAATTGGCACTCTGTTTAATGGAGGTGTATTAATTATTGATAAGTCTCTAGCAGACATAAGACTATATTGAAGTGTTCTTGGAATTGGGGTTGCTGTTAATGTTAAAACATCTATATTTTCTTTCATTGACCTGATCCTTTCTTTTACATTAACACCAAATTTTTGTTCTTCGTCAACAACTAACAATCCAAGATTATCATACAATACCTTTTCATTAACTAACTGGTGAGTACCTACAATTAAGTCTAGTTTCCCAGATTTTAATTTGTCCAGTATAATATTTTTATCAGAATTAGTCCTAAATCTATTTAGATAGTCAAATGAAATCGGAAAATTTTCAAAACGTTTTTTAAATGTTTTATAATGTTGAAAAGCTAGTATAGTTGTTGGTACTAGGAAGGCTACCTGCCTTCCATTGTCAATGGCTTTAAATGCTGCTCTTATTGCAATTTCAGTTTTACCAAAACCAACATCTCCACAAACTAAACGATCCATTGGATTTTCAGACTCCATATCCATTTTAACTTCTTTGTTCGCTTTTATTTGATCTTCGGTTTCAACAAATAAAAAAGACGCTTCTAACTCATTTTGAAGCCAACTATCTTTTTTGTATTTAAAACCTTTAGAAATTTTTCTTTTAGCATAAGTTTTAATAAGATCAAAAGCAAGCTCCTTAATTTTTGTTTTTGCTTTATTCTTTATCCTGTCCCATGCACCCGAACCTAATTTATATATTCTTGGTTTTGCTCCATCCTTACTATTATATTTTGATATTTTATGAAAAAGATGGATACTGAGGTAGATTACATCACCTTCACCATATGAAAGTTTAATTGCTTCTTGTTTTTTACCATTATTTTCAATTTTTGTGAGACCTTTATATATTCCAATTCCATGATCTATATGTGTCACATAATCATCAATTTTCAGTTTGTTAATCTCATCAACATTAACTCTTTTAATTTTAGAGTAAACTTTAGAAATTTTATACTTATGAAACCTATTGAATATTTGATGATCTGAATAAAATACCTTTTTTTCATCGTGATCAATAAATCCTTCGAACAAGGATTTTTTTATTAGTTTAAATTCATACTTTTTAATGTGTTTTGAAAGAAGTTGCTGAAGTCTATCTTTTTGACTTTCATTGGTATAATATAAGTTGATTTTATAACCCTTAGCCCACATCTCATTCAGACTTTCATTAAGCATATCAATTCTTTTATTGAATGCAGGCTGTGGACTTGTTTTGAAAATTAAATCAAATTTACTTTCATATTCTGATATAAGTATTTTATAATAATTTTCAATTGAATTTTTAAATTCATATTCATTTAAACTGTAGTCTTCAGTTCCATTATTTTTTGATATTTCATTTAGAACAGCGTTGATATCATCTATTATTAATATGGAGTTTTTATTTATTAGATTAAAAAAACTTTCATTTCTATTACTTAAAATATTGGGAGCAATTTTTATTGAATTTAAATTTTTTATTGAAAGCTGAGTATTGATGTCAAATTCTCTAATACTTTCAATCAAATTATCATCAAATTCAATTCTTATTGGATTTATATTGGAAAAAGAAAATATATCAAGGATATTCCCTCGTGATGAGAAATCACCTGGCTCATGGACAAAATCTCTTTTTACAAAATTAAGCTCAAATAAATCCTCAATAAACTTTGTTAAATTAAGTTTCAATCCTTTTTTTATATTGACGGTTTTCTTTGAAAGATTTTTAAGGCTTGGTACTTTTTCTATTATTGAATCAGTGGATAAAATATAAACTTGGTTTTTTTTTTGATTTATTTCGTTTAGTATTTTAGTACGGCTGAGGATATTACTTTTATCTTCTATTTTGTTTGAGCTTTTTCTAAATCTAGATGGAAAATAATTAAGATCCTTATCAACTGTATCATACAAATCTGTATAGATATATGATGATTTTTCAATGTCATTGGTTAAATAAAAAACAGGTCTATCTAACTTTTTAAATAGCTTAAAAATTAAAACAGAAATTGACGATCCAGTGATACCCTTTATTTTAATACTATCTTTATTTAGGGCAATAGATTTTATGAGGTTATCGAAAATAGACACCTTTATTTTTTCTGAATCATTTTTGTTTTCATCAATTTTATTCATCAATTGGAAAATCCATGAAAAGCAAAGCGAATATAAAAAGACTAAGTTACATATGTAACAAAATTCCTTTATTATATTGAAGATTTTTTAAAATTATGTTTTTATTAAGATTCAACTAGTTTTGTAGTATAATATGAACTTTTTAATTAGAAAAGCAAATCAAGATGACATGCAAGAGGTCTTGTCTTTAATCAAAGAACTTGCTTTATTTGAAAAAGAACCTGATGAAGTGGAGGTCAGCAGGGAGGAATTAATCAGTGATGGTTTTGGAGATGAAAAAAGTTTCTGCTGTTTTGTTGCGGAAGTGGAATCCAAAATTATTGGGATGGCTTTATTTTATCCAAGATATTCAACCTGGAAGGGTAAAGTACTTCACTTAGAGGACTTAATAGTTAGTGAAAAATTTAGAGGAAAAGGGATTGGCTATGCTTTATTTTCAAAATTCATTAATTATGCACACAAAAAGAAAGTAAGAAGAGTTCAATGGGTTGTTTTAGACTGGAATGCCTCTGCAATTAAGTTTTATAAAAGAAGTGGTGGAGAAATTTTAGATGATTGGAGAGTTACTATAATGAACAGAAATTCAATTAAGAAATTTATAGATAGTGAAAGTATTTAAGTTTGGTGGTGCATCTGTAAAAAATTCAGATAGTATCAGAAATATTGTAGAGATTATAAGATCATATGGAACAAATGAATTGATTATTGTAGTTTCTGCTATGGACAAAACAACAAATGCACTGGAAAACGTACTTGAACTTTATTTAGAAAATAATCAAGAATACCTGCAAAAAATTGATCAGATCTTTATATTTCACGACAAAATATGTAGGGATCTTTTCCCTAAAAATCATAATGTTTTTAGTGGATTAAAAAACATTATTACAAAACTAGTTTCTTTTTTAAAAAATAATAAATCACCAAACTATTCTTTTGTATACGATCAAACTGTTTCATATGGTGAATTAATATCAACATTTATTATTAATAGCTATTTTATTGAAGAAAAATTAAAAACAAATTTTATTGATGCTAGAAATTGTATTAAAACAGATTCTAATTATAGAGGGGGTAATATCATTTGGGATAAAACCAATGAAAATATCAGGGATAATATTAACATAAATGAGCTGAATCTAACTCAAGGCTTTATAGCTAGTGATAAAAATAATTTTAATGTTACGCTTGGCAGAGAAGGATCTGATTACAGTGCAGCTATTTTTGCTTTTGCAGTAAATGCAGAATCTCTAACAATTTGGAAGGATGTGAAAGGTCTTTTAAATGGTGACCCAAAATATTTCAAAAATACAGAGCTGATAAAAACTATTTCATATTCTGAAGCCATTGAACTTGCTTTTTATGGCGCGTCTGTAATTCATCCAAAAACATTGCAGCCTTTGCAAAAAAAAGAAATTCCATTGTATGTAAAATCTTTTGAAAAACCGGATCAGAATGGTACAGAAATAAATAAAAACCTGGAGCTTAGCCCAAAAGTACCTTGCTATATCTTTAAGAATAAAATGATTTTTATAAAGATTTTTTCATTGGATTTTTCTTTTGCTATTGATGAAAACCTTAGTCATATATTCAAAAAAATTGATGAATGTAAAATGAAAGTTGACGTTATACAAAATTCAGCTATTAGTTTTTCTATTTGTCTTAATGATAAGTATGATCAGATCGATAACCTACTTAAAAATTTACAAGAAAAATTTAAAATAGAAGTATTTAAAAATACATCTCTGTATACTATAAGACACTTTGACGAAAAATCAATAGAGGTTGTGAGTAAAGGAAAAAAATTACTACTTGAACAAAGAACTGAAAAGACAGTCAAATTAATTTTTTCTACCTAGAAATTTTTTGATCTTATCCACTGTAGTTTCTGCTAGTTTAATTTTGCTTTCATAAGACCATCCGGCAGTGTGAGGAGTCAGAATTACATTTTCAAATTTCTTTATCTCTTCAAAACTATCGTCATCATTAAAAGAAAAGAAACTTTTGGTTTCATTCTCCAAAACATCCAATCCAGCGCCTGAAACTTTACCATCTTTTAATGCAAAAATTAAATCTTCAGTTTTGACACATTCTCCTCTAGATGTATTTAATAAATAGAAAGGTTTTTTACAATCACTGATAAATTTTTTATTAATTAAGTGATGACTTAATTTATTCAAATCTGTATGTATACTAATAATATCTGATTTTTCTTTCAACTCAGAAATTGTAACCGGTTTTGCATAGTCATCTTCTAAATCTTTTTTTAAATCATTGAATATAACATTGCAGTTAAACCCTAAAAGTTTTCTAGCAAAACTTTTACCTGCTTTTCCATAACCAATAATACCAATTGTTTTTCCTTCAATTTCAAAACCCCTATTCTCTTCTCTTTTTCTTAAATTACTTTGAATCTCAATGTGGGACTTTGTAATTTTTTTAGATAAATCCAGTAGCAACCCAAGTGTATGTTCACCAACAGCATTTGAATTACCCTCACCAGACGTAATTAACTCAATATTTTTTTCCACTAAGTATTCGCAATCAATATTTTCAGTTCCTGAACCAACTCTAGCTACAAATTTTAAATTAACAGCCTTATCAATAAGATCTTTATCGATTTTTATCCTACTTCTTAGAACTAGTCCATGATAGGCACCTATTATATTTCCAATTTCAACTTTATTAGATGTTAAATCAATATCATTTTTAAGTCCCAATGCAGATAAACTTTTCTTAATCATACTATGATTACTGTCAAGGTGAAGAATTTTCATTATCCTAAAAACCTAAGATTATTTTTGCCAAGTAGAAAAAAAGTAAAATTCCAATAACGTCATTGCCGGTGGTAATAAAAGGACCCGTAGCAATTGCAGGGTCAATATCTAGCTTATTTAGGATAATTGGAACTGATGTTCCGATAAGAGCAGCAACAACTATTACACAAATCATGGAAGCGCTGATTGTCAAACTCATTTCAATTGGTTGATTAACAATTTGTCCAAAACCAATGATCAATAAACTTAGTATGATTCCATTTAAAATTGTTAAACTTACTTCTTTGAATAATCTTCTAAAAACACTTCCCTTTATTAAGTCATTTGCTAAGCCTTGAACAACAATTGCTGAAGATTGAACGCCAACATTTCCGGCCATTGCAGCAATTAGTGGTGTATAGAAAAACAAAGCTCTCAACGATTCTGAAGCCATAATTTCTTCAAAACTCTCTAGAATAAAAACACTTCCTAGTCCACCTAAAAGTCCTAAAAATAACCAAGGTAATCTAGCTTTAGAGAGTTCAAAAATTGAATCATCTGCTTCAACATCATTTGAAACACCCGCAGCTAATAAATAATCTTCCTCAGCCTCATCTTTAATAAAATCTACTATATCGTCAATTGTAATTCTTCCAAGTAGTTTTCTATTATCATTTACAACTGGAATTGCTTCTAAGTCATATTTCGTCATTAATTTAACCACATCTTCACCACTATCATTCACATTTACATAATCAACTTTTGGTATGTAAATTTGTTTTATTTTCTTTTTTGATGGAGACATAATCAAGTCCTTTAGGGACAATCTTCCAATTAGTTCCTCTTTCTTATTTAAAACATAAATAGAATGCACTCGTGTAATGTCTTTGGCCTGTTTTCTAATTTCTCTTAAACATTTTAACACACTCCAATTTTCATTTACACTTATAAGTTCTTTTGCCATCAATCCACCTGCACTATCCTCATCGTACTTTAATAATTCTCTAATATTTTCTGTTATATTTTCATCTTTAATAAGAGAAATAACTTTTTCTTTCTTTTCTTCAGGAAGTTCAGATAAAATATCAACCGCATCATCACTATCAAGTTCTTTTATTTCAACGGCAATTTCTTTTTCAGAGAGTTCCTTTAAAATTTTTTCCCTGACATCATCATCAAGTTCGGTAAGAACATCAGATGTCTTATCACTATCTATAAGTTTTATTAAGTAAATACTATCGTTGAAGCTTAGCTCATTAACTAGTTCTGCTAAATCTGCGTAGTGAAGGTTTTTAACAATATTTTTAATTTCCTTATTATTATTTCTAAGAATTAAGTCTGAAATATTGTTTATTAGCTCATTTGATAGTTTAAATGTTTTCATTATTCAACAAATTTGTTAAATTGATAAACTCCAAAACCCCTAACTCTTCGGGTCTTTTATCAAAGATAGGATTATCAAATTTAATTTGTGAATAATTTAAGGTCTTTAAGCTATTTCTTATTTTTTTTCTTCTTAGATTAAAAGTGGCTTTTACCACCTCTTTGAATAATTTCTCATTACAGTTTAGGTGGTCTCGATCTTTAACAATCTTAATTACAGCAGAATCAATCTTCGGGACAGGATAAAAATTATTTGGTTTAATCTTTATTTTCATCTCTACATTAAAATAGGCTTGTATTAGTACAGAAAGAACTCCATATTTTTTAGACCCCTTTGGACTACATATTCGCTCTGCAACCTCAAATTGAAACATACCTACCATTGATTGAACAATATCCCTGTTTTCATATATTTTAAATAATATTTGATTTGAAATATTGTAAGGAAAGTTTCCAACAATAACCATTGGTGACTTAAAACTATTTAAATCAATTTTTAAAAAGTCTTCATTTATTATATTGCCATTTATATCTGAAATTGATTTTTGTAGATAGTCAACACAATCTCCATCAATTTCAATAAATTTCTTCTCAGCAATATCAATATTTATAATTTCCTTTGTTAATGATCCTAACCCCGGTCCAACTTCAATTAATGAATCACAGTTTTTAACATCAATAAATGATGCAATTTTAGCACTAAGATTCTTATTAATTAAAAAATTTTGACCGAATTTTTTCTTAGGCTTAAATGGAATCAAAAGATTATTTTATTTGTTTAAAACCTGTGTATTTATGCAGTATTTCAGGAATTTTTATGTGGTCTTTTTCTTGAAAATTTTCTAAAATGCATGCAACTATTCTTGGAAGTGCCAGTGAGCTTCCATTAAGTGTGTGAGCACAATATTTTTTCTTATCTCCAAAATCTATTTTGAGATTTAATCTATTGGATTGAAAACTTTCAAAGTTTGAAACGGAACTTACCTCAAGCCACTTGTTCTGCCCCATTGCATAAACTTCAAAATCATATGTTAGAGCAGAAGTAAATCCCAGATCACCACCGCAAAGTCGAACAATTCTAAATGGCAATTCAAGCATAATTAGTAGATTTTTTACATGCTCTACCATTTCATCTAAAACTTTATAAGAATTACTCGGGTTTTCAATTCTAACTATTTCAACTTTATCAAATTGATGAAGCCTATTTAACCCTCTGACATCGGAACCATAACTTCCTGCCTCTCTTCTAAAGCATGGAGTATAGCCTGTAAGCTTAATTGGAACGCTATCTTTGTTAAGTGTTGTATTTCTATAAAAATTAGTTATGGGAACTTCAGCTGTAGGTATTAAGTATAGATTCTCATTTTCAACCTTATACATTTGCCCCTCCTTATCAGGCAATTGACCAGTGCCATGACCTGAACTTTCATTAATTAATATAGGAGGTTGAACTTCTATATAATTATTTTTAATATTATAATCTAAAAAAAAGTTTATTAGTGACCTTTCAAGTTTAGCACCTTTATCTATGTAAGCAGGAAATCCCGCACCTGAAATTTTATTTCCAAGTTCAAAACTGATCAGGTTGTAATCAGAAGCTAATTCCCAATGTGCCTTTGTTTTATTTGTTAGCTTATCAATATTAATTGATTCATAAATAATTTCATTGTCTTCTTCACCCTTACCTTCTTTAACTGAGTAGTGAGGAACATTTGGAATATTATTTAAATTATTAAATAATTCTGATTTAATTTCATTTAAGTTTTTTTCTAACTTTTTAACTTCAGGTTTTAATGCTTCTACCTGTTTTTTTAATTCATTTCCAGAATTCTGATCACCAGATTTATAGTACTCACCAATTCTTTTTGATAATTGATTTTGTTGAGAAAGTATTTGATCAAGTTCAGATTGAGTAGTTCTTCTTTTTTTATCAAGCTCAATAACTAAATCTATTTCTTTAGAAAAATCTTTATTTCTTTTTTTTAAGCTTTCTACAATTTGTGTTGTGTTATTAATTAAGTCTGATACAATTAGCATATTATAAAACTAGTTATTATAAGTTGAAATCATGTAACTTTTACAAGTTTCTAGATCTATTCCTATTTGTTTTTTCAATTCATCAATGTTCTGAAACTTTATTTCATTTCTTATAAATTTTAAAAATTCAATTTTAATTTTTTCACCATAAATATTTCCATTAAATTCAAAAATATTAACCTCAATTGTTCGATCTTTATTTCCAAATGTAGGGTTATAACCAATATTCATCATTCCAAATTTTTGGATACTTTGTGTCTTACAGCTAACAAAATAAACTCCGTCTTTTGGTATGATTTTGTAGTTTTCCTCAACATTGATGTTTGCAGTTGGATACCCAATCTCTTTTCCTATTGATTTTCCTTTAACTATTGTACCACTTAGCAAGAAATTGTAGCCGAGATATTGGCTACAAAGCTCTACTTTTCCTTGATCAATAGCATTACGAATTTTTGTAGAGCTGATGTTGATTTGATTTATGTCAAATGCACCAATTTCGGTAACGTCAAAGCCGTACTTCTCACCATAAGTCTTTAATTCTTTAATACCAGCTTCCCTATCTTTTCCAAATTTGTGGTTAAATCCAACAATGATTTCTTTTATTTTACAATACTTTATGAGGTGTCGAACAAATTCATCCGCACTTAGATTTGAAAAGTCATTATTGAATTCTTGAATAATCAATTCATCAACCCCTAATTCATTTAAAATTTCTTTCTTCTCTTTAATTGTATTAATCAGTTTTAATTCATCAGATTTTGATAAAAAATTCCTAGGATGTGGAAAAAAAGTTAAAATACAGGATCTCAGTTTTTTTCTATTTGCCGATTCAATTAATTTTTTAATGATTTTTTTATGTCCAAGATGAACCCCATCAAAAGTCCCAATGGTCAATATTGATGGAATATTTGAAGTTAAATTTTCTATATTATTTGTAGTAACCAATTAGTTGTATTTATTCATTGTATTCTCAATGCCATGTTTAACAATATTAAGTACCATTTCAGTATTTCTAGTTACAAGATTGTCCAACTGATTTTGTTCTACAGTGGACCATTTACCAAGTACATAATCACTCTGTTCACCAGCTTTAAAATCATTTCCTATTCCAAATCGAAGTCTAATAAACTTATCTGTATTTATTTTTTCAATTATGCTTTTCAATCCATTATGCCCACCATCTTTTCCTGATGGTCTAATTCTAGATATGCCAAAATCCAAATTTAAATCGTCAACTATCACAATTAGATTTGAGGATTCAATTTTTAGCTTATTTAGCCAGTATTTAATTGGATTGCCGCTTAAGTTCATATAGGCGTTGGGCTTCAAGATGTGTATAGATTTTCCTGCATATTTAAATTTTCCAGTAAATCCATAGCGATCCTCAGACAGAGCTACATTTTTTGATTTACATAACTGATTAACAATGTCAAAACCGACATTATGTCGGGTACCACTATAACTACTTTCTGGATTTCCAAGTCCTACAACAAGAAACTTGCTCATATCAAATTCTTTTTTTTGATTAAAAAAAAATTTCAATAAATTTTTCACCTAAGCAAAAATATAAAAGCTTACGCCAAAAGAAAATAAATGTAAGATTAAGAATCCTCTTTTTTCTCCTCTTTAGTTTCATTTGACTCAGCAGATCCTTCCGGTTTAGATTCAGATTCTGCAGAACCTTCCTCACCCTCTTCACTCTCTTCTTCATCAGACTCGGTTTCAAGTGACATGGATGCTCTTGACATTTTCACTTGACAAACAACCATATTTTCTGGATGAATGAATGAATAGTTTTCATCTTGTAAATCTTCAATTGTAATTTTATCATTTAGATTCAAGGTTGAAACATCTGCTTTTATAAAATCAGGGAGATTTTTGGGAAGTGCTTTTACAAAAAGTTTTCTTTTATTTTTTGATAAAATACCACCTTGTAAACGAACACCTGGTGAATTTCCTTCAAACTTGACGGGAATAATCATTTTCACCTCTTTATCATCAAAGACTTGAAAAAAGTCAATATGAAGAATTTTTTCATTTACAGGGTGAAATTGAATATCCTGTATTATTGCATTAATTTTATTTCCATCCTCTAATTCAATAACTACTGTATGCGCATCAGGTGTATACACTAGTTTTGAAAAACTTAATTCATCAGCTGAAAAGTGAATGGGTTTATCTCCTCCGTATACAACGCAAGGAACCTTTCCAGCATTACGTAGAGCTTTGGTCGATGACTTCCCTACGATTTCTCTTTTAGATCCATTTATTGTTATTGATTTCATTATAATTTATTTTATAAAAAATGAGTTAATTGATTGATTATTATTGACATTTTGCATAACATCAGCAAATAATTTAGAACATGTCAATACTTTAATTTTTTTTGATTCCTTTTTCTGAGGAATCGAATCAGTTATAATTAATTCTTTAAGTTTGGATTTTTCTATTTTTTCATAAGCATCACCAGAAAGAAGTGCATGAGTTGCAACTGCTCTAACAGATTTAGCCCCTCTATCAACCATTAAGTCAGCAGCTTTTGTCAAGGTCCCTGCGGTATCAACCATATCATCTATAATTATTACATTTTTATCAGTTACATCACCGATGAGTTCCATATTTGAAATTACATTGGCTTTTTTTCTTTGTTTGTAACAGACAACAACATTACTTTCCAAAAATCTAGAATAAGCATAAGCCCTCTTTGAACCTCCCATATCAGGTGAAGCTATTGTTAGTTCGTCTAATTTTAAGGATTCAATGTAGGGGATAAAAATTGTTGAGGCATACAAATGATCAACAGGCTTTTCAAAAAAGCCTTGAATTTGATCAGCATGTAAATCCATTGTAATTATTCGGGTAGCACCAGCGGCTACCAATAAATTTGCAACCAATTTAGCTCCTATTGGCACCCTTGGTTTATCCTTTCTATCTTGCCTTGCCCAACCAAAATATGGCATGACTGCGGTTATGTGTCTTGCAGATGATCTCTTGGCAGCGTCTATCATGAGGAGCATCTCCATTAAATTATCTGTACTGGGATGCGTAGACCCTATTATAAATATACGAGCTCCTCTTACAGATTCTTCAAATGACGGTTGGTATTCACCGTCACTATAATGAGAAAAATTAACTTTTCCTAAAGAAGTGCCATAACCATCAGCAATTTTTGAAGCTAAATCTGTACTTTGAGTACAAGAAAAAATTTTTGCTATGGGACTTTGAATTGCCATTTTTTTGGGGGTCAAATTTAATAATTATTTGATATAAAGTGCTAGAAATTAAAAGTTTTTATAAATTTGGCAGCCCTGCTTCGGTGGCGGAATTGGTAGACGCGCTGGATTCAAAATCCAGTTCTGGCAACAGAGTGTGGGTTCGATTCCCACCCGAAGTACAAACATTAAGTTAATATCCTATTAGTTATATTTGCTTTAGAAAATTAGTTATTACGATTTCTGTATGAGTAATATTCAAATGGTTGACTTAAAAAGTCAATATTTAAAAATAAAGGCCCAAATTGATAAAGAGGTTTTAGATACAATTTCATCTACCAAGTACATTAATGGCCCAAAAGTACATGAGTTTTCATCAAATCTTTCTAAATACTTAGGTTGTAAACACGTAATCCCATGTGCGAATGGAACAGATGCACTACAAATTGCTTTAATGTCCTGTAATTTAAAACAAGGTGATGAGGTTATTTGCCCATCGTTTACATATGTTGCAACGGCTGAGGTTGTTGCATTATTGGGACTAAAACCAGTAATGGCTAATGTTGATGAAAACACTTTTAATATGCGTGTTGATCACATTGAACCTTTAATCACTACAAGAACTAAAGCTATTGTTCCAGTACATTTATTTGGTCAATCTGCAAATATGGAGGAGATTTTAATTTTAGCTAAAAAGCATGATTTATTTGTTATTGAGGATAATGCTCAAGCAATTGGTGCCAATTATAAATTTTCAAATGGTCAAATTAAAAAAACAGGCACCATTGGTCATATTGGAACGACATCTTTTTTTCCATCAAAAAATTTAGGTTGTTATGGAGATGGTGGGGCTATGTTTACCAATGATGATAATCTCGCAGAAAAAATGAAAATGGTTGCAAATCACGGTCAAAATAAAAGGTATTACCACAAAGTAACAGGCTGTAATTCTAGACTTGATTCTATCCAGGCTGCAATACTAAATGTTAAATTAAAATATTTAGATCAGTACAATTCAAACAGGGAAAAAATGGCTAAGACTTATGACATTGGCTTTGGTGATATAGAACATTTAAACGTACCTTACAGATCCTCAAATTCAACTCATGTTTTTCATCAATACACCTTAAAAACATCTCCTAAATACAGAGATAAATTAATTAGACACTTAACCGAAAAAGAAATTCCTGCTATGATTTATTATCCTGTACCCCTTTACAAGCAAGAAGCATTTTCACGTTATGTTCCTGAAAATTATTCCATTGAAAATATTGAAAAATTATGTAGTTCTGTTTTTTCACTTCCAATACACTCTGAAAAGGAAAATTCTCAACAGGATAAGGTAATTGACTCAGTAACATCCTTTTTTAATTCAATTTAATTTGAAAAAAATTAAAAAATACGGGATAGTTTTAATGCTTGTATTTTTCGCATTCGAACTTTACCCCCAGTTAGAAGCTAAAGCAAATGTTTTGACATCATTGGGTTTGATACCAAACGTTGGAGTAGAAATCCAAACCGGTGAAAAAAACAGCTTACAGTTAGATGTTTTAGCATCTTTTTGGAATAAATTAAACAATTCAAAAACTCCTTTGCACATTAACCAAACATTTTTAGAATACAGGTTTTATAAAAGAAATGATTTAAGTGGTCTATTTATTGGCCCACACATAGGTTATGGAATGTTTACTTTAAAAAAACCAAGTTTTGCTGTCATTTATGATACTTATGGTGGAGGAAATTATAATAATGACACGTATCAATCTGGAAGGGTTGCTTTTTATGGACTAACTATTGGATACAAAAAAAGACTTAGTCAGAGAATATCTTTGGAAGCTTTTATTGGTGGTGGGTACTCAATGGCAAACTATAAGGCATACAGAGAGGATGTTAGAACTGATATTAGGGACAATTGGAGAACATTTAACAGGAGTGGTGAATTTGTGGCATATAGGGGCGGTTTAATGATAAATTATAATTTCAAACCTTACAAAAAAAATAAAAAATATTAATTTTTATTTTTAAACCAATTGATGGTTTTTTTTATTCCCTCTTCAAATTTCATTTTTGGTGACCAATCGAGTTCAGATTGTATCTTACTCGAATCTATAGAATATCTAAAATCATGACCTTTTCTATCATCTACGAAAGATATTAGATCATCATAATTGAAATCGTTTGGATATAAATCAACATATATTTCTATAATTTTATAAACTAAATCTAAATTTGATATTTCATATCCACCACCTACATTATAAGTTTCCCCAATACGCCCCTTATTAAAAATCTTTTCAATTGCCAAAACATGATCGTGTACATATAACCAATCTCTGATGTTTTTACCCTTACCATAAATTGGAATAGGCTTTCTCTCGATTAATGATTTTATAACAGTTGGTATGAATTTCTCTTCATTTTGATATTGTCCATAATTGTTAGAGCAATTAGAAATAACTACTGGAAGATTATGAGTATTAAAATAAGATCTTACAAAATGATCGGAAGATGCTTTTGATGCTGAATACGGCGACTTAGGATCATACTTTGTAGTTTCTTTAAAAGATCCATTTAAGCCCAACGATCCGTACACTTCGTCAGTAGAAATGTGATAAAATAAATGATCTCTTTCATCAATCCAATTATTTTTAGCTGCATTTAACAAGTTAACAGTGCCAACCACATTAGTTAAAGCAAAATCCATTGAGTTCTCAATTGATCTGTCAACATGTGATTCAGCAGCCAAATGGATTACATGTGTTATATCGTATTTTTTAAAGACATTATCAACATCTTTAGCATTATTGATATTAATTTTTAAAAATTTATAATTTTCGAAAGATTCAATATCAGCGAGGTTTTTTGGTTCTGCAGCATATGTTAAACAATCAAGGTTGATTATCTGATATTCTGAATATTCTTTCACGAAGTGTTTAACGACGTGTGCCCCAATGAATCCAGCTCCACCTGTTATTAAAATTTTCTTCATTAAATCTTTTTTAGAAATTTCATCAGAGATTCTTTCCAATGTGGTATTTTTAAATTAAAAGCTGATATTATTTTTGTTTTATTAGTAATTGCAAATTTAGGTCTTTTAGACAATTGACTAATTTCATTTGTTTTAATTTCTTCCAAATGGCAATTAATATTAATCTCTTTTAATATAACTTTTGCAAATTCAAACCACGATGTATGGCCAAGGTTTGAAAAATTATAAATTTTAGACTCTTTATCAACTCTGTCTTTGGATTTTATAATTTGTATTATGGCATTGGCTAAATCATAAGCATTAGTTGGACATCCGTATTGATCTCCAACAATTTTTAATGAATCTTTATCTGTTGATTTCTCAATAATAGTTTTAACAAAATTTTTTCCGAATGATGAATAAAGCCATGATGTTCTAATTACAATTGATTCCGAAATTGAATTTTCTATATGTTTTTCACCATTTAATTTTGAAACCCCATAGTAATTTAGGGGATTAACATAATCATATTCTGAAATTGCTGATTTATTAATTCCATTATATACATAGTCTGTTGATATATGAATCAATCTTAGTTTATAACTTTCAGAAATCTCGACTAAATTTTTAATAGCATTGCTGTTTAATGCATCAGCTTTTTCCTTTTCGATTTCAGCACCATCAACATCAGTGTAGGCTGCGCAGTTAATAATACAGTTTATGTCGTGGCTTATAATAACTGATTCAATTTTCTCTTTTTTGGTTATATCTAAGCTATTAATATCAGTAAAGATAAATTCGGACTTATTTTTTACGGTAGATTGGATTGTTTTACCCAACTGTCCATTTGACCCAGTAACAAGTGTTATCATTGATGAAATCTAAATTTAGGTGATTCCTCAAGATTTGGAGAAATAGAATCCTTTTTACTCCTTATAATTTTATTACAGTAAGATTCAAGATCAAAATTAAGTTTTGGATCAAGTGAATTTATTCCGTGATCACAATCCTTGTTGTAATAGTTATCTACTTTATAATGAACTTCTGCAGTATCACTTAATACCAAAAAACCGTGAGCAAACCCAACAGGAACTAATAACTGGTAATGTTTTGTATCATTTAAAATAATTTGTATTCCTTTACCGTATGTCTTTGATCCCTTTCTAATATCAACAATCAAATCTAAAATTTCACCTTTGGAAACACTAACTAGTTTTGTTTGAGCATAGGGATAAGTTTGAAAATGAAGCCCTCTCAAAACACCTTTTTTACTTTTTGACAAATTGCTTTGACAAAAATTAAATTTTTCATTTAAGAAATCTTCGAGAAGATCTTTTCTAAAAATTTCTGCAAAAAATCCTCTTTCGTCCTTTATGATTTTTGGTTTACAGAGAACAGGACCTTCAATATCAAATTTTTCAAATTCCATTTAAGATACTTTCTAAATAACTACCATATTGGTTTTTACCAATTGATTTAATTAATTCTTCGAATTGCTCACTATTTATATAACCCAATTTAAACGCAATTTCTTCCACACACGCAATTTTAAGACCTGTTCTTTTTTCAATTGTATGGATAAAATTAGATGCTTCAAGCATGGACTCATGAGTTCCTGAATCTAGCCATGTAAAGCTTTTGTCTAACAATTCTACTTTCAATTGTTCTTCTTTAAGATACTCTGTATTAATGGATGTTATTTCAAGCTCACCCCTTTGACTTGGTTTAATTTTTTTTGCAATTTCCACTACATTAGGAGGATAAAAATACAATCCTACAACTGCATAATTGCTCTTTGGTTTTAAAGGTTTTTCTTCAATAGAAATTACGTTATCCTCAATATATTCAACAACTCCGTATCTAGATGGATTTTTTACATAAAAACCAAAGACTTTAGCTTTCTTATTTTCAATTAATTCAGATACACTATTTTGAAGAATTTTAGTAAAACCACTGCCATAAAAAATATTATCGCCGAGTATCAAACATACAGGATCATTATCAATAAATTTTTCACCAATAATAAATGCCTCAGCTATACCTTTTGGCTTTTCTTGCTCAGCATATTGCAATTTAATTCCAATGCTTGACCCTGTTCCAAGAAGTCTTTGAAAGTTTGGCAAATCCCTTGGCGTGGATATTATTAAAATTTCTTTAATACCCGCAAGCATCAAGACAGACAATGGATAGTAAATCATCGGCTTATCATGAATAGCTAAAAGTTGTTTTGACTGACCTTTAGTGAGTGGATATAACCTTGTTCCACTTCCACCTGCTAAAATGATACCTTTCACGAACTGCTAAGTTATTTAATTACACGGTATTACCTATATTTGCACCTCAAAAATGAATTATTTTTTTACATCAGAATCTGTAAGTGAGGGTCACCCAGATAAAATTGCAGATCAAATTAGCGATGCAATTTTAGATACATTTTTTAGCAATTGATGAAAACTCTAAGGTTGCATGTGAAGTTATGGTAACCACAGGACAGGTAATAGTTTCAGGTGAAATAAAATCATCCGCCTATGTAGATATTCAAAAAGTAGTTAGAGAACAAATTAAAAAAATTGGTTACGATAATAGTGAATTGATGTTTGATTACAAATCTTGTGGAATACTTACCTACATTAATGAACAATCGGAGGATATATCAAGAGGAGTAGAAAGAATTAGTCCTGAGGATCAAGGTGCAGGTGATCAGGGAATAATGTTCGGATATGCTACTAACGAAACAAAAAATTTTATTCCTATTGGATTAGATTTATCTCACAAAATTCTTAAAGAATTAGCTTTATTAAGAAAAGAAAGTAATAAAATTAAGTATTTGAGACCCGATTCAAAATGTCAAGTCACAGTTGAATATGAAAAGCCCAATATTCCAAAAAAAATCAAATCAATAGTAATTTCCACTCAACATGATGAATTCGATGATGAGGCAAAAATGTTAAGTAGAATTAAAATCGATATAAAAGAAATTGTTTTGCCTAGAATTTTAACAAAATATCCTGAGTTTAAAAATATTTTAAGTGATAATAAAATCGAATATTTTATTAACCCTACAGGGAAGTTTGTTATAGGTGGACCGAATGGGGATACAGGATTAACTGGAAGAAAAATAATTGTGGACACTTACGGTGGAAAGGGTGCCCATGGTGGAGGTTCTTTCTCAGGTAAAGATCCATCGAAGGTTGATAGAAGCGCTGCATATGCTGCAAGGCATATCGCCAAAAATATTATTGCAGCAAATATTGCAAAAGAATGTCTTATTCAGATTAGTTATGCAATTGGAAAAGCTGAACCACTAAGTTTATATGTAAATACATATAACACATCTAAATTGTCTATTTCTG
Organism: uncultured Bacteroidota bacterium; assembly: GCA_902550325.1. Classification (GTDB taxonomy): domain Bacteria; phylum Bacteroidota; class Bacteroidia; order Flavobacteriales; family Flavobacteriaceae; genus Eutrophosalina. The sequence continues at coordinate 5,205 of CACCYT010000008.1, read as the reverse complement.
ATGAAAAGCTTTCTGAGGAAATATATAAAATCTTTGATCTTAGACCATACTTTATAATTGAAAGATTGGAACTGAAACAACCTATTTATACTGAGTCTTCTTCGTATGGACATATGGGCAGAGATTCAGAAAAGGTGATTAAAAGTATGATATGTGAAAATAATATCAAAAAGGAAATAAGTGTTGAATTATTTACGTGGGAAAAATTAGATTATGTAGATTTACTATCCAAAAAATTTAAAAATTATTTTAAAAATGAAAAGTAAAATTGACTCAATGACAAAACCAAAATTTAAAGTTAAAGATTTATCTCTTGCTGAATGGGGGCGTAAGGAAATTTCACTAGCAGAGTCAGAAATGCCTGGTTTAATGTCATTAAGGAAAGAATACGCAAGCACTAAGCCTTTAAAAGGTGCTAGAATCGCAGGTTGCTTACACATGACAATACAGACAGCTGTTCTGATTGAAACACTTGTGGAGTTAGGTGCTGATGTAACGTGGAGTTCTTGTAATATTTTTTCAACCCAGGATCATGCTGCAGCAGCAATAGCAAAAGCCGGGATTCCTGTCTATGCTTGGAAAGGAATGTCAGAACAGGAGTTTGATTGGTGCATTGAGCAAACAATATTTTTTGGAGATGACAGAAAGCCATTAAATATGATACTTGATGATGGTGGTGACTTGACAAATATGATTTTAGATAAATACCCTGAACTGATCAGTGGAATCAAAGGAATAACAGAGGAAACAACTACAGGTGTTTTAAGATTGTACGAAAGGGAGAAAAATAACACTCTTCCCTTACCAGCCATTAATGTAAATGACTCTGTTACTAAAGCAAAATTTGATAATAAATATGGCTGCAGAGAATCTGCAGTTGATGCAATACGTAGATCTACAGATACTATGCTAGCTGGTAAGAGAGTTGTTGTTTGTGGATATGGAGATGTTGGTAAAGGAACTGCTGCATCTTTTGATTCTGCTAAGTGTTTAGTAACGGTAACAGAAATTGATCCAATTTGTGCTTTACAAGCAGCTATGGATGGCTTCGAAGTAAAAAAATTATCAAGTGTAGTTGAGGAAATGGATATCATCGTTACCGCAACCGGAAATAAAGATATTGTTAAAGAAGAACACTTTATGAAAATGAAGGACAAGGCAATAGTTTGTAATATTGGTCACTTTGATAATGAGATAGATATGAACTGGCTCAATTCACAATATGGAAATACTAAAGAAGAAATCAAACCCCAAGTCGATAAGTATAAAATCAGTAAAAATGAGATAATAGTACTAGCGGAAGGAAGACTTGTAAACCTAGGTTGCGCTACTGGTCATCCTAGCTTTGTAATGAGCAATTCATTTACTAACCAAGTTTTAGCACAGCTAGAATTATGGAAGAATCACCGAAATTATGAAAATAAGGTTTATATTCTACCTAAATATTTAGATGAGAAAGTGGCTATGTTACATCTTGAAAAGTTAGGTGTTGAGCTGGAAAGTTTGTCTGCTGATCAAGCAAATTATATTGGAGTTAATGTAGATGGACCATTTAAGAATGACACGTATAAATACTAAAAAATGAAAAAATTTAAAGTAGGCATCATTGGAAATGGATTTGTTGGAGAAGCCCAGGCTTTTACTTTTTCCTCAACGAATGATATAATGATATTTGATATTGATCCATTAAAATCAACACACAAATTAGAAGATCTAAAACAATGTGATTTTATTTTTGTTTGCGTTCCTACACCCATGAAAAGAGATGGTAAACAAGACTCTTCATATATAGAATCTGTTTTTCAAAATGCATTTTCTGGACCAATTTATATCATAAAATCGACAATATTGCCCGGAACAACTACTGAATTATGTAAGAAGTTTAAAAATTTAAAAATAATTTTTTCCCCTGAATTTTTAACTGAAAGAACGGCTAAGCTTGATATGTTAACTCAAGCTAGGGTCATACTTGGTGGAGATGAAATTTTAACAGAAAAAGTAAAGGATTTATTTGAGAATAGATTTATGAACAGAAATATTATTAAAACTGACTCAACAACTGCCGAGCTCATTAAATATATGAATAATACTTTTTTTGCGACAAAGGTATCTATGATGAATGAATATAAACTTTTGTCAAATAAAATTGGTGCCAATTGGATTGATGCTCTCAACGGTTTTGCTGCCGATCACAGAATTGGTGACAGTCACTTGCATGTTCCTGGCCATGATGGAAAGTTAGGTTATGGTGGAACTTGTTTTCCTAAAGATGTAAATGCTTTAATTAAGTTTGCAAAGAATAAGGGAATTGACTTGAATACTATCATCGGAGGATGGAAAACTAATCTTGATGTTAGACCTGAGAAAGATTGGGAAAAAGACAAAGGTCGAGCAGTAAGTGAATAGATAAAGATTTAACTATTTATCGCCCGCATGAAAATTTGAACCTTGTAGGGTCATGACAAAAAAATTAAAAGGAAAAAAAATACTTGTCACAGGAGGAGCAGGTTTTATTGGTTCAAATTTATGCGAATCCTTGCTTAAACTTGGTGTTCATGTCACTTGTCTAGATAATTTTTCAACTGGTTCAAAAAATAACCTGTTAGATTTTGTTGACAGCAAAAACTTTAATTTAATTGAAGGAGATATCAGGGACTTAAATACTTGTAAAAGAGCTTCTAAAAATCAAAATTATATCCTACATCAAGCCGCTCTAGGTTCAGTACCTAGGTCAATTACTGATCCAATTACAACAAATGATGTCAACATTGGGGGTTTTTTAAACATGTTAGTTGCAGCTCACGAATCTAAAATAGAACGTTTTATTTATGCAGCAAGTAGTTCAACATATGGAGATTCCTATTCCTTACCTAAAATTGAAAATCAAATAGGGAAACCTCTATCGCCATATGCAATAACTAAGTATGTTAATGAATTATATGCTGAAAATTTTAATTTGAATTATAATTTAGATACAATTGGCTTGAGATACTTCAATGTTTTTGGACCTAAACAAAATCCTAATGGACCATATGCAGCTGTTATTCCATTATTTATTAAAAAACTAACTAATTATGAGTCTCCAGTAATTAATGGAGATGGTAGTTTTTCGAGAGATTTTACTTTTATAAATAATGTTATACAAATGAATATTTTAGCATTAACAACAGATGATAAGATTGCAATTAACCAAGTTTATAATACTGCTGTTGGAGAAAGAACCAGCTTAATTGAAATGTTCTTACTTCTAAAAAAATACTTGTCAAAACATGACCCACTTATTTCCCAAGTTGAGGTCAAATTTGGACCAGAAAGATTAGGTGATATCCCTCATTCACTAGCTTCAATGGAAAAAGCAAATAAATTATTGAATTATAGCCCCTCGTATACGCTGGAGCAGGGTATTGAAATGTATGTAGAATGGTATATAAAAAATAATAATAATGACTAGAGCTAAAATTAATTTATGGAATTAGATGTGTGGAATTAACGGGATATTTTCGATAAAACAATCAACAGATTTAACTGTTGAGATAAAAAAAATGAATAATAAAATTATTCATAGAGGTCCCGACTCAGCAGGAGAATACATTAACAGTGGTAAAAAATATAAAGTAGCCATGGGGATGAGAAGACTTTCAATTATTGACCTAAAAAATGGAAGTCAGCCAATATTTTCAGATGACAAATCAAAAATTATAGTTTTTAACGGAGAGATATATAATTTCAAAAAATTAAAAAAAGAATTAATTGATAAAGGATATACATTTAAAACAAATTCAGATACAGAGGTAATATTAAAATTGTATGAAAGTGAGGGGCCTGATTCCTTTGGAAAACTTGATGGTATGTATGCTTTTAGTATATATGACAAGAATATTGATAAACTTTTTATTGCTCGTGACTACTTTGGAGAAAAACCATTATACTTCCATCAATGTGACGGTAAATTCATTTGGGCCTCTGAATTAAAATCTTTATTATCTGTGTTGAAAAAAAAACCACAAATCGATTTGAATGGTCTTTGTTTGTTTTTTCAGTTAACTTATATACCAGCACCTTTTACAATATATGATGGAGTTAAAAAACTAGAGCCCAATAAACTGATAGAGTTAGATCTTAAGACAAATAACTTAACAATTACCAAAATCAAGAGAACAAAGAATAAGTTTTTAATTCCTAATAAATATGAAGCAATCAAAATGACTCATGATCTAGTTAATGAAAGTATTGAAAGTAGGTCAATTTCTGATGTGCCACTTGGAACTTTTTTATCTGGTGGGGTGGATTCTTCAATTGTTACTTTATGTCTAGCTAATCAGAATTCTGAAAAAATCGATACTTTTTCTATAGGATTTAATAAAAAATCCTTTGATGAGTCTGATAAATCTAGGTTAGTTTCAAAATTAATTAATAGTAACCACCATGAATTTATTATTTCTGAAAAAATGGTGGAAAATAATCTCGATGAAATTATTCTAAACTTTGATGAGCCTTTTGCAGATTCATCTGCCCTAGCAACAAGTTTAGTTTCAAAAAAAACAAAAAATTATGTTAAAGTTGCTCTTACTGGAGATGGTGGTGATGAAGTTTTTGGAGGTTATAATAAATATTATGTAGGACACCTTAATAAGTTATATACTGGAATATTTCCAAAAAAAATTCACGATTACAGTTTAGGCCTGTTAAATTATCTTTTAAAAATTAAAGATGACTCCAGGGGATATAGTCATAAATTAAATAAGTTATTAAATTCTGTTGATTATAATCATGACTATTATTACAATATAATCTCTTTAGCTTTCAGGGAGAAGGAATTAAGTCAATTTTTTAATAAAAATTTTTATAATCCTAACTCATTAGGCTATTTCAAGGAAATAATCAAGCATGATAAAAAAACAATTACAGACTTTAGAAAAATTGATAAACTGATCAGTTTAGAAGGTGATATGTTAGTAAAAGTTGATAGAACAAGTATGTTTGCCTCATTAGAGTGTAGAGCACCATTTTTAAATAAAAAATTATGGGATTTCACAAATCAATTACCTGAAAAGTATTTGGTTAATGGCTTCGATAAAAAGCATATTTTAAAAGAAGCATTTAAAAAATATTTTCCTAAAAATTTTTTAAATAAATCTAAAAAAGGATTTGAAGTCCCTGTTGGGGATTGGCTAAAAGTAAATTTAAGCTCTGAATTAAAATCTT
>CACCYT010000007.1 GCA_902550325.1 uncultured Bacteroidota bacterium | reverse complement strand
ATACCATTCTTTACACAAATAAAAAAATTTTCAAATGACATCGTTTTTATGATAGAACAAATTAAAGTGTGTTATAAATTAGTTAACCTAATGAATTAATCTTTCCAATCGTCACCAATATAGTCTACTTCAAAACTAAGTTCATCTTCACCTGTATCCTCATATTTACCATTAGAATTTAAAAAGTCAATGAGTTCATAATCATCCATTGATTCTAATTTTTTTTTTAGGTCTGGTTGGTCTTCAAGTTCCCACTCACAATCAGTAATAACAGTTTTTTTACCATATATTTTCATAAGTTTAATATTTTATTAGTTTTTAATTTATTCCCAAATATCATCTTGGTTTTCAAAACACAAATCAGGAACTTTAAAATTTACAAAATCTTCCTATCATAATTAGTGATTGCCTAAATCTCTGACAAAATTATGTAAATCAACTTCTTCTTTTGGTCTTACCGTAAAAATAATATCTCGATCGATAACGATATCTATACATGGAATTCCATCATCATCATGAGTTATTCTTATTTCTTTATTATTTTCTAAATCAAAAGACATTGAATTGATATATTCATCATACTCAGAATACGCATCCCTCACAGTGTAACCATTTTCTTCTAATAATCCTTTAAATTCATTTTGCATAGAAATAACTAAGGGATCATCTTGATCCATAGGGATGGAACTGTCTAATTCATAAGTTTCTTTAAAAAATTTCATAATATTTTCCATGGTTAAATATTTTAGTTTTTATATAAGTTAACATTTTTATAATTCATCTTTTCTGAATATGTATGCGTGTGTAGCTTTTCCGGAATTATCTAAATAATCAATAATTTCTAGTTCCTTTCCTTTATAAAAAAATTTATCACAGAAATCCCAATCACCATTTGGACTTTCAATACATCCAGCTGCTACAGAAAAATCTTTAGGTTTTATTTCCTCATCACTTTCAAACTCAAAATAGAACAAGCCACCTTTACCCTCTGAGATATGCAGAACTATATTGTTGGCAATATCATAATCATATGGTGGATCTGCATATTTTTTTGAAAGTTCGTCAACTGGTGTTTTACCAGGAAAACAAACGATGTTGGTGTAATCATCAAAATCCTCATCAATATCATAATGTGCAGAACATTCTTTTAAGCTCCACTCTTTGATTGGTTTTGATTCATTATCATGTAATTCAGTATTTGCATCAAATAAAAAAAACTTAGTATCATCATCGTACCAAAATGGTTTTTCATTTCTAAAAAGATCGGGCTCATGAATATCTCTAATGCTGTCAGTAAAATAGTCGTACAATTCCCAAGTATTTTCAGCATTATCTGACAAAATATTACTAACTGAATCTAGATCCTTTTCACCGATTGAGTGTGCACTTGCGTTCATCATCCAGCCATAAATTTCTAATCTATATTTTTTCATTGATTAATATTTAATAGATAATTAAAAATAGAATAATAATTGGAATTTGGTAATAAATCATCTATTAATTAGTTGTACATCATAAAATTATTGTAAGATTCAATACTTGCTAAATTGTTTATTTATTTTAATTTTAGTTGTACAACAATTATATTTTGAAAAAAAACCTGGTTTATTATTTTTTGTTTTTGTCCTTTTCCATGTTTTTATTCTCATCAGAAAATCATGTGACTTTTGAAAATGACTCAGTCAAGATTGAAAGATTTAAAAGACATGTAAATTCTCTGAGATATATTTCAAGACAGACTTTTAATAATGAGTATTTTCTAAATCTATCTTTAAAATATATTGATTCTATAAAAAAATATGATAACACTAACAGATTTGCATCTGAGATTGAAAAATCTCTATTACTTACTAAAAATGCAATTAGTAACGATGTAATAAGTAAAATTGAATTTTTTGACTTTTATTCAGGACTACCAGAATACTTTGGGTTTATAGATCCACCTGTTGAGTATGCTTTTGATGATGCTCTCTCAAAACTTCTAGAATCCAAATATAAATTTTTAGGTAATGCTCCATTATCTGAATACAGAATTAATTCTATAATCATAAAGGAAAATTGTGATGAAGAAACATTCGAAATTATTAATCAGACATTAATTTCAAATACCAAACATTTTATTATTTCACCTGAGTTGCTAAATGATATAATTGGATATGATGATGCAAAAGAGTTGGTAAATGGTTCATTAAATGAAAATAGTATTAATCGATTGATGAAATATTTAAACTTAGATCGACTTGGAATTTTTACAGTGAATAACCTTGATATAATTGAAAACAAAATTTGGCTAGCAAATACTGATTTTAAAATATATGAAAAAAATGAGGGTTTAAAAGCATCAGTTTTTACTCGAGGTTTTAGCGTGGATAAAACTAGCTTGCCTTTAATTTTAGAGCTTCTGGTTGTTTTATTTTTGGCAATAATTTTTGTTTCATTTGCTTATGGTCTATCATTAATTTTTATAAATAGAAAAAATATTTTTCTTTCTTCAAAAGACTCGAATATTGAATTATTGGTTTCAGTATTAAATAAGCTTAAGTACGTGGCATTATATTTTCTTGTCCCAATTATTTTATCATTTTTAATGATCTATATATCCTCATACATTATACCCAGATCAGATACTGACATAGGTGAATTATCCTTCAAGCTATGGATTGTATCACTAACAATTTTAATGAGTTTCTTACCAATTGTTATTAATTTGTTTATTGTTAACAGATTAAATATTGACGGTTTTCATACATCCTTAGGTTATACTTTTTTTGCTAATTCTTGTTTGTACGCTACATACTTTCCAATTTTTATTTTTTACTTTATTCAATATGAAACATATCCTTTTTTAATTAATATACTTCTAATATTTATAACCCTTTTGATTGGTAATTTACTTGGTAAATCATATTATCAATATGGAATAAAAACTAGAAACACATACAAGAGGAGCCAAGCAATTATAGGATTAACTCTTGGCTTAATAGCACTGATAATCTTTAATAGAATAATAATTTTTGAACTTTCAATTCAAAATTTATTTTTGAGTTTTATAATTATAGCACCAATTTCAATAATCAATAATTTATTAGATAATTTTCTTGATAAATTATTCGAAAAAAGATCAAAAAATTCTGTTGAAAGTACAATTCTTAACGTACCATATATTAAAAGCGTTATGAATCCAAATAATTCAATTTATAAAACTGTTGATCAGAATATGACAGATGATTTGAATATAATGTTAGTAAATGGTCCTATGGGGATTGGTAAAACAAGAAGCTTAAATCAAGCTATAAAATCTTTCGAGAAAAATAATTGGAAAGTTTTTATTGGTGATTGTGATGAGATTCAAGATGAAAATAAAGTTTCGTTTGAGCCTTTTTTAGAGGCTTTTAGTGGTTTGATCGGTGAAGATTGGAATAGTAGAACAGAATCAACAGATAAAATTACAAAGGGTATTATAAATATTGCAAGTGACAAGGCAGGAATCCCAATTAATTTTTCAGATTTCAATAATAGTTCAGAAAAAACGATGAATGAAATTTCACTTGAGATACTGGATAAACTGACAATTATAAATAAAAAAGTTTTATTTATAATGGAGGATATTCACTGGATTGATCCAGAAACATTAACATTACTTAAGCATTTTATAAAGACTGTAAATAGAAATACATTTTTAAGAAAAAACCTTTGTATTTTAATTTCAGTTCGATCAGAAATAAAAGGATTATTTCGTGGGTTGAACTATGAAAAACTTAGAACGGAGTTAGATAATTTAAATCAAGAAACCAATAATCCATTTCACATTATGGATTTGTTGGACACCAATTCATTTAACCTTACGGACTTTGTTAAAAATTTAAGCACTGAAAAAAATAAGTTTAGAATTGCCACTAGTTCAATGAATCAAATTAATACTTTATTTAATGAATTAGATGAAAAATTAAAATCCGAAACAGAAAATGGAAGATTAACCCCTTTGTATATTTTTAAAGTTTTAGAGTCTTGGATTTCAGATGGTTCACTTAAATATTCACCCGATGGATATCTCTTAACAAAGACAGTGGATATTGAATCACTGCCCCCAGACGAGGATGTTGATAGTTATTATCACACCATTTTTGAAACCTTCGACCCTAAGTGGAGGAGAATACTTGAAAGCGCATCAGTCATAGGAAATAAATTTGACGCAGATATTCTTGCTCAGGTATGGGGCTATAAACTACTAGATGTACTTGATTTCTTAGAAAATGCCGTAAATAAAAATCTTCTAATTGATGTATCCAGCCAAGATAATTTTTATGAGTTCAAAGACAGAAGAATTGTTAGTGCATTGAAATCATATTTTAAAGACGCCTCAATAAAAGATGAAGGAGAAAAACAAATAATTATTGAGTATAATAAAAGATATCTAGAATTACAATCGGATATAATTAAAAATCCAGAAAAATACGATACCGAAGACGTACTAAAAGTAATCAGGAGAATGCTTACACTTGGCTCAATAGAACATTACAGAGTAAATTGCAATAAACTAATTTTAGATCTTATATGTAGGTATTTATATTTAAAAAAATTAGGAAAACTTGATGCTTTTGCAAATTTACTTAACAAGAAAAAATTTAATGAGCTTTCAGATTTAGTAAAAAAACTAAGAATAATTGCTGATGATATTAATTTTTCATTTGCTGAAAAGACTAAAATATTAGATGAACTAGCTGAGGAAGAAAAAAGAAAGTCTAAAATCCCTCTTCCGCCTGGAATTAATACTGATCAGCTATCAAATGATTTAAGGTTACTGATTATTTTAAATGGTGAAATTATGGATACTTCATCAACTTCTGTTGTAACTACAACCAGGGTTGGATTTTCAGGCAATAATTTCAATAGCTTTACTAATACGCTTAGCAAATTTCCAACCAAGTTAAACGGCCTATCTCTAATTTATTTTATTAAAGATCTTGGAAAAATAAATTTGTCTCTTGATGATGAAGTCGAAATGATTATTTCTGGAGAATATGAAAAAAGACAAAAAGAAATAGAAGAAGGACAAAAAGTAATGTTTGAATATGCTGTTGACCAATTAAAATCTACAAAGTTCCACAAATTAGCAGTTAGGGAACAAAAACTATGGGAAATTGAAAAGGCTGCTAGAACTGTTGGTGAATCTCAAGAAAAAATTGATGAATTATTTGATAAATATAAGTCTCTAATTGATAGTTTAAAAGATCAAAATCCGAAGTTTTTATATGACTGTGTTAATAGTTATCTGAATTATTGTCATCTAAACTTTAAAGACGGTGTAAAATCAAACGAAGTATTTAAGCTATATAATCAAAGGTTGAAAAATGATGGTAAAATCAATGAAGCCTGGGTATTAACTTTTATAAAGTTTATTCTCAGTAAATGTAAAGGCTTTAAAAAAGAAACCTATTATAATTTTAATAATGGTGTTTTAAGACCCGGTAAATTGTATATTAATCAAAACCCAGAAATTGCTGAAAAAAACTTTGAAGATGCAAAAAAATTCTTAGCCAAAATTTTAGACAAAGGCTCTGTTAATAAAGCTTCAATGTGGTTTTTAGATGCAGAAAAACTATATTATCTTCAGAAGCAAGATTTAAAAACATATAAAAATCTACAATTAGATTATTTAAACAGATTAAAAACTGATTTTGGTGAAGAATCTAGTGAGTTTGATAAAGCATGTGTAAATATTGCTAATGATTTAGAGTGGCATACAGAACATACACCAAATTGTCCTGATTTTTTTAATGATTGTATAACTATTTGGAATAAGGCAATCAATTATTATTTATCTAAAAGAAAAGATTTTGAGGAATTTGATGATGAAACTAAACAATCATTAAGTTTAAGTCTAAATGTTAGCCACTCTCAGCTAGCACAACGTTATCAAAAACTTTCAAGTTTATATTTAAAAAAGAAATCATTTAAAAATGCTTTAGATTATACCTTGAAAGCATTAGATTTCCACAAAAAAAATTATATAGAAAGAGTACCTCCTAAGTGGGATTTCATAAATGGTGAGCTAGTACCACTTTCTAAAGATCCAAAAGAATTATTTTATACACGATCAGGAAGAGAGAGACTTACCATAATTGGCTATGGCCAATGTATTTTAAATCACGCAAGATGTTTATCAATGCAAAAAAAATATAAGGCAGCAATTGAAATGATTGATAAAGCATCTGATTACTACTACACATTCCCTAAATTATATAACTTGAGTCAGCTTGAGAAAGGAATAAATTTAGTTTATAATAAATCAATCAAAGGTTCAAAATTGATTAGTGACTCATTAAAAAAACTAGAAAAATTAGAAAAAAAATTCACAAAAACTGAGATCAGACTAATTGAAGAGGCTAAAAAATTAATTTCAACATCATAATTACATTAATTATCTTCAAGGTTTTTCCACCCTGTAATTAATCCAGCTTTTGTATCAATCTCATAATTGTAAGAAGTTTTACCCTGTCTATTTTCATATGGGTCAAATCGGTATTTATGTCTCTCCTCGCCATTAACTACATTCTCAAATTTTTTACCAAATTTCCTTCCTTCTGGTCGTATCGCTTGAGCCTCTCTATATAATTCAAATGGCATATTAACCCATATCTTTCCAGCTAATGCTCTAGTTGCATCCTCATTGCCATATTTCTTCTTTAATCCTGTAGCTGCTTTAGTATATTGTTTCTTTCTTTCAATTTCTGCATTTCTAATTGCAGCTTTTTGTTTTGCATGTTGTTTTGCTAATTGATTTCTTCTTTCTTTTTCTGCATTTACTTTTTGTTTGTAAGCACTAGACCCCTTCTTATAACCTCTGGACCCTACGTATATCAATCCTGCTATATTTGCAAAGGCTCCCCAAAATAAATTATTAATTTTTCCATGACCTTTGTCATTCATTGTGAATGCTATTATTCCGAATAATGATCCAATAGTTACAATTGGTAATGCTGGAAGTTCTTGTTCATTAGCTCCAGCTATAAAAGGTACCCAAAATAATATACCCCAAAGAATAACCCACTTAACATATTTTTTATTACTTTTCATAATTTAAATTTACAAATTTACAATTCTTTCCATCCGGTAATTAATCCATCTTTTGTATCAACCTCGAAGTTGTAGGATGTTTTACCCTGTCTATTTTCATAAGGGTCAAATCGGTATTTATGCCTTTCCTCGCCATTAACTACATTTTCAAATTTTTTACCAAATTTTCTACCTTTTGGCCGTATCACTTGAGCCTGTCTATATAGTTCAAAAGACATGTTAACCCATATCTTTCCAGCTAATGCTCTAGTTGCATCTTCACCATATTTTTTCTTAAATGCCAATAGCCTATTCTTTTTTTCTTCCTCTCTTTTTTCCTTTTCTTCTGCTTTTCTCTTCTTGGTTTCTTCAGCTTTTCTTTTTCTTTTTTCAGCTAATTTTTTATCTGCATCAACTTTATTTGACTTTAATTCTAAATATTTATTCCAAAGCGGATGTTTGCTACTAAACCCAGAATCTTTCATTAGTTCGCTAGATGGAATGATGTTTTTATCTAGTTTATCGATTAAAATTGCTAAGTATTTTGCTGAATTACTTCTTCTTTGCACTACATATATATAGCCTAGAAGGCCTCCAATAGCAATCCAATTTATATTATTCCACTTGCTGTAGCCCTTTTTCTCTATCTGTTTTGTATCGCCGATTGCGTACTTAGGATAAAAAATAAAGAAAATGGTCGCTATTAAAAGTGCTTCAATTGTTACACCAAAATAAGCCACAAATCCACCCAATTCTGCTTTCACAAATTCAAACTTTAAAGTAGCAAAAAGGGTGAATACATGAGATAAAAATCCTGAGATTACTAATAATGTGTATTTAAATATTTCGACAAACTTTTTAGTTCCCATATTTTAATTAGTTAGTTTCAAGATTTTTCCAGCCGCTGATAATTTTAATGTATCTCATTCAAATAAATTTAATTAGTTTAAACTAAAAAAAAAACCAATTAGAAGAATTAATAGGTTTACTTATTTTATTGATTTTGTAATCCAATCCTTAAATTAAAAATATTACAAGAAATCAAAATGTAAGTAACCATTAAAATTTATTAATGTAATACAACCATTTTCCATTAATTTTTTTCCAAAAAATTTTATGCTCTTCTTTAAATACTATTTTATTATCACCAACTGAATAAAAATCTTTCAATTCTTTGCTTTTCTCAATCCTTTCTTTTATGTCTTTAAAACCTTTTTTTATGATATTAATTGGATTTGAGTAGCAAATTGAGTCTTTTTTTAAATTAAAATTAACCTTCGGTTTATTGATAGTTTCCATTAATTTGAAAGTTCCGTAAATATGTTTATTTGATGTCCAATTAAGTTTATCTGTAAGCAATATGGTTATAAAATGGAGTTTTCTTTTCTTATAATTATCATGCCTTCTATTTATAAATTTTATTTGTTCACAAAATAGAATATCCTTTAGCGAACCTAATAAAGCAAGTGGTATTCCATCACTTTTTTTCAGATATTTTAACTCAACAATTAAAAATTCATCCTCAAAATCTTTTTTTTTCTTTTTTAACTTGATAATTATATCTATTTCCTTTTTAGACAATATCAAATCATTATTATCGAATAATCTAGTTACAGGGTATTCAAGTCTAAGCTCAATATCATTATTTATTTCTTCATTTTCTTTAATATACAAAGCAAGATCATGTTGCAGATTTGCTTCGTTATAATAAGTTTCTTCATTCATACTAGACATAAAAGTTTTGGGATTAAATTTTTCTTTATTGAAAAATTCTTTAATTACATTTTCAACCTTATTAATCATAATTGTATTTTATTAATAAATCAAATTAAGCTTAGATATGTATCAATCATATCAATTTTATCCTCAGGAACTTCGTCGTTATCCCAATCCCCCCTTAGATAACACCTTATTTCATCATCTTCTGGTTGGTGAATATTAAATTGAATACATGATTGGTCTTTGGCAGTAAATTCAAAACAGTCATCACCACCTTCTCCATCATTATCTAAATACTGAAAAAATTCCCATATTGTATCAGGATGAATAATTTTACAAATTTCCAACATTTGGACTCTATTCAAATGACTATATTTATTCATATTTGATAATCACTTTTTATAAAATTAGTTAATTAATTATATATCAAATCAATATATTTAATTACAATAGTATGATGTACTTTTTTAAAAAAACTTCTTGAAATTTTTAACAAAAACATTATTTAAAAAGGGATTAGAATGCCCAATAAAGCTTAGCGTTGATTATGAATCATCTGAGGATAAAAATGAATTTTTAGATGCTCTTGCTGATGGAGGGTTTCAGGCTGAGGAATTATCTAGACTATACTATAGTCCTGGCGTTTTAATAGAAGATTACGATTATGCTACTTCATTACAAAAAACACGTGATTTAATTAAAAAACCCAAGTCCATTATTTATGAGGCAGCCTTTTTACATGAAAACCTTTTTATTAGAACGGATATTTTAGTTAAAACAGATAATGTAATAAAAGTCATTGAGGTTAAAGCAAAATCTTTTGATTCAACAGTGGAAAATATTTTTAAATCAAAGTCTGGTAATATTAGACAGCAGTGGAGAACTTATTTGTTTGACCTGGCATTTCAAAAATATGTGGTAAAAAAAAATTATCCTGAACATAAAATAGAATCACATTTAATGCTTGCTGACAAATCAAAAAAAGCAAGCATTGATGGCCTCAATCAACTTTTCCAAATTACCAAAGATCCAAATGTGCGAACAGGAATAATGAGAAAAGTAGACACACTGGAAGATACTGGAGATCCAATTATGGAATCAAGAAATATTAGTGATTTGATTAACGATATAATAGAGAAAGATATTCATAAAATTCATGGTTTGTCATTCCTTGAGCTAGTTGAAAATTTTACTGAAGTTTATACCAACCAAAAAGAAATTGACTGGAAAAATTATAATGGTCATGTTTGTAGGGAGTGTTGGATTGAACAATTTGATATAAGTGAGAACGATAAGCTTCGACCAAATATATATGAGCTTTGGCAGTTTAGAAAACAGAAAAAATTATTCAAATCAAATGTATTTTTTCTAGATCAATTAGTTAAATCCGATTTTGATGACACTCGTGACAATCATTTAAGTGTAAAAAGCAGACAATGGTTGCAGATTGAAAAAAGAGTAGCTGAAAGCCTTGGCAAGCCAGTCGATTTTTACTTGGATATTGAAAATTTAAGAGATGAAATGGTTGAATGGAAATTTCCATTACATTTTATAGATTTTGAAACTTGCACATCAGCTCTCCCTTTCACAAGAGGTAGACATCCCTATGAACAAATCGCATTTCAGTACTCTCATCATATTGTATATTCTGATGGAAACATTCAACACAAATCTGAATATATTAATGCAGAGCCTGGAAAGTTTCCTAATTACGAGTTTGTCAGATCATTGAAAAAAGATTTAGAAAATGATAAGGGATCAGTTTTTAAATATGCCACCCATGAAAATTCGATTTTAAATGCAATTTATGATCAGTTGATTGACTCAGATGAAAAAGATAAAGGTGAATTGATGGATTTCATCAAGTCAATAACAAATAAAAAAGAAAACAGTGAACTAGTCTGGAGAGGGGACAGAGACATGATCGATATGTGTGACCTCGTAAAGAAATATTTTTATGATTCCTACATGAAAGGTTCAAACTCAATTAAAGTTGTTCTTCCAGCCGTTATAAAAATTTGTGAATTTGTAAATAAAAAATATTCCAAACCAATTAGTGAAATTAATCTAACATCGCTTAATTTCTCAGGCAATCATATTTGGATTAAAGATGGAAATTTAGATCCATACATTTCATTACCTGCTCCAGATTTTTCAAAAGTTCAAAATCCAGTTGGCGACATAAATAAGCTTAATAATGGAGGGGATGCTTTAACTGCATATGCTAAAATCCAGTACCAAGAAATGTCATCTGAGGAGAGAAATATAATAAAACAATCTTTACTTAAATATTGTGAACTTGACACTTTAGCAATGGTTATGATTTATGAGTTTTTTGCCAGTGAACTTAAACTGCACGGTTTTTCTAATTAATAAAATATGAGTTACAAAAGATTAAGGATATTTGATTTTGATGATACATTAGTCAAAACAGACTCATATGTTTATGTTACTAATGGTGATTCACAACTTAAGTTAACACCAGGTCAGTATGCTATCTATGATGAAAAAAAAGGTGATATTTTTGATTTTTCTGATTTCCAAAAAGTAAAAAATCCAAAAGAAATTAAGCAAGTAACTAAGGTGCTGAGAAGGATTTTAAATAAAGGGAGAGGTGGAATATTTATTCTTACTGCTAGATCAACTTACAAACCAATAAGGAAGTATCTGAGTGAAATTGATATCGACACATCAAAAATTTATGTTACGGCTTTAGCATCCAATGACCCTCAAGATAAAGCAAATTGGATAAAAGATAAAATAGATAATGAGGGTTATAATGATATTTACTACGTCGATGACTCAATTAAAAATATCAAAGCAGCAGAGAAGATGTTATCTAAAACAAATGTTAGGTGGAAGGTTCAACATGTAAAATATTAGCTATTTTATTTTGTATGAATCAAAGATAATGCTGGGCATTATCTGGTTCAGCTCAAATAAATCTAAATCCTCCTTCATCAGAATAGTTCTACATACCTCGCCTTCAGGAACGATAAAACCCATATGGACTGCTTCATTAAAATGAATAGATGCTGCAGCATAATCAGTTTCAAGTTTTGTTAATTCATAATCATAATTTTCATGGTCAGGATTCAGAATAAGAAAATAAGCAGAAATAAATTTCTTATCCCAAAGAGATCCTTCATCTAGCTCTAGTCCATGATCTTCATTATATCGATTTATTAATTCTTCAACACTAGAATCCCCCTCTAAATATTTCGTTTTGTTTTTTTCAAAAAGATTTTTCGCTATATCACTCATAGATTTTATAAATATAATAGATTTACATCAATTATGGATTACTTTGTTGAGCTTGGTTATTTGGGTTTATTTATCGCTTGTTTTTTAACAGCTACACTAGTTCCTTTGAGTCCTGAAGTTGTTTTAGCAGTACTAATTGCTAAAGGATTTAATATTCAATTGTGCATTATAATTGCATGTATGGGTAATTGGCTAGGTGGAGTTACAACCTATTATATTGGTAGAATTGGTGATTGGAAAAAAATCGAAAAATATTTTAGGATAAAAAAAGAAAAAGTCTATTCATTTAAAAAAAAAATTGATAGATGGGGTAGTGTTGCTGCTTTTTTTACATGGCTCCCACTTGGTGGAGATATTTTAGCTCTAGCTTTGGGT
Organism: uncultured Bacteroidota bacterium; assembly: GCA_902550325.1. GTDB lineage: Bacteria > Bacteroidota > Bacteroidia > Flavobacteriales > Flavobacteriaceae > Eutrophosalina. Next base: position 23,087 of record CACCYT010000007.1, on the reverse strand, counting down.
GTATTTAAGGTGGATGCATTTAAGGTATCCCTTTGGATGCTTATTGGAAAATCCATAAGATTTTTTGTCGTTGGTGTGTTAATATATTATGGAATTGATTGGTTTTTTGAATTAACATAAATCTTTTATTAGTTTTAAATGTGAAAAAACTGGTTCTTTCAATCTTTTCAATCCTATTTTTAATTTTAAATTCCTTTACTCAGACAATTATTAATACTGAATCATTATTAAGAGAAATTGATAGCACATTTGCATTTAAATTAAATATTGATGGTAATGTAAATTTTGGAAATATTGAATTTACTCAACTGAACAATTCATTGTCTATTGGAAAAAAAATCAATAATAGTTTATTAAGACTTTCATTTGGTTATGAATATATTTCAGAGGAAAAAGATGTTTTAGCTGATGACTGGGTGGGACAAATAAGATTCAATAAGTTTTATAATAAAAATTCTGCTTTTTTATTTATACAAGGTCAAAATGTTAAGTCATTAAAGTTACTCCATCGATACTTGGTAGGGGCAGGATACAGATTTAGAATTAAAGAAAAAATGACCAATTATTTCGATTTTTCTTTTGGGTTTTTTTACGAGGATGAACTGTATGAAGAGAATAATTTATCACAAATTGAAAAATATAATTATCGATATAGTTTAAGTAGTTTTTCAAATTTTTCAATTACAGAAAAAATTTTGCTAAATACAAGCATTTATTATCAAATTAATACAAAAGATTTGGGTGATGCAAGATTATTTATAGAACCTAGATTATACCTTAATTACACTTCATTCCCAATTTACCTCAATCTTAAACATAGATATCATTCTAAGCCTTATGTTGAAATATTAAAGTCTGATACTGAGCTGACCTTTGGTGTTGAAATTGATCTATAGAAATTATTTTCTTTTGTCTTTAAATATTTCTTTTACTTTTTTATTTGTCCTTGTAATAATTGATGCATGTGGCTCATAAGTTTCTCCATTTTCTTTTACCATACCTTGTTTTAATAAATTATTTGTTGGTTCATATCTGTCAATATATTGACATCTGTGATAACCAATCAAATAAGATTCATTAACCACCTCATTGAGATACTCTCTGTGTTTTTCAGCCACTTCAGTTTGGTTATTTAACTGTTGCCACATCGTATATCTATATTTTTCAGTAGGAAAACTACATTGATGGTCACATATTATAATTGGTTTCCCAGTAATCTCATGTATTTCTCTAAAATAATTTTCATTAAAATCACAGTCATGTGGCTGAATTGAAACGACATCAATATAGGGCAAAGCTTCCTCTATAATATATTTAGGAACCCTGTGCATTGCATATCTTTCACCAAAAATAAGGGCACCTGGATCTAATCTTTTAGTCTCTTCGCCAATAAGTTTATAATATTCTTTCGCAATAAGCTTCAGAAAATTCTCTTCAAATGTTAAAGAATTATCAAATAGTTGCTCATTTTTAAACTTTTCGTAACGAATTCTTCCTGCGGAATTTTCTGGAAGATTTTTTATGTAATCTACCCAATTAAAACCAAACTTTTCTTTTGATTTTTTTAGATTCCACATTGGCATATCGGTCCAAAAATAGCCGATTAAGTTAGGATTGTCTTTTTCACTCGTCATGTTCTGGATTTTATTCAATATCTCTTTCTTAACTTCAAAATCAAAAATATCAGAGAAAAAAAATTTTTCTTTTTCTAGCCAAGATGAATTTCCGACAAGAGGTTGAGAGGGCATCATAAATGGGATTAATTTTCTTAATTCTTTTGGCGCTCCATAACCTGCTGTGTTGAATTCCCAAGAAATAAGATTGCGATATATTTCAGCAGATGCTGATGACCAATCATTTTTATATTTATTGACAAAAATTTTCATTGAATTTGGATAATTAAGGGCCTGGGTATGTGTGATGCCTAAAGAAAAAAAAGAATTACCGGTTGGTGAAATTAATTTATAGCTGTTATTAGTTTTTTGAATTTTGAATCGATCAATCTGAGCATTACAAAAACAAGAAAATATTATAAAAAATATTATTGTTAAATATTTTTTCATCACTTAAAATTATAGTTAAATTTCCATGAAAAATAATATTATTTTAGAATTATGGAAACTGAAAAAAATTTTTTTGGTCATGATTTCGAACCAACAAAAGAGTCTGTCAATGAGCTTATTAATAAAATTACCAACATTATGAATGATATGAATATTGATGTCAAAACTGTTACGGACGAATTTTATGAGGATGAAGAATATCTCCATAATATCACTTTTGTGACTGAAAATAAAAAATACAGATTTACATATGATGATAGTGGAGAGCCTTGCGTCGATATTTGTGATAATGATGGAAAAATAATGACAACCCTGCATCCCAAGGATTATAATGAATTCATTAATTTAATTTAAAATTACACTAGAAATAAAAAACTAACTATGGTAGAATTAATCGAAATATTGGAGAAAAGAAAAGATGGCGACAGTGATGAATACTATTTTACAGTATCATACAAAGGAAATAAGTATAAAGTAATGTTTAAGGATTGGTGGTTTGGTGATAGAAATAAAGGTTGTTCGTATGAAAAGGTTTGGGACAGTCAAGGTAAAGAAATTCAGATAGATAATGAATTTGATGTTAAGTTAGATGATTTGTTTTGGAATTGTGTTTACGCTCATTAAAAAATATTTTTATGAAAAAAATTGTGAACTTTAGAGTAGTTAATAGACAGATATTTCATTATCCTTTTAAATTAGATTTAGAAAAATTAAAAAATTGTAATCCACCATATAACGGAAATACCTTTGAAGAGTTAAAAACTTACTTTAACAAATATATCTTAGATAATACTCATGAAAATAAAAGAAAAGGTGTTACTTATTTTGATTATGATTTAGATTCATTTCCATACCTAAATCATGATTGGTTTGAAGAGAATAAAGAATTAATGGGTGAAGATTTATTAAATACACTTGAGGAATGGAAATGGAATGAAGGTCAATTATTGAGAGATTATTTCGATCCTTCTCTTGATGGTATGGTTGATAGTGATACAATAGAAATTGATGTTGTAGAAGGTGAAAATAATTGAATAACAACAAATTAATGAAGTATTCAGAAAAATTAAAAAATAAGGGATTTGAAATTAAGATCAGAAAAGAATGTGAGGATGGTGAAGGGTATGATTTATATTTAACAGTGAGTAAAGGAGATTCATTTCTTGAAGTATTTTACTCAATGAGTAATTCAAAAGGGTACTATTTTACATCAGATAGTACTGATTGTAACGGTGACGGTTGTGATTGGGACATTGATCATGAAAAAATTTTATGTGACTATTTTGGAGTTGAAGAGTTAAAGGAAATGTGACTCTCCACAAATTACTCCACGGTAACAGACTTGGCTAAGTTTCTTGGCTGATCAATGCTACATCCTTTGAAGTCTGCAATGTAATAGGATAAAAGTTGTAAGGGAATGTTTGCGAGAATTGGACTAATCAATTCGTGGCATTCAGGAATTTCAATAAAATCATCAGAAATTTTCTTAATTTCCTTATCACCCTCAGTAACAATAGAGATAACTTTACCTCCTCTAGCTTTAATTTCCATTACGTTACTTACAATTTTTTTGTAGTTACCTTTTTTTGTTGCAACAACAACAACAGGCATATTCTTATCGATTAGAGCGATAGGTCCATGTTTCATTTCAGCTGCAGGATAACCTTCCGCATGTATGTATGAAATCTCTTTTAACTTCAATGCTCCCTCCAGAGCTACAGGAAAATTATATCCTCTTCCCAAGTATAAAAAGTTTTTGGATTTTGTATATTTTTCAGCTATTTCTTCAATCTTATCCGATTTTTTCAGAATTTTTTTGACATTATCAGATAAGTTTTGAACCCCGTCGATAATTTCAGTGTATTGAGATTTTGTAATTTTTTTGAGCTTATGACCAATTTCAGATGCGATTATCAGCATAGTTACAGCTTGACAAGTAAAAGCTTTTGTTGATGCAACTCCAATCTCGGGTCCTGCATGTGTATAAATTCCCGTGTGGGTCTCTCTAGAAATTGATGATCCAACAACATTGCAAATACCATAAATAAATGCATTCATTTCTTTTGCCAATTTAAGTGCAGCTATTGTATCAGCAGTCTCGCCTGACTGAGACACGGGGATAACAATATCATCTTTATAAATAATTGGATTTCGGTATCTAAACTCTGATGCATACTCAACTTCTACAGGAATTCTAGCCAATTCCTCAAAGTAATATTCACCAAGTAAGCTGGCGTGCCAGGATGTTCCACATGAAATAAAAATCAATCTTTTACTTTTCTTAAATTTTTCCCAGTATTCTTCTACTGAAGATATCTTAATTTTTGGTGGATTTGAAAAAATTCTACCCCGTAAAGAATCATTGATACATTTTGGTTGTTCAAATATTTCCTTGAGCATAAAGTGTTTGAAACCACCTTTTTCAACCTGTTCAATTTGAAGCTTCAGCTTTTCAATTTTTTGATCTTTTATACGATTAGTTCTAAAATCACGAAGTACAAGTCCTTTTTTTCTACTTAATATTGCAAGCTCATAATCGTTTAAATACAGACAACGATTGGTTTCTTTAATGAACGGAGATGGATCAGAGCCTACAAAAAAATCTTTTCCTTTTAATCCAATTGCCAAGGGACTACCCAACTTAGCTACAACAAGTTCATCAGGTGAATCCTTATCAAAAACAACAATCGCAAAAGCACCAACAACTTGATTTAATGCAATTTGTGTAGCCTTGCCAATTTTTAATGATGGATTACTTTTTTTTACCTCTTCAATTAAGTTAACAAGAACTTCAGTATCAGTTTCAGATTGAAAAGTATAACCCTTCCCAATTAAAATTTGTTTAATGGAATCATAGTTTTCAATTATTCCATTATGAACAATAAATATTTTTCCATTGTTTGACGTATGTGGGTGTGAATTTTTTGTGTTAGGAATACCATGTGTTGCCCATCTGGTGTGACCCATACCAATTGTACAAGAATTTAAATTATCATCACGCATTTTCTTTTCTAAATCAGCAACCTTTCCTTTACATTTTCTTAAATAGCCTTTAGAATTAAATAAAAAAGCACCAGCTGAGTCATATCCCCTATATTCAAGTTTTTTCAAACCATCAATTATAAAATCTTTGGTTGGTTTTTCCCCAATATATCCAACTATACCACACATAATTAAATTCTCATTATCATTTCAAATTCATTTTTTTGGAATCCTAATTTTTCATAAAATTTAAGATTTTTTTCACTAGAGCTCAAAATAATTTTATCACAATTATTCTTTTTTGCTTTTTCAATTAGATTCTTTACCAAAAGTTTACCAATACCTTTTCCTCTCTGATTTTCTTTAACAACAACATCCTCAATTATCCCACTCTTTCTGGTAATTTTTTTGATGTAATGAATAGAAGCATAACCTAATACATTACCTTCCTCCATAGCAACTATACCATCAACTTCATCACTAGAAAAAATTGATTCATTAAGTTCTTTGTCATAGTTGTTACTAAAGGAATCAATCAGTATGTTGACAACATCTGATGAGTGCGACTTATCCAAGCTTTTTATAGTTATCATTTTCTTATGAAATCGATGGTAAATATACCTAAACAACCAACCTTTAAAAAATTAATTGTAAATTTGTACTGTTGTGAATTCTCTTACAGAGAATTTGTAGAGACCAATGAAGAGCTTTCCAATAGGAGAGCTTTTTTATTATGTAACAATTCCTAACTTCTCAGTTTCTTTCCATTTTCCTCTAGTAAAATCAGGAAAATCTTGTGGTTTTCCATCGTCCAAAATTGATTGTTTTGAAAGTGGAGCTACAGCAGACCAAAAACAACCTTCGTAAACATTTTGGTCAAGTGGCAATCCATTATTTAGACACTCTACAATTCTATACATCATGATTCCGTCCATACCTCCATGACCACTTTTTACAGTTTTTTTATTAAGTTTTTTATAAAGTGGATGATCATACTTTTCATACAATCTCATTAAATCTTCATTTTCTATCCAGCTGTGGTGATCTTTTGTAATATCCTCAAAACCTTTTTCTAAAGCAACTCTTACTGGAAAACCTGCAAGGGTTCCTCTTGTTCCTTGAATTAAATTTAATCTGGTATATGGTCTGGGACTTGTTTCATCCCATTGTACTAATATTGTTCTTCCGATTTTTGTTTTAATTATTGAACTATTAATATCACCGTTTTCAAAAGAAATATTTTTCCAGGAATTGCTCTCACTCAAATTTTCTTGTGAGTATTGGTTTCTCCCTAGTGCAGGACTTGAATATGAAACAATTTTATGAAAATTATCGTCTGATCTGCAAAGATTCATGTATTGTGCAACTGGCCCTAGACCATGCGTCGGATATATATTCCCATTCTTTTCTCTGTAAAAATCTGTTCTCCAAGATCCCATCCTTGTATTATCGTGATCCATTTGCCAGCGAAGATCGTGGATATATGCAGCCTCTCCATGTAACAATTCGCCAATAACTCCTTTTCTACACATGTTTAGAAACATCAATTCATCACGTCCATAATTTACATTTTCAAGCATCATACAGTGTTTCTGATATTTTTCAGAAACATTAATTATTTCCCATAGCTCATTGAGCTCAAGTGAAAATGGAACCTCACAAAAAACATGGCAACCTTTTTTAATGCATTCTTTAATCATTGGTGCATGACTTTCCCAGTCAGTGGAAATGAAAACAACATCTGGTTTAACCTCATCAATCATTTTAATCCATTCTTTTTTTGAGCCCCAATAATTCTTGAGATTTTTTAAGTTATCAGTGATTTGATATAACCTTTCCAATTCTCTTTTCAGCGTCGATTCGTATATATCACAAAGACCGACAACCTCAGTATTTTTAAGACTGGCAAAATTTCTTAAATGCGTTCCTCCTCGGTTGAGGCCAATGAATGCAGCTTTGATATTTGAAATGGGATTAGTTTTAAACCCACCAAGATATTTACCTTGATTAGATAGATTAAGATTGTTTTGACAATTAATACTTAAGGTAGATGCTGCTATTGCACCCAATGAAGATGTTTTTATGAATTTCCTTCTATTTAAATTTGACATTTACCTCAAATATTTTTCAAAAAAAGACCAAATTTCTTCACTAGCACTTATATCCATATTTCCCCAAGCACCAGGCCATGTGTGTCCACCCCCATAGACTGTATATAACCATACTTCATTAGATTGGTTCTCATTGTAGTTTTTTTCTAAGACCACATATGAATTATCATTTTGATTAACATTTGCAATCCTTACAATTTCTTTTTTATCGCATGAATTCAAACTAGACCAGTATTCAATAATTTTATGTATATCAGGTGCACCTCCCCATCCACCAGCATTTGACATCGAACCATCCATCGGCACTACATAATCAACAGTTCCCGAAAGCTGTAATATTGGAATTGGTTTTTCTGGATTACAATTTCTCCAGTCATAACCACTCATCGTTCCTGTAACACTTGCAATTGCACTGAAAACATTTGATTTTTCGCACGCTAGTGTATAACTCATAAATCCTCCATTTGACATTCCACTAACAAATGTATTTTCTTTGCTTAAATTATGTTCAGCTTGCAAAAAAGTTGCAAGTTTTGATAAGAAGTCGGCATCTTTAACGTTACTCATTTCTTTAAGGTTTGCGTTCCAGTGCGTACTGCTAGTATAATAATTTATGGAGCCTTGGGGATAACAGACGGCAAACCCATTTCTATTAGCAATATCATTCATTTGAGAATATCTCATGATATTTTTTGAGTTACTTCCATATCCATGTAATACAAAAATCAGGGGTGCATCATCCTCAAGATTGTTAGGCTTATATAATGTATAACTTCGGTTAATTCCATCATGGTTGAATAAGTAATCTAATGGGTATGAAATTTCAATTTGATTATTTTCAATCTCATTATTTGTATTACAAGAAAATATAAAAAGTATTATAAATAATAATTTAAAGAAATATCTCAAAATGATAAATTATGAAGAACCCGGTCTTGGTATTTTATATAGTCCATTTGAATCAGGAAGAGTGGGGGGATTTGAATTCCAACTTAAATTTTTTGGAATCATATTATCATCTGCGCTCATAGCATCCTCCCAGTTTATAATTTTTCCTGTGTATGTTGCCATTCTTCCCATTATAGATGTCAATGTAGCTTTTGCTCCGTTTTCTCCGTCATTAATATACCCTCCACTTCTTAGGCTTTTAAAAAGTTCATTATGTTCAATTTGGTAAGGACTTTCATCGCCTCTTTGATTGTATTGAAACAATATATCACCATCGTGGCTTTTTATGATGGCGTTTCCATTTCCACTTATTTCTAAGATTCCTTTTGTCCCAATAATTGTTTCATTGACTTGTCTGTGTGTATTTGGCTGATGCCTGCATTGACTGGAAACAATCGCACCACTTTTATATTTAAACTCTACGTAATGATGATCGAATATCTCTCCAAACTTTTTATCTTTTCTAATCTCTCTCCCACCCATCCCTTGTGCTGTATCTGGATATTCGTTTAAAAACCAATTAGCAACATCAAGGTTATGAATATGTTGTTCGCATATATGATCACCACACAGCCAATTAAAATAATACCAGTTTCTCATCTGATACTCCATCTCAGTTTGACTCATTTCTCTTTCTTTGACCCATACTCCTGCACTATTCCATCTAACATGTGCAGAAATTATCTTTCCAATGATACCTCTATCAATTTGTTTTTTTGCACTTAGGTAACTTTTTTGATAACGCCTTTGCAGACCAACCACAACATTCAAGTTTTTTTCTTTTGCAATCTTAGCAGATTTTAAAACTTGTCGAACTCCATGAGCATCCGTTGCAACAGGCTTTTCCATAAAGACATGTTTATTTTTATTTATGGCATACTCAAAATGAGAAGGTCGAAATCCTGGTGGACTTGCAAGGATAACCACATCAGACTTATCAATTGCTTTTTTATAGGCATCAAAACCAACAAACTTATTTTTTTCTTTAATTTTAATTTCCTTTTCCCCGGCAAACTCATCTTTTATTGCATTTAAGCTCATTTCCAGCCGATCTTTAAATGCATCAGCCATAGCAATTAGCTCAGTGTTATCATCAGCTCTGAGAGCTTCAACTGTCGCACCTGAACCTCTTCCACCACAACCAACTACAGCAATCTTAATTTTTTTTTGATTTGACTTTTTTGATTTAAAAGTTAATTTAGGTAGTACCAATCCACCTGCAATTAACGATGAACTTTTTAAAAATGATCTTCTTCTAAACATGCCTTTAAATTAGTGAATTTTAATTAATCCAATATTTGATTTTATCCTCTTCACTTGGTACTTCAAATGGTCTAACAATTCTGAAACCTAAGAATTGTGCATCTGTATGCCACCATCTACTTCTCGGTATTTGTGGATCTTGTTTTTTCCATTGTTTATTGGATGAAAATCTTGTAGCACTTCTCACTCTGTAATCAGGGTTCATAAACGAACCACCTTTTACCACTCTTGGATACAACTTCGTGGCATAATTATAGGGGTTATATAACATATTATCTGTTTGATTTGAATAAGATTTTGCATCATACTGATCCAATGTCCATTCAGATACATTTCCGTGCATATCGAATAATCCAAAACCATTGGGTTTTTTGGATCCAACTTTTTGATACTTACCATCACTGTTATTACTATACCAAGCATATTCATCAAGACTTTCAGATTTTTCATCAAAATGGTATGGACCAGTTGAGCCTGCCCTGCATGCATATTCCCATTCTGCTTCAGTTGGGAGACGATAATAGTTGCCTGTCATTGCGGATAACCATTCACAAAATTTTGATGCTGAAAGCTGTGTCATTGAAATTGCAGGGTAACCATCTGTACCCATACCAAAGCTCATTTCGACATATGGTGTAGTGGCTGAACTAACTCCATCAACATCAATATTAACTTCATTAGAAGTATTTCTAACTTGATTTTCATCAATTTCTCTGTCCATGTATAGTTGAAACAAATTCCATGTTGTTTCATGTTTCGCCATCCAAAAGGAATCAACAACAACCTTTCTTTGTGGCCCTTCATCAGCTAACCTATTTTTCTCATTGTTAGGACTTCCCATTATAAACTCTCCGCCAGGTATTGCTGCCATCTCAATAGAAACATTAGTACCTGGTATTTTTTGTGAATATTCTAAAAAAATCTCTTGAGAATTAATATTAATTGCTAAAAAAATAAACGATAATCTAATAACCAAAATCAACTTATTCATCAGGTGTCCTTAAGTTTTCAACAAGCTTTTTGATTTCATTTGGAGGTTCTTTAGTAAAATTAGATACTAAAATTGAAACAGCAAAGTTTAACATCATGGCTATTGTACCAAAACCCTCAGGTGAAACACCAAAAAACCAATTTGTTTGATCACCACCACCAAACCATCCAAACTTAAATTTTAACATGTAGAATAGCATTGATGTGATTCCAATTATCATTCCACTTATTGCCCCTTCTTTATTCATTCTTTTATAAAAAATTCCCAGTACAATTGCAGGAAAAAAAGAAGCTGCTGCCAAACCAAATGCAAGTGCTACAGTAGCTGCAACAAAATCTGGCGGGTTTATTCCAAAATAACCAGCTAAAAGAACTGCAAAAACAGCTGATATTCTAGCTGCAATTAATTCACCTTTTTCTGAAATATCCTCTTTTAAAATTTTTCTTCTAACTAATTTTGGACTAATAATTTTTTTTATCAAATCATGTGAAATTGAAGATGAAATTACCAGTAAGAGGCCAGCTGCTGTAGATAGAGCTGCTGCCAGAGCACCCGCGGCAAGTAATGCAATAACCCAATTTGGTAACTGAGCAATTTCTGGATTTGCCATAACCATAATATCTTTATCAATGGTTAACTCATTTAGTTTCTCATCCTCTAAATACTGAATAATGCCATCGTTATTCTTGTCATTAAACTTTAGTAGTTCCGTTTCCTCCCATTTTTTAAACCATGAGGGCATATCGGAATAATTTTTTTCTGAAACAGTTTCAATTAAATTTGTTCTAGCAAAAACTGCAATTGCAGGAGCTGTTGTGTAAAGTATGGCAATAAATAAAAGTGCCCACCCAGCAGATTTTCTTGCATCACTAACTTTTTTTACAGTAAAAAATCTAACAATTACGTGAGGTAAACCAGCAGTTCCAATCATCAGAGCTGCAGTAATAAAAAACACATCAATTTTTGACTTTTTTCCTGATGTATATTCACTAAAACCTAATTCTTTATGTAATTCATTCAACTTATCAAGCAGATATACTCCATCTTGCGTTTCAGATCCAAAACCAAGCTGAGGTATTGGATTTCCAGTCATTTGAATCGATATAAAAATTGCTGGCACCATGAATGCAAAAATTAAGACGCAATATTGTGCAACTTGTGTATAAGTTATTCCTTTCATACCACCTAAAATTGCATAAAATAGAACAATACCCATCCCAATAAAAACTCCATTGTTTATATCAACTTCGAGATATCTGGAAAATACAATACCAACTCCTCGCATCTGACCAGCAACATATGTGAATGATACAACTAGAGCACAAAATATCGCAACAGTTCTTGCAGTATTTGAGTAATACCTATCACCAATAAAATCAGGAACAGTAAATTTTCCAAATTTTCTCAAATAGGGAGCTAGTAATAAAGCAAGTAAAACATAACCGCCTGTCCAACCCATTAAATAAACTGAACCATCATACCCAACAAATGAGATAATCCCAGCCATTGAAATAAAAGATGCAGCACTCATCCAATCAGCTGCTGTTGCCATTCCATTAGCAATAGGATTTACTCCTTTACCTGCTATGTAGAACTCACTGGTTGAGTTAGTTTTTGACCATATTGCTATACCAATATATAGTGCGAATGTGAGCCCAATAATTATCCATATTGATAGTTGAAGTGACATAGAAACTGTTATGATTTAAACTCTTTATCTAGTTTATTCATCAAGTAGATATAAATAAAAATAAGTATTACAAAAGTGTAAATTGAACCTTGCTGGGCAAACCAAAAACCTAATTTAAAACCATAAAACTCGATTAGATTTAGCTGATCCACGAATAATATTCCAAATCCAAATGAAACGACAAACCAAATTGAAAGTAAAACTATTAAATAGCCCAGGTTCTTTTTCCAGTAAAGTTTGTTTTTTTCTTTCAACTTAATTTAGATAATGTTTTGTTAAATTTAAACAATGAATTTAAAATTTCTTACTTACACATTCCTTTTGTTTATTTTTTTAATTTCTTGTAACAGAAATTCAAAAACAAATCATATTTCAAAGGATGGAATGGTTTTTATTGAAGGTGGTACATTTTTAATGGGAGCAGGTGACGATGAGTCACGAGAGGATGAATTCCCCTCACATGTTGTTGAAGTAAGTTCTTTTTGGATGGATATCAATGAGGTGACCAATAAACAATTTAGACAATTTGTAGATGAAACGGGATATATTACAACAGCTGAAAGAAAAATAAATTGGGAAGAAATCAAGGAATTTGTACCCCCAGGTACAGAAAAGCCGCATGATAGTTTATTGGAGCCTGCTTCCCTTGTTTTTAAAGAAGTAAAAACTAATAATTTACAGAATTATAGTAATTGGTGGTCATTAATTAGAAATGCTAATTGGAAACAACCCTTTGGACCTGGAAGCGATGTAATAAATAAAGATGATTACCCAGTAGTTCATGTAAGCTGGGAAGATGCACTAGCATATTGTAATTGGTCAGGAAAAAGATTACCTACTGAAGCTGAGTTTGAATATGCTATAAGGTCCGGAAAAAAAAGTACAAAATATAGTTGGGGAAACGAAGGAATTGAAGAAAATCAATTTAAGGCAAACAGCTGGAATGGAAATTTCCCATCTTTAAATACTAATAAAGATAAATTTTATTACTCTGCTCCGGTAGGTTCGTTTTCTCCTAATGATTACGGAATTCATGATCTTGCTGGTAATGTATGGGAATGGTGCTCAGATTGGTATCATTCAAATTATTATTCAATGATTGGTGATAAAAAAATAAAAGATCCCAAAGGCCCAGAAACAAGTTATGATCCAGCTGAGCCCTTTAGTGAAAAAAAAGTTATCAGAGGAGGAAGTTTTTTATGTAACGACTCATATTGCAGTGGATACAGAAACTCAGCGAGGATGAAGACAACACCCGACTCAAGTTCATTACACACGGGATTCAGAACAGTTGTTAGTGATTAAAAAGAAAAAATGCTCGCACGTTTGAGTTTGTGCGAGCATTTTAAAACAACAACTAACCAAAAAATATTATTACTTTCTGTTCTAAATAAAATACATGAATCGTGCCAAACTTTTTTTTTAATATTATTTTAATATTTCGTCAAAACTAAATGATGTTTCAAATCCTTTTCTTTTAAAATAATTTTTAGAGTTATTTTCACTGCAAGCAAGTATAAAATCTCCGCCCCAAGCACCCAGACTTTTTATAGACCCTTCGAAATCATTGAAGAGTAGATTTTTAACTGGTTTCCTCTTTATTTTATTTGAAATAATCTTTTCGTGTTCATTAATCAAATAATTAAAATCATCAATTCCTTTACAATTTAAAATTTCGTTTGTGATTTGAGTTATTGAATTAATTTCACTGTCATTAATTTTTAATGATTTAAATTTTTCAACTTCATTGCTGCTACTTTGTTTTTTGTTCAGGAAAATAAATAATAAGTTCTTTGAAAATTCAGGATTGAAATTCACATGCTTATACAATGGTTTTTTATTAGTTAAAGAATAAGTTATAGGTTTAGAGGCCACAACTGATGCAATATCGGCACAACTACTATTTGTAACATTTTTTGAAACTTCAAATGGGTCTAATCCAAAATAATTTGATAAATTATTAATTAGTATTGCAGAAGATCCAAGTCCCCAACTTCTTTGAAAATCCATTCTTGTTTTAATTTTTAAACCAATATTATTATCAAAAATTTTAGGTATTTTTTTGATCACAAAATCCAGAATTTTTTTTAAAAAAATTTTTTGTTCTGTTTTCTCACCCACAATTGTAATGCAAGGCAAATTGAACTCCACAGAAAACCATTTTTTGTTATTGTGATCATAACTTTCCCATGAAATTATTGGTTCGTTATCAAACTCAGATACAGTCATATCTTGAAAAAATTTAGTAGGTAAGAGTAAGGATTTTGCTCCTCTAAGAACGAAATATTCACCTGTAATCATCAACTTGCCGTGGCTTTTGAAAATCTTAGCCATTTCTAATTTCTTTTAGTTTGTCTTTTACTAAACTATGGCTCACTAGCTTTTCATTGAAGAATTCAATAAGTTGTGACTTTTCATGATCATCAGCATCTAATGCATTTAAAATATTTGATAAATGCATTTTCATGTGACCCTTTTGAATACCAGTTGTAATTAATGATTTTATGGCAGCAAAGTTTTGAGCTAGCCCTGAAACTGCAATTATTTTCATCAACTCTTTTGAATTAGGATTACCTAACAATTTGAGGGACCATTTTACAAGTGGGTGCAAGTTTGTCAATCCTCCAACTGTTCCAATTGAAATTGGTAACTCAATCCAATATTTGAATTTATTTCCAATTATTTTTATGTGTGTCAAGCTTTTATAGTTCCCATCTTTGGATGCGTATGAATGGGCACAAGCCTCTACTGCCCTAAAATCATTTCCAGTAGCAATTACAACAGAATCTACTCCATTCATAATCCCCTTGTTATGGGTTACAGCCCTTGATTTATCTTTCTCAGCAATTTCAATCGCCGTCTTAAATTTATTGGCAAACAAACTAGAATCTCTAATGTCTTTACAAATCAAATCATTTATTTCGCATTCAACTTCAGCTTTGACTTTACAATTGGGTGTGTAATTGGAAAGAATAGACATTATAATTTCTAAATTATTATCATTAAAAATTGGCCCTGAATTAAACTCAATTTCGAAGACTTTAGAAATCTGTTCCATGCAAGAATTTATAAAATTTGCACCCATTGAATCAGCAGTTTCAAATTCAGCATTTATGTGATAATAATTTTTAATTAATTCTGTCTTGTCAATAAGAGATACAGATACTATTCCACCTCCTCTTTTGTTCATATTGGCTGTTATTTTATCACAACTAGATATTAATTTTGACTTAATTTCATCAAAAAACCAAAATAAATCTTTTTTCTTTCCTTTAAATAAAAAATGAACTTGACCTGATTTTTTTGTGTCAATTATTTTTGTTTTGAAACCGCCACGTTTATACCAAAATTTTGCGGCATTACACGCAGCAGCAACAACAGAACTTTCCTCAACCACCATCGGAATTGTGTAGTCTTTGCCATCAATTAAAAAATTTGGTGCAACACCCAGTGGTAATAGAAAGTTTGATAAGGTGTTTTCTGAAAAATCATCATGAATTTTTTGTAACTCTAAGTCACTCAAATGATATTGTTCTAAAAGTCTTTTAGCCTCGGCATTATTATTTAGGAGATTCTCTATTACCCAATCTATTTTTTTCTTTTTACTCAGCTTTGAGAAACCACTTTTCATTATAATTGTAAAGATAAGTAATGTAAGATTTTTAATTTAAGAACTTACTTATTATATTTTGGTAATAATAAATGAAAAACCTAATTACATTTTTTTTAATATCCTGTTCGTTTTTTATAATTTCCTGTTTGACTCCAAAAAAAGATTCCCCCAATGTTATCTATATACTCGCCGATGATTTAGGTTACGGTGATGTTGGTTTTAATGGTCAGAAATTGATTGAGACACCAAATATTGATTATTTAGCCAGCAAAGGAATGATTTTTTCTAATCATTATTCTGGAGCAGCAGTTTGTGCTCCAACACGAGCAGTTTTTGTTAGTGGAATTCATACTGGTAAAAACCATATTAGAAACAATAGTGAATGGGCAGAAAGAGGTGACGTTTGGAGTTTTAAAGCAATGCTTGATGATCCTAGTCTTGAGGGGCAAAGACCTCTACCTGATACCATTAAAACAGTGGCTCATGTTTTTAAAAGTCAGGGTTACAAAACCGGTATGGTTGGTAAATGGGGACTTGGTGCTCCCAACACTAACAGCATACCTAATAAAATGGGATTCGATTTTTTTTATGGATACAACTGTCAAAGACAAGCTCATACTTATTATCCAACTCATCTTTGGAAAAATCAAAAAAGAGAATTTTTAAATAATTATATCGTTGATAAAAAACAAAATTTAGCAGAAGGTCTTGACCCAATGGACCCATATAATTATGAAGATTATTTTCAAGAGGATTATGCCCCAACTTTGATGCTGAAACAGGCTTTAAATTTTATCGAAAAAAATAAGAATGATAATTTTTTTCTTTACTATGCCTCAATAATTCCTCACCTTCCTCTGCAAGCACCAAAAAAATGGGTTGATTATTACGTAGAAAAATTTGGAGATGAAAATCCATATTATCCTGCTTATGCTTATTATCCCAACCGATATCCTAAAGCTACATATGCAGCAATGATTTCTTATTTAGATGAAATAGTAGGTAGTTTAACTCAAAAACTAAAAGATATCAATCAATTTGACAACACCATAATAATGTTTACTAGTGATAATGGAGTTACTCATCTTGACCAAGTCGATAGTGGTTTTTTTAATAGTAGTGCTATTTTCAGTGATGACAATGATAGGGTTAAAGGATCTCTTTATGAGGGTGGTATAAGAGTACCCTCATTTGTTACATGGCCAAGGATGATTGATGAAGGTTCATTTAGTGATCATATCTCATCAACTCAAGATTTTTATGCAACAATACTGGATCTGTTTAAAATTAAAAAACCTAATTACATAACTGGTTTAAGTTTTCTGCCAACATTACTTGGGAATAAACAAGATAAACACGAGTATTTATATTGGGAAACAAATTCAAGATTAGGTCAACAAGCCATCAGATTGGATAAATGGAAAGCAATAAGAAGGAATATTGCTAATGGAAATAAAGAAATTGAACTTTTTAATCTAACTTTAGATCCCATGGAAAAAAATGATGTTTCCAAATCAAATTTGGAGATTGTTAGTCTACTAGAGGAGATTCTTAATGATGCTAGAATAACACCAACATTAAAAAACTTTTACATAAAAGGATTAGATTTTTAAATTATGACAGATACTATAATGATACTTGCTGCAGGTATGTCCTCAAGAATGAAGAAATCTGAGTCTGATGAATTAAATAAATCAAAAATAGATGAAGCTAATAAAAAAAGTAAATCCTTGATTTCATTTGGAAAAGAGGGTAAACCATTTATATATTTTTTATTGGATAATATTATAAAGGCTGGATACAAGAATTTAATTTTAGTTGTTGGAAAAGATTATTCAGATTTTGAGAAAAATATTAATAAATATAAAGACTCAAATCAGTTAAAAATTTCATTTGCCATTCAAAAAATACCAATAAATCGAGTTAAGCCGTTTGGAACTGCAGATGCAGTTTCACAAGCCATAGATCAATTTCCTCATCTTAAATCAGAGTCATATTGTGTTTGCAACAGTGATAATTTATACTCTGTGAATGCCTTAAAGCTCATTAGAGAAAATGATTTTGAAAATGCTGTTTTAGCTTATGATAGAGATTCTTTAGAATTTCCTGCTGAAAGAGTATCCTCATTTTCCATTATGACAATGAATTCAGAGATGAATTTGTTGAATTTTATTGAAAAACCAACTAAGGAGCAAGTTGACCAAAACCTTGATGAAAATGGCAAAATCAGGGTTAGTATGAACATTTTTAAATTTACGGGTAAGTATTCGTCTGATTTCATTATAAATTGTCCAATTAACCCTCTGCGTAATGAAAAAGAACTACCATCCGCGATAATGAACATGATTACAAGTTCTGAGTCTTACATGAGGGCAATACCAATTGCTGAACATGTTCCGGATCTGACATCAAAAAAGGATATCGCAATTCTTGAGAAGCTTATCAATTAATAGTTGTGGTAGAATTATCATTTATTGATTCAGCAATAATCATATTTTTTTTATTACTGGTACTAGTAATTGGATTTTCAGTATCAAAAACTTCATCGAAAAATACTTCTCAGTATTTTTTATCTGGAAGAACTATGCCTTGGTGGTTACTTGGAATTTCTATGGTTGCTACAACTTTTTCAACGGATACACCTAATTTAGTCACAGACATAGTTAGAACAAATGGTGTATCAGGAAATTGGGTATGGTGGGTTTTTCTCTTAACCGGTTTGTTGACTGTATTCGTGTACGCTAAACTTTGGAGAAGATCAGATGTTTCAACAGACATGGAATTTTACGAACTCAGATATAGTGGAAAAGCAGGCAAGTTCTTGAGAAGTTTTAGATCTGTTTATTTGGGTGTAATATTTAATATTTTGGCAATGTCTGGTGTAACACTTGCTGCAATTAAAATAGGGGCAATTATGCTCGGTCTGTCAGCAATTGAAACAATTTTTTGTGCTGGTGGGGTTACCCTAATATTTAGTGCGTTTGGGGGGTTTCGAGGAGTGGTCTATACAGATTTTATTTTATTTTTTACTGCAATGGCTGGATCAATTGGTGCGGCAATTTATTTAGTCAACTTACCTGAAGTCGGTGGGATGGATTCAATTTTAAATAACCAAAACTTGAGTACTAAGATTTCAATATTTCCAAACTTAGATGATAAAGAAACCTTACTGACTTTATTAATTATCCCCTTTGCAGTTCAGTGGTGGAGCTCATGGTATCCAGGTGCTGAGCCAGGTGGAGGCGGTTATATTGCCCAAAGAATGTTGGCTGCAAAAAACGAAAATCACGCATTGGGCGCAACACTTTTTTTTAATGTTATGCATTATGCCTTGAGACCTTGGCCTTGGATTATTGTTGCATTAGCATCATTGATTGTTTTTCCTGATATTGAATCAATAAGTAATGCTTTTCCAAATATTGAAAAAGACAAACTTGGACAAGATTTAGCATATCCAGCTATGCTCACATTTTTACCAAATGGGCTATTGGGATTGGTTTTGGCCTCCTTAGTTTCTGCATATATGTCAACCATTTCAACCCATCTAAACTGGGGCTCTTCATATGTTGTTAATGATTTTTATAAGCAATTAATAAATAAGAAAGCTTCAGAGAAAGAGTTGGTAAAAGTTGGAAGGTTTTCAGTCATTCTATTAATGATTGTAAGTTCGATAATTGCATTATTACTGAATAATGCGTATCAACTTTTTGATATTATATTAATGTTCGGAGCAGGAACTGGTTTAATTTTTATATTAAGATGGTTTTGGTGGAGAATAAATGCTTGGAGTGAAATTGCTGCAATGTTAAGTTCTGGAATAATTTCAATTGCTTTAACAAACGAATCTTTATTCAATTTAATTTTTAATGACTCAACTTTTCCAGTTTATATGAAATTTCCTTTCATAGTGTTCATCACAACTTCAATTTGGTTAATTGTAACATTTTTAACCCCAGCAGATGACAAAGAAATACTCATAAAATTTTACAAAAAAACAAACCCTGGAGGACCTGGATGGAATATGATCAAAAAAGATATTAAAATTGATGATGAAAAAGAGGAGTGGATTCTCCCAAAAGGTATTTTGTGTATGTTATTAGGATGTATATGTATATATTCAGCCCTATTTTCAACTGGATATTTCATATATGGATTTATTTTCGAAGCATCTCTATTTTTAATTACTTCAATTGTTTTCTCGACCCTCCTATATTTTTATTCAAAAAAACTTTTTTAGGCAATGCAAAAGTTCATAAAGGAAGTATGTGTAGATAATACTGAGGACGCCATGCGTGCAATTAATTTGGGTGCTAATCGTATTGAGTATTGTTCAAAACTTAATGAAGAGGGTTTAACTCCTGATTTAGAAGAAGTAAAATATTTGTTGAAAAACACTTGTATTCCAATTAGGATTATGATAAGACCTCATTCTAAATCTTTTAATTACTCTGAAAAAGACACATCTATGATATTGAGAGATATATCAAATTTCAAAAAAATTGGAGTTGATGGTATTGTCATAGGTTGCCTAAATCAATACAGTGAAATTGATCTAAAAAAGATAAACTTATTTGTAAAAAATGCTAAACCCTTAAAAGTAATCTTCCACAAGGCTATAGATTCAACCAAGGATCCATTAAAATCTTTCAAGAATTTAATTAAAAATTCTAATATAGATGGTGTTTTAACATCCGGTGGTTTTAGCAATGCCGAAGAGGGTATAGAGGTTTTAAAACAAATGGTAGCCTGTTCTCCAACTAATTTTGAACTTATCATTGCTGGAAAAATTACACCAAATAATTTAAATAAAATAAATCAGAAATTATCTGCTAAATTTTATCATGGGAAAAAAATCGTTGGAGAATTGTAATTAATGTATAATTTTACAGAACTATGGAGAGAATTTTTAACGGATCTGACCTAAATCAGAAAACAATATTTGATCACCCATCAGGACTTTTTGTTCTATTTTTTACAGAGATGTGGGAAAGATTTAGTTATTACGGAATGCGTGCTATTTTAGTCCTATTTTTAACATCCTCAATAATGAATGAAGGTTGGGGATGGGAACGAAAAGATGCGCTGGAGCTGTTTGCAGCATATACATCCTTGGTTTATTTGACCCCATTAATCGGAGGTATTTTAGCGGATAAGATTTTGGGTTACAGAAATGCTGTGGTATTAGGTGCTCTTTTAATGGCATTAGGTCATGGATCATTGGCTTTAGAGGGAATTGAACAAAGTTTTTTTTATTTGGGTTTAGGTCTTTTAATTCTTGGAAATGGATTGTTTAAACCGAATATTTCATCAATTGTAGGCCAATTATATAAAGCTGATGATGCACGTAAGGACGGAGCATATACAATCTTCTACATGGGTATTAATGCTGGTGCCTTTCTTGGTATATTATTATGCGGATATTTAGGCGAAAAAGTCGGATGGCATTATGGTTTTGGTTTGGCTGGAATTTTTATGTTTTTTGGAATGCTCCAGTTTTATTTTGCCCAAGGTATTTTTGGATCTATTGGTGTAAAGCCAACAAATAAAAGTAATTCATCAAACTCAAAGGAAGATACTGTAAAAGTGTCGGCAAACACCAATAATAAAAAAGTTGAGAGAGATAGAATTTTTGTGATTATTATATTCTCGATTGCAACTATTTTTTTCTGGTGGGCTTTTGAACAGGCTGGTGGGTCTATGACTATTTTTGCTAATGATTATACAGATAGAGAATTGTCAGGTAATTCAGCCGTTATTTTTAACACCATAAATACTGTAATAACCATTGTTCCAATGGTTGTAATTACTTACGTACTAATTAAACTTTTTCAGAACATTTTTCAGAGTTATTTTATTTCAAATTTTTTCCTAGGTTTAAGTTTTGTAATAATTTGGGGTATTGTAATTTATATGTTAAATGCTGAGATTGGACAAGAAACATCCGAAATTCCTGCTTCATGGTTCTCAGTTCTTAATTCATTATTTATAATTTTACTAGCTCCTGTATTTTCAAAAATATGGGCATCAAAATATAATCCATCTGGTCCAATAAAATTTGGAATAGGTCTAATTTTATTAGGAGTTGGATATTTATTTGTTTCCTATGGTGCTTTGGGAATACCAGCAGGCGCTCAGACTGCGAGCGTTAGTGTGATGTGGTTAGTGTATGCTTATCTTTTTCACACTCTTGGAGAATTGTGTTTATCCCCAGTAGGTTTGTCTTATGTTAGTAAACTTGCACCTGAAAGATTAATTGGCCTAATGTTTGGTATTTGGTTATTATCTAGTGCTATTGCGAATTACTTAGCTGGAATAACAGGAAGTTATATTGATGCTATTTCTAGTGAAATTGGGCTAAATGGATTTTTTGCCATTTTTGCATTAGTGCCTATAAGCGCTGGATTAGTAATGTTTTTATTAAATGGTAAAATAAAAAGAATGATGCATGGTATTAAATAAGTTAACTCTCTTTATTTTAATATTCTCAGTTCAATTTACTTATTCACAAAAAGTAAATTGGGTTTCATTTGAGCAAGCAGTTGAATTACAAAAAAGTAATCCTAAAAATATTATGATGGATGTATACACTAAATGGTGTGGACCTTGTAAAATGATGGATAAAAATACATTTAATAACCCTCTAATAGCTAAATTTTTAAATGATAATTTCTATGCAGTCAAATTTAACGCTGAAGGTACTGAGAAGGTTTCTTATAATGGAAAAGTTTATGGCAATCCTAATTTTAAAAGTGGTAGAATTCGTAATTCATCACACGACTTTTCTCGTTTTCTAGGAATATATTCATATCCAACAATTGTGTTCTTTGACAAGAATTCTAAGCCAATTGCACCAATCAGTGGATATCAAGGCCCAACTCAAATAGAAGTTTATCTTAATTTATTCCTTGGTGATAGATACCTAAGCGTCACAAACCAAGAGGAATTTAGAGATTTTCTTGCTGGAATGAAAAGTATGTTTAAGAGCTAGCTTTTTCTTGACTCTTCGATAAATATTTCAAGTGCCCTTGACATGGATGAAACCCTTTTTCTCGGTGCTTCAATATTTATTTTTAGCCCCTTCTCCTCTGCTGCTTTAACTGTATTTTTACCAAATACAGCGATCATAGTATTATTTTGTTTGAAGTTGGGAAAGTTTTTAAATAATGATTCAATACCAGATGGGCTAAAAAAGACTAAAACATCATAAAAAACATTTTTTAAGTCAGATAAATCACTGATAACTGTTTTGTAAAAAACACCTTTTTTCCATCTAATTTCAAGATTATCTAGTTTTTTTTCAATTGCAGGTGACAGCACATCAGATCCAGGTAAAATATAACTTTCATCAGGATATTTTTTTATAACATCAACAAGTTCATCAAAGGTTCTGCCACCAACATATATTTTACGTTTTCTGTAAACAACA
>CACCYT010000006.1 GCA_902550325.1 uncultured Bacteroidota bacterium | reverse complement strand
ACTAATTTTCTCATCTGTAACAATGGTACTTGCAGTTGATGCTGGTCATAATAATAATAAAAATAAAGTTGCAGTTTATATGCTTTTGACAATTATTGGTGGTGCTATTTTTGTAGGTTCGCAAGGTTGGGAGTGGGTAAACTTCATAAAGGGAGAATATGGTGCTCTAGAGACAAAGGGTGGCCAAATTATACAATTTGTTGACTCAGATAACTCTAATAAAAGAATTGCGTTAAAAGATTTTGCCGTAGAAATTCCTGAATACAGAGAAAGACATCAGAAAAATAATGGTTTATGGTATAGAACAGAGTCTTCACTTTCGACATATTCCCTGGAAGAGGTTAATCAGGGTTTCTTGGCTAATAAAAATATTTTAGTTAAATCTGAAAAAATTGATGAAACAGGCCATAAAATCATTTTATCTCGTGAGGAGTCAGAGCAAAAGGTATCTCAGGCAGTTTTTGTTGTTGAAGGAGCAAACCTTATTAGAAATGAGTATGGCAATAGATTGTTCGCTGACTTTTTCTTTTTCATTACTGGTTTTCATGGCTTTCACGTATTTACTGGTGTGGTTATCAATATTATAATTTTTATAAACGTATTATTAGGCACATATGAAAAAAGAGGTCATTATGAAATGGTAGAAAAAGTAGGGTTATATTGGCATTTCGTTGACTTGGTTTGGGTTTTTGTTTTTACATTTTTTTATTTAGTTTAAGTAGTTATGGGACAAGACAATCATCACAAGTTAGAAATTTTTAGGGGTATGATTAAGTTTAAATCTAATGTCCAAAAAATTTGGGGTGTACTGATTTTTCTTTCAATTGTAACTGCAGTAGAGGTTGCTTTGGGAATCATCAAACCACAGGCTTTAATGAGTACATTTCTTTCTATGAAATTAATTAACTGGATTTTTGTAATTCTTACTCTTGTTAAAGCATACTATATTACATGGGATTTTATGCACATGAGAGACGAAACATTTGGTTTACAGGCTTCAGTCGTTATTACCTTAATATTTTTAATAGCATACGCCGCTTTTATATTTCTTGTCGAGGGCAATTACATTTATGATGTAATGTACGAAAGCTTCGTTAGTTGGAACTTTTAAATATTATTCCATTGAAAAAGTATTTTGTTCTTACAATCCTTTTTGTGTTGCCTCTCGTGGCATATTTATTTTTTGCCTCTGGAATAAATAATTTTGCTAAGCTTCCAATACTAGAAAAAGATGTTTTGAATGTTGATACATTCTCTGAAAAAACCTTTGATAATAAAATTTCAATTTTAAATAATATTCAGAAAAAAAAAGGTGATATATTAAATCTGAATCAAAAAATTTATAAAAGATTTTATCAGTTTAATGATTTTCAATTCATTGCTTTAGGACCAATTGAAATTAAGAAACAAATTGAGGATTTAGTTGGCCAATTGAGCACTGGTACAAATACAGAAATGACAAAATGGTTTTTCCTTTTCCAGCACTCTGAAGACACAAAAAATATTTTCAAAAGTTTAAGAACAGATCTTGAACTTGATGAATTTGGGGGATCGCCTTATGTCTTTATAATTGATAAGAACGGTTTTCTTAGAGGAAGAAATGATTCAGATGGTATAAAGTTTGGTTATGATATTCGATCTGTCGCCGAATTAAATAATTATATGGTAGACGATATTAAAATTATGTTAGCTGAATATAGACTTGCACTTAAAAAGAATAGTATTTCTAATAACTAGTGAAGAAAAATTTAACCATAGTATCTTTCATAATCATTATTGTTTTTGGATTTATTTTTTTACCAAAAATTTATAAACGTATAAAAACCGAAAGTGTCGTAGATTCTAGTAGAACAAAGGAAGTCAGTAATGAGTCAAAATTGGCTTATGTAAAATTAAATGGAGAAGCACGAAGAGTCCCAGATTTTATATTTAAGAATCAAGACAATTTATACATATCGAATGAAGATTACAATGGAAAAGTTTATGTTGCTGAGTTTTTTTTCACTACTTGCCCCTCAATATGTATCGAAATGAATCAGAATATGAGGATATTAGATGAAGAGTTTGGAGATAGGAGGGATTTTGGTATTGCCTCATTTACTATCGATCCAATCAATGATACACCTGTTGTTTTAAAAGAATATGCTGAAAGATTAAAGGTAAAGTCAAAAAATTGGCATTTTTTAACAGGAGCAATTGATTCTGTTTATGAATTATCAAACAGTGGGTTTAATATTTTTTCGGGTGTAAATCCAGCTGTTGCAGGTGGTTTTGAACATCAAGGGTTTTTTGCATTAATTGATAAAAATGGATACATTCGCTCTCGAAGAGATAGTAACGGTAATCCGATTGTTTATTACTTAGGAATTTCCTCAGTTGGAAATAAACTACAAGGTATTGATATGATTAAAGAAGATATTAAAATATTATTAAAAAATGGCTAAGGTAAATAAGGTTTACAACATATTGATCTGGATTGTTTCTGCAGTGGTTCCAATTGTTGTTGCATTACTGTTGTTTACAAAGTGGGATCAAAATAAACTAATCTTTGATATGCGAATTCCGAATAATGATCCAATTATTCTACTTGATAATTTGCCATTTATTGAGCCGTTAACTTTTCTACCACCAGTTTATGCCTTAATCAACGGATTAACTGCCTTGTTACTAATAACTGCCGTCTATTATATTAAGAATGGTAAACGAAAAATTCATGAATACTTAATGAAAGCGTGCATTGCACTCTCTTTAATGTTTCTAGTAATGTACATAGCTTATCATATGACAACAGATCCAACTCCATTTGGTGGAGAAGGGTTCATTGCTTATGTCTATTACTTTATTTTGATAACACATATTTTATTGTCTGTGGCTGTTATTCCTCTTGTTTTGACTAGTTACAGCAGAGCTATTCAGGCAAACTTCAAATTACATAAAAAAATTGCCAAAGTAACATTCCCTATTTGGTTATATGTTGCCATAACTGGTGTTATTGTTTATTTAATGATATCTCCATACTACTAATGCTTGATTCAATACAATGTTCCATGTGTAAAGCTGTTTTAGAATCTGGAGCAGATGAAAAAACTGCTGAAAGTTTAAATGATGGTATTATATACCTTATGGCTATTCCTTATCTACTTGCCGCACTCACCGCTTACATTTTATACATCAAATTTTTTAAAAAAAAATAAACCTTCTTAGTTTAAGTTTGTCTTAAATCATGAAAATTAAAATAATTTATTGATTTAAATTATTAGTTTTGCACCCTTATATTATGTTAACAAACACAACCATTAGATCCAAAGCTTGGAAGAATTTAAAGCAAGATTTAGGTATTGCAGTTGGAGCAATAATTTTATTTTTTATTGTATCAATCACAATGAGCTCATTACCCTTTATAGGTTTTTTATTGCAAATATTTCTCACAGGCGCATTATATGTTGGTTACTGTTTCTTTTTTTTAAAAATTGCACGCAATGAAAAAGCAGAGATCGAAGATTTATTTATGGCTTTTAAATCAAAAAAAATTATAATTGACTCAATTATTACTTATCTGTTAAGTGGTTTAATAATTACTGTTATTTTTATTATTTGTACAGTATTCTGGGCATTTGTGATGTTTGGTGGTTTTGAACCAGTTAGCTCATTGATAGAAATGTTCAACTCGTTTATGAATTCCCTTAATAATTCTGGCCCTGAAGTTTATTTATATGATTATAATTACAGCATTGATCCTGAGCTTGCAAACTTTAGTGCAAGTTCCTTATTTTTTTCTTTTCTTTTTATTGTTCTATTACCTTGTACTATTGTTGGTTTAGGTATTTCACAGTCTTATTACTTATTGGCGGATGGCAAACCTAAAAATGGTTTAGAAGCCATTACAATGAGTTGGGGTTTGATGTATACAAATAAGATAAAATTTTTACTTCTTCAGCTTAGCTTTATTGGTTGGATTCTACTTAGTATTTTCACACTCTTTTTTGGATTTTTGATTTTAGCCCCTTATATATCAACATCATATGCCACATTTTACGATAATTTGGAAATCAAAAATTTTAAATGATTAACATTAAGAATTTACATAAATCTTATAATATGGGATCTAATTCCCTTCACGTACTTAAAGGAATTAACTTTTCTGTCAGTGAGGGAGAATTGGTAGCAATAATGGGCTCATCTGGTTCAGGTAAATCAACTTTATTAAATATTATTGGAATGTTGGATAATTATGATAAGGGTTCATACGAACTTGATAACATTTTAATTAAAGATTTGAACGAAACAAAAGCTGCTAATTACAGAAATAAATTCCTGGGCTTTGTTTTTCAATCGTTCAATTTGATTAATTATAAATCAGCAGTTGATAATGTCATACTACCCTTGTACTATCAGGGAATAAAAAGAAAAGAAAGAGAAAAAACAGCACTCGATTATTTAGATAATGTAGGTCTCAAAAATTGGGCATCTCACTTACCTAGTGAGTTATCTGGGGGTCAGAAGCAAAGAGTGGCAATCGCTAGGGCAATGGTCTCAAAACCCAAAGTTTTATTAGCTGATGAACCTACGGGGGCACTAGATTCCAATACATCTGCAGAGGTAATGTCTTTAATTCAAAAAATTAATAACTCTGGTAAAACAATTCTAGTAGTGACTCATGAGGAAGATATTGCCAAAATGTGTAAAAGAATTGTTAAACTCAAAGATGGAGTTATTGTAGAGGATAAAAAAATAAAGCAAAAAGTTTTATAAATGTTTGATAAAGACCGCTGGATAGAAATTTTTGAAACTATTAAAAAAAATAAATTAAGAACCTTTTTGGCTGGATTTACTGTTGCTCTAGGGATTTTTATTTTTATTATGCTTTTTGGTCTTGCTAACGGTTTAGAAAATACATTTGAAAAGTATTTTAAAGATGATCAATTGAACACAATATGGATTAACGGGAGCAGGACATCTAAACCTTACGCTGGATATGAATCAAACAGAAGAATTAGATTTAAAAATGAGGACTTGGAAGATATTCAAAATAAGTTTAATTTTTTTATAAACGGTATTACACCTAGAATTACTATTTCAAGTGAGGTAGGATATAGATTAAAATCAAATAATTATACTGTTAGAGGCGTAGGTCCTCATCATCAGTTTAATGAAATGACAGTTATCATGGATGGTAGATATATAAATGAAGCGGATATTTTTAACAAAGAAAGAAATGTTGTAATTGGAAGACTTGTAAAGCAAGATTTGTTTGAAAACGAAGATCCAATTGGAAAATTTGTAAATGGCGGAGGTAGATCTTGGAAAGTTGTTGGAGTTTTTCAGGATGATGGAGGGGACAATGAGGAACGAATGATTTATTGCTCTTATACCACACTTCAATCAATTTTAAAAAGTTCCGATGAGGTTGATCAAATTATAGTATCGTACAATCCTGATATTGGTTATGATGGTGCAATTGAATTTGAAAAAAATATTAAAAAATATTTAAAGAGTAAAAAAAAGATTGCCCCTAATGATCCCAAAGGAATATCTGTAAGAAGTGCTTCCAATGATATGCAACAAAATGAGCAATTTTCAGACGCCTTAAATTATATGATAATTTTTATAGGAATAGGTACTTTGTTTGCTGGAATAATTGGAATTTCTAATATTATGGTTTTTGTAATTAAAGAGAGAAACAAAGAATTTGGGATAAGAAAAGCAATTGGCGCTACCCCAAATTCTATAATCGCACTTGTTTTACAAGAATCAATTTTTATAACCACGATTTCAGGCTATGTGGGATTATTTTTTGGTGTGCTACTTCTTTCATCCATTGGTGATAAATTAGAAAAAACATACTTTATTACCGACCCATATGTTGATTTCAACTTCGCTATTGTTGCAACACTTATGTTAGTATTATTTGGAGCATTAGCTGGATATATTCCCGCCAAGAAAGCTGCTACGATCAAACCAATAAAAGCATTAAATGAAAAATAAATGAAAGAATTGTTTGAGAAAGATACATGGCAAGAAATATTTGGATCTATAAGTAAAAATAGGGTTAGAACTGTAATTACCATGATTGGAGTTTTATGGGGAATCTTTATTTTTATTACACTTTCGGGAACTGCAAAAGGTTTGGACAATGGATTTGAAAAAGCTTTTGCATCAATTTCATCAAATAGTTTATTTGTCTGGGGACAATACACATCACTTCCATACAAAGGATATAAGGCTCGTAGGGGTATTCGACTTAAGGTTGGAGATGTTGAAATTATAAAAAAAAGAGTTCCAGAAATAGAATTTATTGCACCAAGAAATGTGAGAGGTGTTTTTGGATCATCTGGAGGTAATGTAGTTCGCGGATCAAAGACAGGTACTTACGCAATTTACGGTGAATATCCTGAATATATTAAGATTGCAACATCAAAAGTCTATGATGGAGGAAGGTTTATAAATGAAAATGATATGACTTTTTCAAGAAAAGTGTGCGTAATAGGCGAAAGAACATTAAAAGAGCTTTTTGAAAAAGGTGAAAAACCAATTGGTAAATTTATTTCCATCAATAGCATTACATTTAAAGTAATTGGTGTTCACAAATTTGTTCAAGGAGGTGGATTTGGAGATGATGGTGATATATACATTCCCTTTGTAACATTCAAGGATTTGTTTAACTCTGGAGATAATGTAGGTTTCTTTATGATGTCTGCTTATAAAGACGCTGATGTTGTAAAAGTTGAAAAGGAAGTGAAAAGTGTTTTAAAAGACATTCATAATATAAACCCAGATGATGAAGAAGGTTTAGGAGCTTTTAACTTAGGTAAAGTTTTTAATGATACTCTAAATTTTGTTAATGGTTTGTCATTTCTTTCCCTAATAGTTGGATTGGTTACAATATTAGCTGGTGTAATAGGTATTGGAAATATATTATTGATATCTGTTAACGAAAGAACAAAAGAAATTGGCATACGTAGGGCGTTGGGAGCTACACCTAGACAGGTTAGAAATCAGATTCTTATCGAATCCATATTTTTAACTTTGATAGCTGGAATAATTGGAATCATTTTAGCAACAATAGTCCTATTTTCAATAAATTATGGAACGAAGGATCTAACAGATTTCCCATATACAAACCCTACAGTACCATTGAAATTTATTTTTGGAGCATTATTTCTTATGATTACTTTAGGATGTTTAATTGGGATGATACCAGCTCAAAAAGCAGTAAAAATTAGGCCAATTGAGGCATTGAGAGAAGAATAATTTTAATTTTGATAATTATATGAAAAACATAAAAAATATTGGATTCGTTTTAATAGCATTAGGCTTGTTATTTTCCATAGCCTACTATATTAAAACCAATAGTCGGTCAGCAATTACTTATGAAACAGAACAATTAAAAAATAAAACAATTGAAGATAAAATTGTAGCTACTGGAAGTGTAGTTCCCGAGGATGAAGTTAATATTGTTCCCCAGATTAGTGGTATTATTCAGGAAATATATGTTGATGAGGGTGATCAAGTTCAAGCTGGGGATTTATTAGCAAAGATTAAAGTAATTCCTAATGAACAAACACTTAATAGTGCAGAGGGAAGAGTTAAAACAACCCAAATAATCCTTCAAAACTCTGAAAAAGAATATTATAGAAATAAAAAACTTTTTGAAAAGGGTATAATTTCAGAACAAGATTTTAATTCAATTGAACTGAGATTTAATCAGGACAAACAAAATTTGGAGAATGCAAAATCAGACCTCCAAATAATTAGACTTGGGTCAATCGGAGGTTCCGCATTAACAAACACTAATGTTAGATCAACAATTTCTGGAACAATTTTACAAGTACCTGTTAAAGAAGGTGATCAAGCAATTGAAGCCAATACATTTAATCCTGGAACTACAATAGCCACTGTTGCAGATTTAAATAAAATGATATTTGAAGGTCGTGTTGATGAGGGAGAGGTTAGTAAGCTTAGAACGGGGTTACCATTAAAAATCGAAATTGGCGCAATTGAAGATAAAGTATATGAGGCTAAGTTAACCCTAATAGCACCAAAAGGCATTGAGGTTGCAGGTGCAATTCAGTTCCAAATTGAGGGAGAGGTTTATTTGGATGATGAATATGTTATAAGAGCCGGCTACAGTGCAAATGCGACCATTGTTACTAAAGTAAAAGAAAATGTATTGGCAATAGATGAATATTTACTTCAGTTTGATAATAAAACAAAAGAAGCCTTTGTAGAAATTGAAATCTCTGACCAAAATTTTGAAAAAAGAAAGATTGAAATAGGAATTTCAGATGGAGTATACGCTGAAGTTTTATCTGGGGTCAGTCTTGACGACAGAATTAAAGTTTGGAATAAGACTGAGCCTATAAAAAGAGGAGATGTTGAAGATGTTGATGATGAATATAAGTTAGATAGATAGAAAATGAGAAAATTTTTATTATTATCATTATTACTTTTTAGTACTAGTATAATCGCCCAAAAAAAGTGGACATTAAAAGAATGTGTTGAGAGAGCAATAGAAAAAAATATATCCATTAAGCAATCTGAGTTAAATTTTGTAGAGTCAGAAATAAATAAAAAAAATGCAATTGGAAATTTCCTTCCGAACTTGAATATTGGTAGTTCTCACTCTTGGAATGTTGGTTTGAATCAAGATATTACAACAGGAATTTTAGAAAATATTACTACTCAGTTCACATCAATGAACCTAAATGTTAATGTCGATGTTTTGAATGGTTTAAAAAACATCAAACAACTTCATTTGGCAAATTTAAATATCTTATCAAATAAGTTCCAATTGGATGATATGAGGGAAAATATATCACTCTTAGTTGCCAATTCGTTTCTTCAAATTCTCTTTAATAAAGAACTGCTAAAGGTTCAAAAAATTCAATATGATTTGTCAATCGAAGACTTGTTTAAGGCTCAGGAGCTAATTGAAAACGGTGTTTTACCCTCTGGTGATCTATATGAAATCGAAGCCAATAAGTCAAGTGCTGAAAAATCTCTCATTGACGCTGAAAATGCACTTACTCTTGCAAAGCTATCATTGACCCAATTAATTCTAATTGAAGACTATCAAGAATTTGATATCGTGGATGAAAACTATGATTTACAGTTTAGTGAAATATTGAATAAATCACCTGATGAAATTTATAATTATGCTATTGAAAACAAGAATGAAATTAGAGTTGCAGAGACGAATGTTGAAATTGCAAAAAAATCACTAGAGTTAAATAAGAGTTTTTTACAACCAAGATTATCAGCTTTTTACTCTTTTAGCTCTAGAATTGCATACAGTGATAGGTTGGTAGGTACTGGCGATTTTGATTTTGTTCCAATTGGTTTTGTTCAAAGTACTAATCAACCAGTGGTTGCACCATTTCAACAAACCATTATTAAGGGGCCAAGATCCTTCATTGATCAGTTTGATTCTAATAAAGGACAAAACTTTGGTCTAAATTTATCAATTCCAGTTCTTAATAATTTTTCAACCAGAACAAATGTAAACAGGAGTAAGGTTAATGTTGAAAGATCTGAAAATCTTTTGTTTCAAACTAAGCTTGACCTACAAAACACAATTAATCAAGCTTACAACGATGCAAAAGGTTCTTTGAAAGCGTATGAAGCCTCACAAAAATCTTTAGAGTCAAGAAAAATATCTTTTGAATATGCTCAAGAGAAATTTAATCTTGGGGCAATAGATTCTTATGAGTTTTCATTGATCAAACAAAGATTTGAATCTGCTCAGTCTGATTTAATTATTTCTAAGTATGATCTTATATTTAAGATTAAAGTTTTAGAGTTCTATTTTGGCATCCCCCTAAAAATTTGAAACCAGATTTAATATTAAATATAGAAACCTCAACATCAAATTGCTCAGTTTCTTTATCAAGTAGAGAAGATTTAATTGATATAATTGAAGTAGATAAAAGTTCATATTCACACTCTGAGAATCTGCATAGCTTTATTCAAAAAATTTTAAAAAAAAATAAATTTAAACCGCAGGAATTGGCTTGCATTTCTGTAAGCAGAGGACCTGGCTCATATACCGGATTGAGAATTGGTGTTTCAGCTGCAAAAGGTTTATGTTTTGCAAATGATATCCCCTTAATTTCAGTTTCATCATTGGAAATACTAGCTAATTCAACTAGTTTTAAGGGAATTGTCATTCCAACAATTGATGCTAGACGTGAAGAAGTTTATTCATGTGTTTTTTTTGAAAATCATATTATAATTGAAGAAAAACCTGAAATAATAACCCAGGTATCATTTAAAGATCACTTAAAAAATAATGAAGTTCTAATAATTGGAAATGGTCAATTTAAGTGTGAGAAAATTATAAAAAAAAACAAAAACCTTACTTTTAATAATGAGATAATAAATCCTTCATCTAGACATATGCCCATTTTATCATACAGAAAATTTATTAAAAAGGAGTTTGAAGATTTGGCATACTTTGAACCTAGGTATCTAAAAGAATTTAAATCCAGGTAGTTCAACCATTGATGGCAGTAACAGATCTAACCTTTTGAGGCAAATAGTTTTTCAACATAGTCTCAATTCCATTTTTTAATGTAACAGTTGAAGAGGGACAACCACTGCACGCCCCCTGTAATAAAACTTTTACCTCCCCACTTTCATTGTCAAATGATTGAAATATAATATTGCCACCATCCTGTGATACTGCTGGTTTTATTTGTTCATCAATTAGTTTTGCGATTTCTTTTGAAGTGTCATCTAATTCATCCAATAATATTGAATCAAACTTTTTTTCTATATCATATTTTTTTTCTATGACGGTATTACCATCTTTTATATAAGACAAAATGAATTCCCGAATATCCATAATATGGTTTTCCCAATCAAAGCCCAACTTTAAAGAAATTGATATGAAATTAAAATCAATATAGACTTCAGAAACAAATTTATGTATGAATAGGGCTTCAGCTAACGGGCAATTTGAAGCATCTGTTTTAGATTTAAACTCATGAGGGTTATTTACTAATTTTTTATTAGCAACAAACTTCATCACTTTAGGATTAGGAGTTCTTTCTGCATAAATGCTTATAGCTAAATTACTGTTTATAAATACAGGCATTCCATCATTAAGGTTTTTTGTAATTTCTTCAAGTACTTCACCTTGAACATCCGACCACTCCAAGAAATCAAGTTTTTCAATTATAATCAAATGTTTATCAAGAGTGACCGACTTAACGAATGGTAGGAAAAATAATTGTTTAACAAGAGGATAATTATCTAAGTCTGAATTTTCATCAAGTTTAATTCTCTTAGAAAAAATAATTTTATTTGAGGATATAACTAGATGATCTTTATTTTCACTTTTTAATATTTCTAAAAGATAATTCATGATTAAATTGTATTCACTGATTTCTCATTACCAATTAAAAGTTTAATGGCAAATTTATTACCATTAGTAAAAAAATCATTGTAAATTTTATTTTTTTCAATGTTAACTGTTTTCTCTTCTTCTAAAATTCGTTTGACTTGAGCAGCAACCGCAACATTATAATTAGTAATAGTTATTTTGTTTCCAACAATTTTTTTAATTAAATCCTTTACTATAAAATAATGAGTACAACCCAAAACCAACTGATCAATCCCATAATCAATCATCGGATTTAAATATTTTCTCAATAATGATTCAAGCTCATTATTTTCAAATTCACCGGACTCAATGATTTCTACTATCCCGTCCCCCTCTTTTTCAATTATATCAATTCCAAAAATACTTTGGCTGGTTTTTTCAAATAGCTCACTAGATAAAGTTCCTCTTGTTGCCAACACACCAATCTTGCCATTTTTAGATTCTTTAATAGCCGGTTTTATCCCAGGTTCAATACCTACAAATGGAATCTCAAATTTTTCTCTTAATAATTTTATGGAGTTAGTTGTTGCTGTATTACAAGCAACTACAATCAATTTACAACCCCTTTCAATAAGCCATTTGGTGTTTTTGAAACTAATATCTTGAATTTCAGATATTGCTTTTGAGCCATAGGGTGAATTTTTTGAGTCAGCTAAATAAATGGTATTTTCTCTTGGAAGTAACTTTACAACTTCTTTCCAAACACTGATTCCACCTATTCCAGAATCAAAAAAACCAATTGGAGAAATACTCATAAAAAAAACTATCTATAAAATTATAGATAGTTTTTAAAAAAATAAAGTTAAATAGGCTATAAATCTAGAAACCAAGTTCTTTTTTTACATCTGCCATTAGGTCTTTTCCGTCGGAAAGAATAACAGCTCCACCAGGTGTAGCATCAATGACGTAATCAAAGCCCTGCTCTCGTGCTACTTTTTGAATTGCTTCCTTTGCTTTTTCAATTAGTGGCCTTAGTAAATCAGCTTGCTTTTGTTGGATATCTTGAGCTGCTGTTTGTTGGTATTGCTGAATATTTTGCTCCATTCCTTGCAACTCTTTAGCTCTTGCTTGATTTGTAACTTCAGTTTGATTTTGGGCATCTGCAGAATAAGTCTGTGATTTGGTTTGATACTCTTTCATAGATGCTTCAATTTCAGTTTGATATGTCTTCTGAAGCTTTTCTAATTGTGCTTGAGCCTCCTTAACTTCAGGCATTTGGCTTATTAGTGATTGACTATCAATATGAGCAACTTTACTCTGTGAGTATGAAATGGTGCTAAAAGCTATAAATGCAACTGATACTAATAATTTTATATAATTCATTTTTTTAAGTTTTAATTTTTCTTTTTACGCTTATTAAACTATCCCTCTTCCTTTTTATTTCTATTTTTCTAAGTTCTCTCAACCTTGAAATTGAATCCCTTCTCTTTTTATTTTTCTGTTCTGCTAATTTTCTCTTTTCTTCTAATTCTTTTTTCCTTTCATCCTCAAACTCAATTTCAAGGTTTTCAATTTTCTCTTGTCTTAAGATACTTCTCAAAACGAGCTCGCTAATATCGTATTTTTTTTCTGAATAAAGCATAATCACTGCACTAGATTTATCAAAAATAAAATCAAATTTATTTTTATCAGCTATTTTTTGAACAATCGCAAGGACCTCATCCTGAATTGGTTGTATTAAAATTTTTTCCTGTATTAACCAATCTCCCTCGGGTCCAAACCTCTTATTTCTGTAATTATCAAGTTCTTTAAAATCATACTCTAATTCTTTACTTCTTTTCAAATAAATTTGGTTGGGTATTAAATCCTTTTCAAACTCTAATTCTTCCCTCTTTGTCTTAATTTCAGTTTCTTTTTTTAAAATTTCATTTTTCCATTGATTAATTTTATATTCAAATTCTTTGTTGGCAACTTCAAAATCTTCAATATTACTTAATATGTAATCCATATTTATATAGCCAACTCTTAATTCTTTTTGAGCATTTAAAAGGTTACAAATTAAAATTAAAGAAAGTAAAAAATTAAATAGTTTAATTTTTATCATAAATATTAAAAGTTTTGACCGATCACAAAGTGTGTTTCCCAACCATTTGGTGTAAGATCATTATTGCTAACCCCGTCCAAACCATATCCAAAATCAATACCTAATAAACCAAAAGCAGGCATAAAAATTCTCAGACCTACTCCCATGGACCTTTTTGAATTAAACGGGTTATAATCACGGAATTTATCAAAACCTTGTCCTGATTCCAAGAATGTAAGTCCAAAAATTGAAGCAGCAGGTTTTAGAGTGATAGGATACCTAAGCTCTAGCGAAAACTTATTGTAGATTGTAGAGCCATTTTGACTAGATAATGATTGGTTAGGGTAACCTCTTAGAGAAATCATTTCTCTTCCATCCATTGCGTATTGTGACATACCATCACCACCTAGGAAAAACCTGTCAAATGGTATAACTCCTCTGTCATTATTATAAGCACCCAAGAAACCAAATTCTGCGTGAGTTCTAAGAACCAATTTATCAAACAGTCTGGTATACCAAGATCCTTTAAATTTTATTTTGTAAAATTCTAACCATTTATATTTTTCTTGATCAATTTTTGAAGCATCTGGATCGCCATTTGAATCTTGAAATTCAGGCTGATCCCCTAGATTTGCATAATCAACCCCGTTCCATAAAGAATATGGAAGTGAAAATCTTGCACTTATTAAAAATTCTGAACCACCTAATGGGAATATTGGGTTAGTAAATGTATTATTTCTTGATAGTGCTACTGTATAAGAAACATTATTAGATTTGCCTTGCCCAAAAGTGAATAGTCCAGTAAAGTAATTCTGTAGATTGTAATATTGATATGATAGCGATTGAGATAATGTGAAATAATCGTCTGGAACTCTTAATCTTTTTGCCAGACCAATACTAGCACCAGTTATAGACACAAATTGCTCTTTATTTACATTTCCTGTAAAAAAGTTGTATCTAAATTGTTTAGTATGAGAAAATGAAGTTGAGAACTGTACAGGTTGCTCTCCACCAAACCAAGGATCAGACAGCGAAAAGCTATAAACTCTGTAGAACCTATTGGCTTGAAGACGAAGTGATAAAGACTGGCCATCACCCATTGGAACAGGTTTCCAGGCTTTCCTGTCTTTTAATCCCCTTAGAGAAAAGTTATTAAATGATACACCGATAGATCCAATAAATGAATTACCACCATATCCACCCTGAAGTTCAACTTGACTAGCTCCTTTTTCTACTAGGCCATATTCAATATCAACAGTTCCACCATTAGGATCAACATTTTTAAAATCTGGGCTGATTTGTTCAGGGTCAAAAAATCCAGTTTGACCAAGCTCACGTACTGTTCTTACAACTTTATCTTTACTGTATAAATCACCGGGTTTTGTTCTAAGTTCCCTGTAAATCACGTGATCATTAGTTCTGGTATTACCAACTACAGTTATTTTATTAAAATATGCAGGGTTGCCCTCAACAATTCTTATTTCAAAATCAATTGTATCATTGATTGCAGCTATTTCAACAGGGTTAATGCTTGAGAAAAGATATCCATTGTTTTGATATAAATTTGTTAAATCTTCACCGTCGGGTTTTGATGAATCAGCAATTCTTTTTTTAAGCAAAACACCATTGTAAGTATCTCCTTTAAACAAACCTAATAATTTGGACAACTGATCATCACTGTAAACTGTATTTCCTAAAAATTTAATATCTCCGAAATAATATTTTTTTCCTTCATTAATATTAATATTTAATTTAATTAAATTATTATTTGTTATCACAGTATCAGAGATGATTCTTGCATCTCTGTAGCCTTTTTCCTTGTAAAAATCAATTATTGAAGCAAGGTCTGTTTGATAATCATTTTCAATAAATTTTGACTTTTTCCAAAATCTACCAGGTAGTTTGGTTTTTGTCTTTTTCATCTTTTTCTTCAGCTGTTTTGATTTAAAAATCTCATTTCCTTTAAATTCAATTTCATTTACTTTGACTCTATCGCCTAAATCAACATTTATTACCATTTTTTCATTATTTAAACCTATTGAATCTTTGATGGTATTGATATTCACCTTAGTATTCAAAAATCCATTTTTTTGGTATTTATTTACAATGTAATTTTTTGTTGTTTCAATAAAATTTTCTGTTATTTTTTGTCCTCTTTTAATTTCAATTTCCTCCTCTACAGTTTCAGATTTTGATTTTTTTAAGCCAGTTATTTTGTATTCTGAAAGTGAGGGAAGCTCGATTATTGAAATTTCAAGATCCACTTTATCTCCAACAATATTTGTGATGTAAAAGTTAATGTCACTAAAAAGTTCAAGTTTCCAGAGTTTGCTTATGATTTTACTGATATCTTCACCAGGAATTTGGACTTTTTTCCCAACAAAAAGGCCAGTGTAAGTTACCACGGTTTGTTCATTAAAACTTTTTATACCTGTGACCTTTATATCATTTATAATATATTCTTTACCCTTTACATACTCATCATCTTGTCCTAGGACAAAATTGCTAGACATTAGTAAAATCAAAAAGATATATTTTATATCAAGTAGTTTCCCCAAATCTTCTATTTCTTTTTTGATATGTTATAATTGAATTATAGAAATCTTTTTTTCTAAATTCAGGCCAGAGTAAATCGTAAAATAATAATTCCGCATATGAATTTTGCCACAATAAAAAATTACTCAACCTAAATTCGCCACCTGTTCTTATTAACAGATCAACATTTTTAGAATTTTTTGTGTAAAGATGCTCATTTATTAGCTTTTCATCAATATTTTCAATGGAAATTATATTTTTTTTAACTTTTGAAGAAATCTTTATTATGGCATCAACTATTTCAGTCTTTGATCCATAACTTATCGCTAGATTTAAATTTAAACCATCATTTTTGATTGTTAAATCACACGCTTTTATTAGTTCACCTTCTATCTTTTTAGAAAGTTTACTTACTGAACCAATAATCCTCATTCGTATATTATTTTTATTGATGTCTTCAATTTCGTTATTAACAGATCTTACAAGTAATTTCATAAGAGCATTAACTTCACTTTTTGGTCTTTTCCAATTGTCAATAGAAAAAACGTATAATGTTAAATTTTTTATACCTAATTCAACGCAAGATTCAATTGTTTCTCGAACAGAACTGATCCCGGAAGTATGACCAAAAATTCTCTTTTTACCGAAAGATTTAGCCCATCTGCCATTTCCATCCATTATAACGGCAACATGCTTAGGTAAATTTCCTAAGTCAATTTGTTTTATATGTTCGTTATTGACATTTACATTCATAATTTCCAAAAACGTAAGTTAATGTTAATCCAGAAAAAACAACCCAATCTTGACTCAATCCACTTCCGAATCTTTTTTCAGAGTAAATTTCTGTATTTTCAAAGACTGGGTAACTCCCATCTAAATTTTCCGTAAAGGTATGTCTAGCGGTAATTTCAATTCCAAATACCAGGGTTTTAAGTAGTTTGGATTTTATTCCAATTGTAATAGGGAGTGCAAAATCTGAACTTTTTCCATACGATTGGGCAATGGTTTGCCCTAAAGGATAATGAATTCCATCATACCTGAAATAACTTAAACCTGTACTTACATAAGGGGAAAATTGAAATTTATCATCCTGAACATCGAATTCTGTGAAATTAAAATCAATACCAACAGTAACTTCTTGAATATTATTTTCAAACGATTTACCCCTCAATTTTCTGTATTCAGGAGAATTACTATATAAATCACTCGACTGGATATCTGAAATTGATATTTGCGTTCTTACTGAAAATCTATCTGAAAAATTATTTCTGTACAAAATACCATAGCTGTAGGTTCCATATGAAACCGGATCGATGTAAGTGGTTGGACCAACATCACCTATATAATTTGATCCTCCAAATAAAAAACCTATTTCGTTTCTCTGTGAATTTAATTGAAAAGAAATTAAAAGCATGAACAGAACAATGTATTTTAAAATTATTTTCAAAATCAGTTTCTTTTATCTTTTCCCCAAAATAATTTTTCTCTCAATGTTTCGTAATATGAGTTTCCATCCAACTTTACAAGTTTAAACTTTATTGGAGATTTTTCAATTATAATTGAGTTACCATGTTTTAAACTTACAATGTTTGTATCAATAGATAATAAATGAAAATCTTCCCTTCCAGAAACATTAATTTCAATTCTTGTCTTATCTGAAATTACAATAGGTCTAGCATTCAGATTGTGGGGTGAAATAGGAGTAAGAATTAAAGAGTTGCTGTTTGGAGAAACTATTGGCCCACCACAGCTTAATGAGTATCCAGTTGATCCAGTTGGGGTTGAAACTATTAAACCATCTGACCAATATGAGTTTAAAAATTGACCATCTAATTTTGTTTGAATGTTTATTAATGATGTTGTGTTTTTTCTGACAATACTTATCTCATTTAGTCCAACGCAAAAAATCTCATCAAGAATTTTTGAATTTAAAACTTTAACCTGAACGGTTGATCTTTCTTCAATTTCATAATTTGAATTTATAATATCAGCGTAAAATTCACTTATATTTTCATGGTTCATTGTTGAAAGAAAACCAAGTCTTCCAGTATTTATACCTAATACAGGAATTTCTTTGTCTCTTACTAAACCAAGGGTCCTTAAAAAGGTTCCATCTCCACCTATACTAATCATCAAATCAAACTCAGAATTTAAGTCTAGATGATTGTTATATAAACTATGACCTTTAAGTCCTAGAGATGTATAAAGTTCTGAGTAAATGTGAAAAGAAATATTTTTATTTATTGACAGTTTAAAAATCTTATCAATTACACTTTTTACATCATCACTACTATCGATTGAAAATATAGCTATTTTCATAAAATATTATTAATGCAAATTAACTAAAAAATGTAGATCGGTGAGGGTTATCTTTGTATTTTTGGTTTGATAAAATGATAAATTTAAGTGTTAATATTAATAAGATTGCAACATTAAGAAATGCAAGAGGGGGAAATAATCCAAACCTTGTTCAAATGGCTATTGATATTCAGTCTTTTGGTGCTCAAGGTATCACTGTACACCCACGACCAGATGAAAGACACATTAAATATGAAGATGTTAGAAATTTAAAACCTGTAGTCGATAAAGAGTTTAATATTGAGGGTTATCCAAATCCTAAATTTTTAAAACTAATAAGGGAAATTAAGCCAGACCAAGTAACACTTGTCCCTGACGGACCTGAATCTATAACATCAAGTTATGGTTGGAACACAAAATCTAATTTAAATTATCTGAAAGAAATTATCATACAGCTTCATGATATTGGGGTAAGGACCTCAATATTTGTAGATCCAGATACCGAAATGGTAAAGTATGCATCTGAAACTGGTTGTGATAGGATTGAATTGTATACTGAACCTTATGCTGCCACTTTTGTTAAAGGTAATATGTTATTGATTGATAAATATGTGGAATGTTCTTTATTAGCCAATAAGTTAAAAATGGGAGTTAATGCTGGTCATGATTTGGATATTAAAAACATAGAATTTTTTTCTTCAAAAATGCCTTTTTTAGATGAGGTTTCAATAGGACATGCATTAATTTGTGAATCCTTATATATGGGTATAGAAAATGTTATTAATATTTATATAGACAAGCTTAATAGATGATTTTAAATCACAAAGTTTTTGGATCTTCTGAACATAAAATAATTATATTACATGGTCTTTTAGGTTCATTGGATAATTGGGTAACTGTAGCTAAAAATCTCTCAAATCGTGGATATGAAATAATTCTTATTGATCAAAGAAATCATGGAAAAAGTTTTCATACTGATCAATTTGATTATGAAATTATGTCTATGGATTTGAAAAAATTCTTAGATAAGAAAAAAATTCAAAAAGTATCATTAATTGGTCACTCAATGGGTGGTAAAACGATTATGCAATTCATATCAAACCACCCTTCCTATGCCCAGAAAGTTATAATCGTTGATATTTTGCCAAAAGCTTATGCAAATAATTATGAAATAATATTTAATTCTTTTTCTCAAATTAATCTAGATAGTTTAAAATCTCGAAATGATATAAATAATTATTTTTCCAAATATTTTTCTGATCCAATTTTTATTTCTTTTCTCTCCAAAAATATACGCAGGGATAGTAGTGGAAACTTTAAAATTAAATTTAACTTAAGTTCAATTAGCTCTAATATATTAAAAATCACTTCCGCAATTAAAATAGATAGAATTTATGATGGCAATATTTTATTTTTAAAAGGCGAAAACTCTGAATACATTGATGAGAATGGTTTAAAAGAAGCAAAAAAGTTTTTTCCAAAGTTAAATCTTGTAACCATTAAAAATTCTTCTCACTGGATACATTACGAAAATCAAGAAAAGTTTTTGATTGAGACCTTAAATTATTTAAGAACTTGAATTTTGAAGTGAGTTCTAAATAGTCTATTTTTGAGCTCATTTTTATGAAAATAATAGAAAAAAAATCTAAATCAAATACCTCTTTAATTGATCTTTTAATTGAAAAAAAAGATTATGTAGAAAAAGTGGATATTTCACTAAAAGATTACAGAAAAAAAGCAAATATACCTGGCTTTCGAAAAGGTAACGTTCCTGTTGGACTGATTAAAAAACAGTATGGAACAGCTATTAAAGTAGAGGAAATAAACAGAATCGTTCAAAAAGAAATTTCTAAATATATTTCCGACAATGATATATCAATTTTAGGATCACCATTACCTTTTGAAGATGGGGAAATAGATTGGACTAAAGATGAAATAAATTTAAAATTTGAAATTGCTTACAAACCGAATTTCAAATTAAGTTACAAGCCAAAGAAGAAATTAACTTACTTTATCATCGAAGCTGACAATGAAATGATTAATACACAAGTTGAATCTATACAAAATCAATATGGAAAACTAATCAGTCTGCAATCGCCAGATAAGCAATCAACAATTTCAGGTAATGTAAAAACAGCTGAATCTGAAAAACAGAAAAATTTAAGTCTTGATACAGAGAAATTTAAAAAAGCATTTTTTTCAAAGTATTTATCCAATGCAAAAGTTGGATCTTTAATCAATATAAATACTAAGTCTTTTGATGAGGATAAGTATTTAAATTCATTATTTACAAGCGAAGAAAAGGATTTTATAAATAAGGATTTAATATTTCAGATCAATGAAATTACAAAAAGAGAAAAGGCAATATTAGATAAAGATTTATATAAAAAAGTTTATAAGAATGATGAGATTAAATCTCAGAAGCAGTTTAAAAATAAAGTTAAATCAGAAATAGAAAAACAATTCATAAATCAATCTGATCAAAAGTTTTTTAACGATTGCGTAGAGTTTTTAATTTCTAATACTAAAATTGACTTACCAGAAAAATTTCTAAAAAAACTAATTATTGCTAATCAAAAAGAAAAAATTAGTGAAGATGAAATTGACAAAGATTTTTCTCAATCAAT
Source organism: uncultured Bacteroidota bacterium (assembly GCA_902550325.1). GTDB lineage: Bacteria > Bacteroidota > Bacteroidia > Flavobacteriales > Flavobacteriaceae > Eutrophosalina. The sequence goes on along the minus strand of CACCYT010000006.1, from coordinate 22,213 downwards.
AAAAGGTATTAAATATCAGTTAATTGAATCCAAATTAATTGAAGAAAATGACATTGATGTTAAACCTGATGCTGTTAAGTCTTATGCGAAAGAAATGATTATTAAACAAATGGCAATGTATGGCCAAAATCAGTCTGATGATGAACAATTAAATTCTATCGTTAAAAGGGTAATGTCGAACGAGGATGAAGTAAAAAGAATGTATTCAATGCTTTTAAATGAAAAAATTCTTTTTGTTTTTAAAAATAAAATTTCAAAAAAAGATTTAAAGGTGGATTACAAGAAATTTATTGAAACTGCCTATGATAAAAATGATTAAATTTATATTATGAACTATCCTGAAGAATTCAAAAAGTATGCTACTAAGCATTATGGAATTAATTCCCTTTACTTTGATAAAATAGTAGGTAGTATGACACCCTACATAATTGAGGAGAGGCAACTAAATGTCGCTCAAATGGATGTATTTTCTAGATTGATGATGGACAGAATTATATTTTTGGGAACTGCAATTAATGATTCAGTTGCAAATATAATACAGGCACAATTGCTTTTTTTGGAAAGTACAGATAAAGACAAGGACATTCAAATATATATTAATTCACCTGGTGGATCTGTATATGCGGGATTAGGGATATATGACACAATGCAATTCATAAACCCTAATGTTGCAACAATTTGTACTGGAATAGCAGCATCTATGGCCGCAGTATTATTGTGCGCTGGTGAAAAGGGTAAAAGATCTGGACTTACTCACTCAAGGGTAATGATTCATCAACCACTTGGAGGCGCTCAAGGTCAAGCATCAGATATTGAAATTACAGCCAGAGAAATTATAAAATTAAAGAAAGAGCTCTACGAAATAATTGCCCATCACACAGGACAGAAATATGATAAGGTTTATTCTGACTCAGATCGAGATTATTGGATGAAGGCACCTGAGGCAAAAAAGTATGGTATGATAGATGAAGTTCTGAAAAAAACTAAATAATGTCTGAAGAAAATTTGTCGTGCTCATTTTGTGGTTTGAGTAAGCTCCAAACTAAAGTCTTAGTAGCAGGACAAGATGCACATATTTGTGATCAATGTATTGAACAGGCATTCTCGATACTTAGTCATCAAAAGACAAGCGAAGATCTAAAAACATCATCAGATATTACTGACTTAAGTCCAAAAAAAATAAAGTTATTTCTTGACGATTATGTTGTTGGTCAAGAATACGCAAAAAAAATTATTTCTGTCAGTGTTTACAATCATTATAAAAGAATTTCTAACGAGTCCCCTGACATTGAAATTGAAAAAAGCAATGTTATTCTTGTTGGTCCAACAGGAACTGGAAAAACATTAATTGCGAAAACTATAGCTAAAATGCTAGATGTTCCAATTGCTATTGTAGATGCTACTGTTCTAACTGAGGCAGGTTATGTTGGTGAGGATGTAGAAAATATTTTAACAAGATTGCTTCAAGCCTCTGATTATAAAATTGAAAAAGCAGAAAAGGGAATAATTTTTATTGATGAAATTGATAAGATTTCCAGAAAAAATGATAACCCCTCAATTACAAGAGATGTCTCAGGTGAGGGTGTACAACAAGCTTTACTAAAACTTATGGAAGGTTCAGTTGTTAACGTCCCACCTAAAGGAGGAAGAAAACACCCCGATCAAAACTTTATTAAGCTCAATACTGAAAATATTTTATTTATTGCTGGTGGAGCTTTTGCTGGGATAGAAAAAATTATTTCTAAAAGAATGAATATGAATGCAGTTGGATTTAAAAATTCAAAACTCAAATCATCTGTTAGTTCTGATCAAATAATTGAATTTATTAAACCCAATGATCTAAAAGAATTTGGGCTAATCCCTGAAATTTTAGGAAGACTTCCAGTTATTTCTTATTTAAAAGATTTAAACTTTGAGACTTTAAGAAGAATTTTGGTTGAACCAAAAAATGCATTAACTAAGCAATATGTTAAGTTATTTAAATACGATGATATTGATATTGTATTTAAGTCGGATGCTCTTGACTTTATTGTAAACAAGGCTCTTGAATATAAGTTGGGAGCAAGAGGTTTAAGATCTATTTGTGAATCTATACTTGTTGATTATATGTTTGAATCACCTGGATCAGGAATTAAAAAAATAACAATTGACAAAAATTATGTTGATTCTAAGCTTTCTGATTCTCAGTTCTTGTCCATAAAAAAAGCTAGTTAATTCATTTTAATTAGTTCACTAATAAAACTTCTGTCGTTAAGTAACCTAGGAATTTTATTTTGTCCACCTAATTTCTTTTTCTTTTTTAGCCAATCATAAAACAAGTTTTTTCTTGCTTTTATTATTGATGGTTTGTCTAGTGTTATATTTTTAAACCTTTTTGCTTTATAGTCTGAATTATTATTTTGTATTTGTAAATCAATTTCTCTCATAAATTCGTCAATGTTGCTAGGTTCATTTACAAATTCTATCATCCATTCGTGTTTACCTTTTTTACCATTTTTCATGAAAAGTGGTGCTACTGTGAAGTCTTTTATTGAGCAATTATATTTTTTCAAAGCAATTTCTAATGATTTTTCAACATTCTCGATAATGACTTCTTCACCAAAAGTATTTATAAAGTGTTTGGTTCTTCCAGAGATTTTAATTCTGAACGGTTTTAAATTTGTAAATATTATTGTATCACCAATTTTATACCTCCACAATCCTGAATTTGTGCTAATTATCAAAGCATAGTTTACGCCAACTTCTACCATAGATAGATCAATAATTTTTTCTGATTTAGTTGAATTATTTATTTCTATGAACTCATAAAAAATTCCATAATCCAACATTAATAGTAATTCATCACTATCATTGCGATCTTGAATTGCAAAGAAACCTTCACTAGCATTGTAGACCTCATAGTATTTAAACTGTTTGTTAGAAATTATATTCTTGAATTCAGTTTTATAAGGCTTAAAGCTAACTCCACCGTGAAAATAAACCTCTAAATTTTTCCATATTTCGTCTATATATTTTTTCCCTGTTGTTTCTAAAAGCTTATTCATCAAAGTTAACATCCACGAGGGTACACCTGCTAAGCTTCGCACATCCTCTTGCAGAGTTCCTCTAATTATAGCTTCAATTTTTTCATCCCACTTTTCCATCAATGAAATTTCATTATTAGGTGTACTTATCAACTCAGCCCAAGCAGGTAAATTATCGATAAGAATTGCAGATAGATCTCCAAAGTAGTTATCATTATTCTCGTATATTTTTCTACTTCCACCCAATCTTAAAGATTTGCCCAAGAATATATTTGAATTTTCGTTGTTATTTAAATAAAGACACAGCATGTCTTTTCCTCCTTTAAAATGACAATCATCTAAAGATTTATTACTTACAGGAATAAATTTACTTTTTGAATTAGTTGTACCACTGGATTGAGCAAACCATTTTATCTTTTCTGGCCAAAATATATTTTGATTACCATTAATAGTCTTATTAATGATTGGAAAATATTCTTCATATGTGAAACTTGGAACCCTACTCGCAAAAGTTTCATAGCTATCTATTGATGAAAATTCATATTGTTTACCAAATTCAGTGTTTTTTGAAATTTGAATAAGTTTTTTTAACTCCTCATTTTGAACATCTAAAGGATACTTTTCAAATAGTTCAATTTGATGTATTCTTTTTTTTAACATCCATGATGCAACAGTATTTATGAATGAAAATGGCATTATATTTATACTTATTATAAAATTAATATAAAAATGTTCAATGGTGTTTTAAAAAAAATGATTACTGAGAATGATGGTGAAGTAAAATACTATTTAGGTATGGAAAATGACTTTATTTTTTTTAATTCTCTTTTTGATAAAAATATTACCATAGAGTTTGATGGTTATAGTTGCTTAAATTGTGATTCTAGTGATGAAATTTACAGACAGGGTAATTGTAAAAAGTGTTTTTTTGAACTACCCAGTACGGCTGAATGGATAATTCGGCCCGAATTGAGTAAAGCACATTTGGATCTAGAGGATAGAGACCTTGAATATGAAAAACAAGTACAACTACAACCTCATGTTTTGTATTTAGCATACACTAGTGGAGTAAAAGTGGGAGTGACAAGAAAATCTCAAGTTCCAACTAGATGGATTGATCAAGGTGCAATAAAAGCCATCGAAATTATTGAGGTACCCAATAGGTATTTAGCCGGTATTAGCGAAATTAAGTTAAAAGAGAAATATAATGATAAAACCAATTGGAGAGAAATGCTTAAAACAAATAGAACTGATATTGATCTTGAGTATGAAAAATCGGAATGTTTAAGATTTCTCCCAAATGAAGTGCTTAAATATATTTCTGCTGAAAGTAATACTACTGAAATTAAATATCCACTTTTTAAATCACCTGAAAAACCTAAAAGTCTAAACCTAGTTAAGTCCAAAAAATATACAGGAAAGATTATTGGAATTAAGGGTCAGTACTTGATTTTTGAAGATGATACTGTATTCAATATTCGTTCAAACGAAGGAGTTAAAGTAAGTATAGAGGTCGATTAAATTTGAATTTCCTCATTAATTTTTAGATTAAACTTTTTTCTAAATAAGTACACACCTAAATATAATAATGGTGTATCAAATAGGGCTACCAGAACTTTAAAAATAAAGGCTGAGAGAAGAAGCCCTAGAAACGAGTCCCAAGGAAGAGCCTCAAATGAACATAGTAAAAAAATTACAGTGAAGGAATCAATAAATTGAGATGTAAAGGTTGAAAAGTTGTTTCTTAACCACAGTAATCTTCCTTTGGTTTTCTTTTTCCAAAAATGGTAGATTCTTATGTCAATAAATTGTGCAAATAAATAAGCCAACATTGATGACAAAACAGCAATACCTGATAAATAAAATACTTGTGTAAAAGTTTCGTTATTAACAGGTGAAGCATCCATTGCTGGAACCTCATTTGCAATATATATAATTGATAAAGAAAAAAAGGAAGCAAAAATTCCAGCAATAACTACTTCATTAGCTTTTTTCTTTCCATAAATTTCAGAGATAAGATCAGTTACTAAGAAAGTTATTGGGTAAGGTAAAATACCAACTGAAAGTTCAAATAATTTAAATCCAAAGATTTCCAATTCAAATGGATGCCAAAAGAAAAATTTCTGAAAGATTAGGTTTGAAACGACCAATGAGGTAATAAAAATTGCCCCTAGATATAAATATATCTTTTTCGCAAATTCAACTTTTTTAATATCAGTGTAATCCATTATTTTTACTCAAATAAAATTAATCTTTAAGTTCAATATTTTGACGAAATCAACAATTTATTTTTCAATTGGAACAAATGTTGGTAACCGAAAATTTAATCTAATAAATTGTATTTCCAGAATTAATAAAAATTTAGGAAATGTTGAAAAAATTTCTAGCATATATAAAAATCCAGCAGTTGGTTTTAAGGGAGCCTTTTTTTTTAATTGCTGTATTGAAGTATCAACTATTTTGGAAGTTGAAAATGTTTTGAAGGAGATATTAAATATCGAAAAAGAAATGGGGAGAAGAAATAGGTTGTCAAATAAATATGAATCAAGAATTATTGATATTGATATAATTTTTTTTGGCGATCAAATAGTTAACAAAAAAAAATTAGTCATTCCCCACCCCAGATATAGTATTAGAGATTTTGTGCTAATTCCTTTGCTTGAAATTAATGGTACATTAAAAGACCCTGAAACTGGAATATTAGTTTCAGATTTTTTGCTTAAGATTAAGAAAAACCAATCAATCAAAAAAATGGAGTTTTAATTCAAAGAATTGTAAAATTTCCAAACCACAATCCCAGCAGCAACTGTAACATTAAGAGAATGCTTGGTCCCATACTGGTCAATCTCAATAGTATTATTTGAAATATCTATTATTTCTTGACTTACTCCCTTTATTTCATTTCCAAAAACAACAGCATGTTCAATCCCTTTATCTATTTCTTCAATTTCATGAAGTTTTTTTGCTTTTTCAACTTGCTCAATAGACCAGATTTTAACACCCTTAGATTTTAATTTTTCTATTATTTTTTTTGTTGATTTAAAATACTCCCATTCAACACTTTCAGTTGAGCCTAGTGCTGTTTTATTAATTTTTCTATTTGGTGGTTTAGCTGTGATCCCACACAAGTAAATTTTTGAAACTAGAAATGCATCACACGTTCTAAAAATTGATCCAATATTATTAAGGCTTCTAATATTATCTAAAACAACAATTAATGGAGTTTTTTTAATAGATTTAAAGGACGTAACATCAATTCTGTTTAATTCAGAGTTTTTTAATTTTTTCATTTAATAATCGGTAAAATAAACTTATAAATAATTATTTTAATTAATGTAAAATATGAAAAAAGAAACCCCTTTAATGAAGCAATACAACGATATTAAATCAAAATATCCTAAGTCAATTTTGCTTTTTCGTGTGGGGGATTTTTACGAGACATTTCATGAAGATGCTGTAACCGCGTCACAAGTACTCGGAATTGTATTGACCAAAAGAGGATCTGGTGTAAATAAGGAAACAAAACTTGCAGGCTTTCCATACCATTCCCTAGACACTTACCTGCACAAATTAGTGAAGGCTGGTCACAGGGTCGCCATATGTGAACAGTTGGAAAACCCAAAATTGACAAAAAAAATTGTAAAAAGAGGAGTTACAGATCTTATAACACCTGGTGTTTCATTAAATGACGAAATCTTAACCTCAAAAAAGAATAATTTTCTTGCAGCCGTAAATGTTGTTGGAGATCAGATTGGATTATCATTGCTAGATGTGTCAACCGGAGACTTTTTTTTGAGTCAGGGATCATTAAATTATATTTTAAGTTTAATAAAAAACTTTGATCCAAAAGAAATACTCATTTCTAAAAATGATTTAAAATTTTTTAGCGATGACAATATTGATAGATCTTATTTCTTTTATGTTGATGATTGGATGCTTAATTTCAATACTGCTTTAAAAAATATTTATGATCATTTTAATGTAAAGTCTGTAAAAGGATTTGGTATTCAAAAAAACAACATTGGTTTGATATCAGCTTCTATGATTTTATTTTATTTGAAAGACTCCCATCAAAAAAAATTATCTCACATTAATAAACTAACTGAAATTAATATCACTTCATCTTTGATGATGGATAGATTTACAATTTCAAACTTGGAAATTTTACAAAGTAAAAATGAAGGTGGCAAAAGTTTACTAGAAATTATTGATAGAACAAAATCAGCAATGGGTTCTAGACTTTTGAGAAGATGGTTGTGTTTTCCCTCTGTTGATATAAAACAAATAAATAAAAGATATAGTATTGTTGAAGAGTTAAAGGAAAATTATATTAATAATGATGATTTTATTAGTGAATTCAAATCCATTTACGATATTGAAAGAATTGTATCTAAAATTATCAATTTTAAAACCAACCCTCGTGAATTAATTTCTTTATCAAATTCACTCAAGAGTATAGACAATATAAAGAGCATTTTAAAAGGATCTAGAAATAAATATATAATATCAGTTCAAAAAAAGTTAATAAGAGTTTCAAGTATCACTAAAATTTTAGATAATTATCTAAATCCTCAAGCACCATCGTTATTAAATAAAGGTGGTGTAATTAATCGTGGAATAAACCAAGAATTAGATAACACTAGAGATATTTTAAACAACAATAAAAATATATTGGATGAGATATTAAAGAGAGAAATTAAAAATACAGGAATATCATCCCTCAAAATAAGTTTTAATAATGTTTTTGGTTTTTATTTGGAAGTAACAAATTCACACAAAGATAAGGTTCCAAATGAGTGGATTAGAAAGCAAACCTTGGTAAGCGCTGAACGATATATTACAGATGAGTTGAAAATCCATGAGAATAAAATTTTGAATGCAGAGGAGAAAATTCTTGAAATTGAATTTATGGAGTTTAATAATCTCATTAGAAAAATTCAAAATAAAATTGATATAATTCAGAAAAATGCATCATGTATTGCATACCTAGATTGTTTATTGTCATTTTCCGAATGTGCTGATGAGTTAAACTATGTCAAACCAACTATTAATAATAAAAGTAAATTTTATGTAAAAAATTCCCGACACCCTGTTATTGAGCATACATTGGATGATGGCAAGCATTATATTCCAAATGATATTGAGTTAAATGACCAAGATCACCAAATCTTAATGATCACAGGTCCAAACATGTCTGGAAAATCAGCAATACTACGTCAAGTTGCATTGATAGCAATTCTTGCACAGATAGGATCTTTTGTTCCAGCAACAGAACTCGAAATGGGCTTTTTTGATCGAATTTTTACAAGAGTTGGTGCGAGTGATAATATTTCTCAAGGTGAATCAACATTTATGGTAGAAATGTTAGAATCTGCCTCCATAGTAAATAATATTAGTGATAAAAGTTTGGTAATATTAGACGAAATAGGTAGAGGAACAAGTACATACGATGGAATTTCAATTGCTTGGGGAATTACACATTTTTTACATGAAAATATTAAAAAACCCAAAACTCTCTTTGCTACCCATTATCATGAACTAAATATGATGGCAGATAAATTTAAAAGGATCAGAAATTACAACGTACAAGTGAAGGAGACTAATAAAGATGTAATATTCTTAAGAAAACTCATTCCCGGGGGGAGTGCACACAGTTTTGGAATTCAAGTAGCAAAAATGGCTGGAATGCCTGATAAAATCATAAATATTTCAAAACAAATTCTAAAAAAGTTAGAAAAATCACATAATGAAAAAAATAAGTTCGACATTGAAGAAAACTCGGATTTACAACTAAGTTTTTTTAGTTTAGAAAATGAAGTTTACCAAAACTTAAAGGGTGAGTTAGAATCAATAGATATGGACAATATGACCCCAATTGAAGCATTGGTTAAGCTCAGTGAACTAAAACAAAAAATTAATAAAGATGATACTTGAGTTTAATTTTTTATTTTACATTTGCTATCCGCTATTTGCGAAAGTAGCTCAGGGGTAGAGCATCACCTTGCCAAGGTGAGGGTCGCGGGTTCAAATCCCGTCTTTCGCTCCATTGCTCGGGTGGTGGAATTGGTAGACACGTTGGACTTAAAATCCAATGAGCAGTAATGTTCGTGCGGGTTCAAGTCCCGCCCCGAGTACTTAAAGGGAAGTGCCTTATAGGCTTTTCCCTTTTTTTATTTACCTTGGATATTTTCTTTGAATTTTGAGTGAAGAATATTACTAAGTTCTGTAACAATTTTACCAAATTCTTCTTTTTCAGCAACATTTCTATTTTCAGTTTTATTTGATCTATGGTCGTACAACATTTTGTCTATAGTTTTATTATTTTTTGCATTTATAAATTCAGTGTAAGAATATTGTCTTGTTTTTAATGTAAATCCATTTTTTCTTTTAATGAAAACATGCTCTTTTCCCTTTGAATCAAGATTATTAAAAATTCCAACCAAACTTTCTCCATCTAATTGATTTTTTGGGGGATCTAATTTACAAAGCTCCACTAAAGTCGGATAAATATCAACTAGTGAGACCAGTGCATTTGTAGTCCCTTTTGTATTTGTTAAAGGATCATATATTATTAATGGAACCTGTGTTGCTGTATTGTAACTTGTAAACTTAGCCCATTGAGTATGTTCTTGTAACATGTAGCCATGATCCGAAACAAATATTATAATCGTATTTTTATCTAGACCTTCATCTTCCAATGTCATCAAGATTTTACCAATTAAAGCATCGGTATAAGAAATCGTTGAGTAGTATCCATGAATTAAGCTAATTGCTAAACTGTCAGAAACTGGACCATTTTTTGGAATACCATTGTAACTTCTGAGTTCACCTGAATTACTAATACTCATTTTTGGAGCATCAATAGGAATCTGATTGTAATTTTGTGGTTGCTTAATTTCATTTCTTTGATATTGGTCCCAATATTTTTTTGGAGCATTGAAGGGTAGGTGTGGATTTATGAATCCAGCGGTTAGTAAAAAAGGTTTATTTTCTTTTTTTAATCTTTTAATATCTCTGATTACCTTTTCAGTCATTAAACCATCTATATAGGTTGAATCGGACACATCAGGTTTTTCGTAAGCAGGTCCCTTGTCTGTTTTTTTATAGATGGATGCATTTATTGGGTTTTTGTAATCTTTCCAAAGTGATTGCCAATAGTCTGTTGGTGCTAGATTTTTATCATTCTCATCAAATGCATATGGCCTCCAGACCTCATCCCAGTCTTCCGTTCTATCATCTAAATGATGATATATTTTTCCATTAGAAATTGTTGTGTATCCATTTTTTTTAAAAAGTTGAGGAATCGTAACTGCTTCAGGTGTTTCTTTTTCAACAAACGTATTATAGTCTAAAAATCTATTTTTTGTTGGTAACATTCCAGTGAGCATACTTGCTCTAGATGCACCACAAACAGGCACATTACAATATGCGTTATTAAATTGTATGCCTTTTTCAGCTAACAGATTGATATTTGGAGATTTAATTTTTGAATATCCATATGAAAAAAGTTCTGGACGCAAATCATCAATGTATAACAACAAGATGTTAGGTTTATTTTGTGATTTTTGAAGAGAAGTTTCAGAACATGCAACTAATAAAATAAATATACAAAAGATTATTCTGGACATTTGCTAGGTTATTTTGTAAAAGTAATTACAAAAATCGTAGTCTTAAATTTTAATTATAAAATTTTCTGTTCCAAATATATTCATTGAAATTTTTACCAAGGGCAAAACCATAGTAAATAAAAATTGCAATAACAGATTTTAAAATAAAGAGATAAGTGATAAAAAATTCTGCACCTGGATTATTTTCATATTGGAATAAATCCTTGGGTATTATTAATGTAAGAAATAAGGAAATTATACACATAAATATTATGATGTTATAGAGACTTTTGAAAGGCCACATCATTATTTTTCTGAAAAAACTTAGATCGTTACCCCATTTGTGAATCAAATAAAAATAATCATTGCCTAGTGATGCGAACATTAAAGGATCATCATAATTTTCAAGTTGGAATAGACTTGATGGTGCCATCATTTTAATTTCTCTTTTAATTTCTTTATGACTTGAGTAAAAAACCTTTAAATTTTTATATGCTTCATCTGGAACATGACCCTTAAATAAATTAAAATCTAGAAATCTTAATCTGTAGTCAATACATATTTTTTTTATATCGGAAATATGAAATATTCTGTCAGAATTAATTTTATCAAGTTTAAAATCTAAGCTTAAATCAATATCAATATTCAGTTTTGCTTTTGACTTTCTTTTGGTCTTTAAAAGCTCAGCGTGAAGGTCTGTTCCAGGCATTTTTAATTCCATGATCAAAATTAAACAAAATCTATACCAAAAGAAATAATTTCTTGAAAGTATTTAGTTAAAATTAATTATGTGTTTTGCACACATATAACCGGGTGTTCCAGCTACACTCCCACAAGGAAATGATCCAGCTCCGCAGTAGTAAATATTATTGAAATCAAAATATCTAAAAAAGCTTTTTTCTGGACAATTTGAGAATGTTCTTTTATTAAAGTTTTGATCACCACTAAGAGTCATATGATCAATATTACCCTTTGGAAAATAAAATGATTTTTTTAAGTCTAATGGTGTCAAAAATTTTGTTTCAATTAAGTCATCAATATTCACAATATGTTTTGAAAGAAGATTTAAAATATCTTCTTTACATTCAATCAGATCTTTGGATTCTTTATTGAACGAAAAGTTTTTTGAAAAAAGAATCAGCTTTTCAATTCCTTCATCATTTCCCATTTTCCTTTGTGCGGAACCCTCAGGATAAATTTGGATGTAACCAGGTTCATAATCTTTGCGATTTTTGTATACACTTTGACTTGATTTTTCAAATTCATCAAGATTTGAATTTGAAAAAATAAATCTAAACGATGTGTCTAATGAGTTATCATTAATTGGATATTTCCAAATCACGGGATTTTTAAAAAAAGCAGTCACCTTTCCGCTTGTCCCAACCAGTTCTTTGTTGTTAATAGTTTTAACTTTCTTGCTGTCTTGGAGCAATATAGATGGAGTCAATGGATCAGTCGCAAACAATAGGTAATCATAATCTAATTTTTTGTTTTCGAGATGTATTTTTTGGGATTTACTATTAATTTTTTTGATTGATACTGAGTAGTCAATTTTTACACCTAGTGATTTATTGATTTTTTCTAAATTTTCAGTGATTTCCCATATTCCATTTTTTACAAACCCCCAATAACCATTAAAAATCGAACCTGAATCCATCAATGGTATTGTGAATGCAGTACCCTTTTGAAAAATCGATGCAGGACCACTTTCAGTAACAGTCATCCCCATGTATAATTTTGTTTTTTCAGATGTAAAATAATGGTTTAACAAGTCATATGCTGACCCCTTAATCCATAATTCTGTAGTTTTTTTCCCAAGTGTATTTTCAGCATCTGAAATACTTGGAATTGTACTTTTTTTATAGATGTTTTGCAAATAGTGGATTACTTTATTTTCGTCATTTCTAAAACCTGCTACATCTCCTTTTTCATTCCATTTATTTTTCAATTCATTTTGTAAAGAATCAATATTTTGAAAAATTCTAGTCGGCTCTAAATCATCTTGAAAATAAACTAATTTAGGACTCTTTGGAAAATAAGTTTCTACAAATTTTGATAAATGAGTTTCTTCAAATATGAACTTTTGCATCATCCCTAAAACTGTTGCACCTTTTGGATAATTAAAAACCTTTTTTCCTATTACAGCTGTATCCTTCACACAAGCTCCACCAATATGATTGTTTTTTTCTAAAATATGTACATTAAAGTTTCGCTTTTGTAAATAATTAGCAGCTGTTAAACCATTAATTCCCCCTCCAACAATAACTACCTTTTTTTTCACAGATTAAATTTTATTCCAGAAACAAAATTAATTTTGGGAGCTGCTTCGTAAAACCTTGATCCAAATGCATTTATCTTGATATTGTCAATATATTTTTCATTTAGTAAATTTCCAATTGCCAAAAATGGTGTAACATCTAATCCAAATAAAAATACTTTCTTAGAAAAATTAAAGTTTATCAAGTTGTATCCAGATACTAATGATGTATTAGAATTATTAGTATAAATTTTTCCAACCCTCTTCCAACTAATAACCAGATTCATGCCTTTATCGTTAGTGTAATTTAGACTTAGTTTATGAAAACTACTAGGAATTCCAGCGATATTATTTTTTGAGTAGTCAATTTCTCCGTTTGAAAAATTTTCAAATTTGTAACCGCCCGTAGTTAATGAATAGTCAATTACAAAATTTGAATTTAATTGGGCATTTAATTCTAATTCAGCTCCTTTTTTTATTGTTTTTCCGGCATTTTGGTATAAAACTTGACCGTTAGTTGATTCAAAAGGTAAAATTTCATTTTCAGTCAAAATATTGAAAAATCTCAGGTTGTATTTTAACCTCGTTAGTTTTTGATAATTAGAAATTCCAATTTCAAAAGATTTAGATTTAACAGAATTTAAATCACTATTAAATCCTGATTGATCAATTGTAGCAGATAACTCATTAAGAGTTGGTGTTTCATATCCAGTTGAAATATTTGAAAAAATACCAAAATTTTTAAATGTATAATTGAAATTAAATGACGGGTTTACCGATTTGATCTTTTGTGAAATTTTATCCGAATTTATCAATATATTATCCATAGTAATAGTATTATCATCGTATCTAATTCCAGCTGACAATGCAAGTTTTCCAATATTTTTTGATCCAAAAAAATAAAGTCCAATATTATCATATTTTTCAAATTGGTTCATTACCATATCTGATTTTATACCTAAATCATTGATAAATCTCTTTCTGTGATCCTTTTGATTATTGTATGAAAAACCCAAATTGTAGTTCATAAAATTTTCGGATTCAAAATTAAGTTTATAACCCCAGAACGATTTATCTAAGTCTATAATTCCTCCATTTCTGAACGGAAGTTTTCCATCAAAAAGTCTTCTGTTATAATAAATAGAGTTCGTTAATTTAAAATTATTAAAAGCGCTTTTTAAATTCAGTCCTAATTTAAATTGTCTGACACTCTCTCTTGCATCATATTCTAAATTTCGAGCCCTTGCCTGTCTTCTGTCTGATTCTAATTCCATTATGTTTAGACCGCCTGGATCCATAGCATCTGGGCTGTCAAGGATATTCGCTATGATTTGTAATTTATTTTTACCACCAAGTTTCGCCAAATATTTAAAATTTGCATTTAGGTTATTATAGCCACTGTGGACTCTATATCCATCAGAGCTAGTATTTGAAATAAAGAAAATCATTTTTTCATTTTCATTTCTTATCCCCACAGTTGTCTGAATTTTGCTCGTTGAAAATGACCCTAATGAGACACCAAGATTCACAAAATTTTTTTCAAAATCTTCCAATGTTGTGATTGAAATAACTCCACCAGCAGAACTTCCAAAAAATGAGGAATTATTACCCCTGTAAATCGAAATTCTATCAACTATTTCTAAGTTAATATTATCGATTTGAGATTGGCCATCCGGTGAGGTTTCTGGAATTCCATCTACAAAAATCTTAATACCCCTAATTCCAAAGTTTGCCCTAGAACCAAAACCTCTAATTGATATTCTTGCATCCTGGGCAAAGTTATTATTATTCATTATGAAAAGTCCAGGAACAGACTCAAGATATTCACTAATATTAATTTGCTGTGTCAGGGTTTGAAATTTTTTAAACTTTAGGTTTGTTACTGGATAAACCAGCTCTTTATTTCCCAAAAATCTATTAATAGGTCCGACAACAATTTCATCTAACATAATGGTATCACTGATGATTATTCTTTCTTGTGAAAAAACATGATTGCAAAAAAGAACAAATAAAAAAAGGAATTTTAGATTTTTCAATTTATAGATTTTTTAAATATTTAACTTCATCGTTTTTTAAGTATCTCCACTTTCCTCTCGGTATGTCTAAATTTATATTTATTATTCGAACTCTCTCGAGTTTCTTGACCTTGTAGTCAAAATATTCACACATTCTTCTAATTTGTCTATTTAATCCCTGAGTTAGAATTATTTTAAATTGATACTCATTAACATATTTTGTCTGACATTTTCTTGTGGTAGTATTTAAAATTGGAACACCATTTTCTAATTTTTTTAGAATAGGTTTGGTGATTTTTTTATCTGTTGTTACCAAATACTCTTTTTCATGGTTATTTCGGGATCTTAAAATTCTATTAACAATATCTCCATCATCAGTTAAAAAAATTAAACCTTCACTTAGCTTATCTAATCTTCCTATCGGAAAAATCCTTTTCTTATAATTAATAAAATCGATTATATTTTTTTCTTCTCTTTCAGTATCAGTTGTACACACAATTCCTTTTGGTTTATTAAATGCTATGTAAGTGAAATTTTTAATTTTATTTTTGATAATCTCACCATCAACTTTAACAACATCTTCTTCTTCAACTTTATATCCTGGTTCTATTAAATTATTATTTACAGTAACTCTGCCTTGTATTATTAATTTATCAGCTTCTCTTCGTGAACAGAATCCTGATTGACTTAAAAATTTATTAACTCTTGTCTTATCCATCAGATTTCAAGTAATCCAGTTGGGAGGTTCATAATTAAAATTTGTTTTTTTTTATCAATATCAGAAACTAAATCTTTAGCAAATGGAATTAAAATATTCTTATTGTTATAGTCAACAACAATTAAATCTTGTCCAACTTTTTTTACTGTTGCAATTATTGGTCCAACGAATGTTTTTTTGTTGTATAGATTAAAGCTTACCAAAAAATCTAAATCATTATCATTTTTTTCTAACTCATCTTTTTTTAGATATACCTCTTTCTTTACAAGACTTTTCGCCTTATTTTCATCATCAATATTAAAAAGACTGAACTTGAAAAGTTTATTTTTGTAGCGGGTTGAGCTTTTAAGCTTGAAGGGTATATAACTGTCTTCAATTTTTATGAAGATTGTCTTAGATTTAATGATATCAAAATCAGAGTAAACAATCAGTTGACCACGAAAACTAAATGGTTTGGAGATAGTTCCAAAAAAAACTAACTCGTCAATTTCCATTAGAAACTAATCTTTTTTTTCTTCCTCTATTTCAGAACCTGACTCTTCCTCAACAGGAGCTTCTTCAGCAGCGGGTTCTTCAGCAGGAGCTTCTTCAGCAGCGGGTTCTTCAGCAGCGGGCTCTTCAGCAGCGGGTTCTTCAGCAGGAGCCTCTTCAGCAGCGGGTTCTTCAGCAGGAGCCTCATCAGCAGGTGCCTCTTCCGCAGTGGGTTCCTCAGCGGCAGCAGCTTCCTCAGCGGCAGCAGCTTCCTCAGCGGCAGCAGCTTCCTCAGCAGCAGCAATGGCAGCTAATTTTCTTTTTTCACTAGCTTCTTTTTCAAGAGCCAATTCTTTTTTCTTCTTCTCAGAAAGATCTTTTTGAATTTGAGAAAGCTTATCGTCTGTTTTTTTGTTTCTATCATTAATCCAATCCTCAAACTTTTTGTCAGCATCTTCTTGAGATAGGGCACCTTTTTTAACACCATTTAATAAATGATTTTTCAATAGTACACCTTCTTTAGACATTATAGATTTTGCTGTATCCGAGGGTTGAGCGCCAAGTTGAATCCAATTTACAGACGCATCTATATTTAAATCAACAATTGGAGGGTTAAAGTTTGGGTCATAAGTTCCTAATTTTTCTAGGTATTTCCCGTCTCTTTTTGATCTTTGGTCGGCTGCGACAATCCAGTAAAAGGGTTTACCTTTTTTACCGTGCCTTTGAAGTCTTATTCTTACTGACATAATATTAAATTTTAGGGTTCGAAACCAATTTTATTAATGGGAAGCAAAAATAATAGAATTTGTCAAAAAATCAAGAATAATTAATTTTTTTTTAAACCTGAATTAAATAAAAAGATAACTAAATTTAAAGGTTATATGTTTTTAATTTTTGATACTGAAACAACAGGATTGCCTAAAAGATGGGACGCCCCCATCAGTGACTTAAACAATTGGCCAAGAGTAGTACAGCTAGCATGGCAGCTTCATGATGAGGATGGAAGTTTAGTATCTAATAAAACCTACGTCATAAAACCAGTTGATTTTGATATTCCGTTCGAGTCTGAAAAGGTTCATGGAATTTCAACACTGTTGGCAACTCAAATTGGAGAAAAAATTCAAACTGTTTTTAGTGAATTTTTAAAGGATCTTTCATCTGCGAGTTATATAGTTGGACACAATTTAAAGTTTGACATTAATGTTGTATCATCAGAGTTTTACAGACTTGATATTGAAAATCAACTGCTAAATAAAAAAGTTTTAGATACTTGTACAGAAAATACCGCAAATGTTTGCAAATTACCAGGTGGTAAATCTGGTAAATTTAAGTTCCCAACCCTTGTTGAACTTTATGAGAATCTCTTTAACAAGCAGTTTGAGAATGCACACAATGCATCGGCAGATGTAGAAGCTAATGCGATGGTATTTTTCGAGCTAATTCGTCAAAAATTATTTGATAATAGTTTGATAGATGAACATGTTGTTATATATCAAAAAGTTTCAGAAAAATTTTCAGGACAAGTTTCAAATTTTGGGATTATTCATACAAACTTAAAAGAAGAGTCAAAAAAACTAAAACAACTGAACTACACTGAACAGGAAACAAATAAAGACTTAGGTCATAATGATTTTAAATCTGACTATGTCCATCTTCATAATAATTCTCAATTTTCTATTTTACAATCAACAACAAAGATATCAGATCTAGTAAAAAAGACCTCTGAACAAAAAATGAGTGCTGTAGCACTTACAGATAAAGCCAACATGATGGGGTGTTTTCATTTTTATAAAGCTGTAAAAAACTACAATGACGACTTAAATAATCAAAATGAAAAAATCAAACCAATACTTGGATGTGAATTAAATGTTTGCGAAAACAGATTAGATAAATCTTACAGGGATGATGGTTATCAAATTGTTTTCCTAGCAAAAAACAAGGTGGGTTATGAAAACCTCATGAAAATGTGCTCGATTGGATACACTGAGGGGTTTTATTATGTGCCAAGAATTGATAAAGATTTAGTAAAAAAATATAAAGATGGATTGATTGTTCTTTCAGGCTCTAAATATGGTGAAATATCAAATAAAATAATTAATGTTGGAGAAAAACAAGCTTCAGATGCATGTGTTTGGTGGAAAGAAAATTTTTCAAATGATTTTTATTTAGAAATGAATAATCACGGGGAAGAGGAAAATGAAATAATTAATGCACAACTTTCAAAATTCTCAAAAATTCACGGTGTTAAACTAATTGCCACTAACAACACTAAATATATCTCTAAAGAGGATGCTAATGCTCATGATATTTTACTTTGTGTAAAAGATGGACAACAACAGTCAACACCAATAGGTCGAGGTAGAGGTTTTAGATATGGTCTTAAAAATCAGGAATACTATTTCAAGACAAAAGAAGAAATGTCAAAAATCTTTGAAAAATATCCTGACGCAATAAATAATATTTCTGAGTTAGTTGATAAGGTTGAGTTTTATGATTTAAGCAGAGAGGTTTTACTACCCAAATTTTCAATTCCTGAAAATTTTAAATCAAAATCAAATGATATTGAAAATGAATATTTAAAATATTTGACATATATGGGTGCAGATGATAAATATGAAAAAATAAATGATGATCTTAAAGAAAAAATAGATTTTGAATTGGGAGTTATTAAAAACTCTGGTTATCCAGGCTATTTTTTGATTGTTCAAGACTTAATCAATGCAGCAAAGGAAATGGGAGTTTCAGTCGGTCCAGGGAGAGGCTCAGTTGCAGGATCAATAGTAGCCTATTGCCTTGGAATAACTAAAATTGACCCTATTGAATATGATTTACTTTTTGAAAGATTCTTAAATCCTGACAGAGTAAGCATGCCCGATATAGATATTGATTTTGACGATGATGGCAGGGGAAAAGTTATTGATTATGTTATTGAAAAGTATGGATCTAATCAAGTTGCTCAAATTGTAACATATGGAAAAATGGCTGCGAAATCTTCAATACGAGATACAGCCCGAGTTTTGGACTTATCACTTTCTGACGCAGATTATTTGGCAAAGTTAGTTCCAAACATGACCAAGCTATCTGATATATTCGAATCTGATAAAAAGAAATTGAGTTCATCAATGAGGTCAGATGATTTTTCAAATGCAGTTGAATTAAAAAATATTGCTGACGGAGATAATCTTCAGTCTGAAACAATTAATCAAGCAAGAGTGTTGGAGGGCAGTCTTAGAAATGTTGGTGTTCATGCATGTGGAGTAATAATTACACCTGACGAGATAACAAAATTTGTCCCAATTGCAACCGCTAAAGACTCAGATTTGGTTGTAACACAATATGATAATTCAGTAGTTGAAAATGCTGGGCTTCTAAAAATGGATTTTCTTGGTCTAAAAACTTTGACTTTGATAAAAGACACAATAAAATTAATAAAATACAGGCACAAGAAGGATATCGATATCGACAACATTCCTTTAGATGACCTAAAAACATATAAGTTATTTCAAAAAGGAGATACAGTTGGGATTTTTCAATATGAAAGTCTTGGAATGCAAAAATATTTAAGAGATTTAAAACCCACTGTATTTGAGGACTTAATTGCAATGAATGCTTTGTATAGACCAGGACCTCTTGAATACATCCCATCATTTGTTCGTCGAAAAAATGGAACAGAGGAAATAAAATATGATATACCTGAAATGGAAGAGTTTCTTAAAGAAACTTATGGTATTACAGTTTATCAAGAGCAAGTAATGCAACTTTCTCAAAAGCTAGCTAATTTTTCAAAGGGTGATGCCGATACATTAAGAAAGGCTATGGGAAAAAAAATATTTTCATTACTAGAAAAATTAAAACCAAAATTTATTAAGGGTGGCAAATCAAACGGATATGACTCTGAAATATTAGAAAAAATATGGAAAGACTGGGAAGCATTCGCATCTTACGCATTTAACAAATCACATTCTACTTGTTATGCCTTAATTGCATATCAGACAGCATACTTAAAAGCACACTATCCTTCAGAATATATGGCTGCTGTTTTATCAAACAATATGAATGATATAAAACAAGTTAGTTTTTTTATGGAGGAGTGTAAATACATGTCAATTGATGTTCTTGGTCCAGATATCAATGAGTCAATTTTTAAATTTAACGTTAATGATAATAATTCAATTCGTTTTGGAATGGGTGCTGTCAAAGGAGTTGGGCAAAGTGCTGTTAAGGCCATTGTAGAGGGTAGGAAAAGTGGTAAGTACAAATCAATTTTTGATTTTGCAAAAAGAGTTGATTTAAGAGCTGCAAATAAAAAAGCATTTGACAGCTTGGTTTTAGCAGGCGCTTTTGATTCAGTTGATAAAGCACACAGAGCCCAGTATTTTTATGAAAACGGTGATGGTGTAACCTTTGTTGAAAAGGCAATTAGGTTTGGCTCAAAATTCCAGGAAAGAGAAAATTCACCACAAACTAGTTTGTTTTCTGATGCTGATGAAATAAAAATAAGTGAACCAAATTTTCCTGAGTGCGATAAATGGTCTAAACTGGATCAGCTCAAAAAAGAGAAAAATGTAGTAGGGATTTACATTTCAGGTCATCCCTTGGATGATTATTTAGACACACTAAAATTCCTAACCAATATTCACTTGAACGATTTAAAAGATTTAAGAAAACTCATCGATAAAGAGGTAAGAATTGGTGGAATTATTGGGGAAGTTCAACATAAAATATCAAAGAATGGAAAAGGATGGGCAACATTCATTATTGAAGATTATTTTGAGTCATATGAGTTGAGAATTTTTGGGGAAGATTATTTAAAATTTAAACATTTTCTTGTTGAAAATAATTTTGTACATATCAAGATGTACATAAAAGAGGGATGGAAAAATGCTGAAACTGGTAGAGTAGGAGATCCAAGAATCCAATTCCTAAATTTCCAGCAGCTTCAAGATACTCTAAGTTCGAATACAAAGAAAATATCTATAAAAATAGATGCTCAATTAATCGAGGAAGATCATATTGATTATTTTAAAAAATTAGTAAAAAAACACAAGGGTGATCAAGAAATTGTATTTAATTTATCAGCAAATGGAAATGGATTAAATATTAACCTTTATTCAGTAAAAAATAAGGTCAAAATCTCTGAGGAATTAATTAAATCTTTGAAAGAAAAAAAATTAGAATTTAGATTAAACTAGTTTTATAATTAATTATTTATATTTTTGGCAAAAAAATTTTATGGCAGTAGAAATAACAGATGCAAATTTTGAAGAAATAGTTTTAAAATCCGATAAGCCAGTTCTTGTAGACTTTTGGGCTGAGTGGTGTGGACCTTGTAGAATGCTTGGTCCAATTATAGAGGATCTAAGCAGTGATTTTGCTGGTAAAGCTGTCATTGGTAAAGTTGATGTAGATTCAAGTCAACAATTTGCAGCTCAGTTTGGTGTTAGGAATATTCCTACTGTTTTAGTTTTCAAGGATGGCGAGATGGTCAATAGACAAGTTGGTGTAGCCCAGAAAAGTGTCTATGCTGATTTTCTCAATGCCTTAGTATAATTTCGGTCTGGTAGTTCAGCTTGGTTAGAATACATGCCTGTCACGCATGGGGTCGCGGGTTCGAGTCCCGTCCAGACCGCATTAAACAAGATATAACCTTCTCAAAATGAGAGGGTTATATTTTTTGAAAGAACTTATTCTTTAAAATAAATGTTTTTCTAATTCACTTAATTTTTTAAACCCAAGTCCTTTTTGGTCAAGAATTGATTTATGAAATCCCCTCTTTACTAGATTAGTTCTCATAGTTCTTACAGATAAATTTTCTTCAATTAGATCATCACTTAAAGGAGGATATCCAGATTGTTGATAATCTATATCATCTGGAAATTTTAAAGTTTTTTTTTCATTTTATAAATGGATTAATATAATCATAATTTATTTGAATACTTGGTATAAGTTCTGTGTCTTCAATAGTTTCTAGACTATCCCAAAGTGGTACACCATTCATTCGATTAGCTGAGGAGTAAGAGGGTGAAATTGAATACATGATTGTCCCTTTTTTAAAGGTCCTAGGCGTAAAGTGATGATTTGATTTATTTACTTCTTTTAATAATATAAATTTTTTAGGAAAA
>CACCYT010000005.1 GCA_902550325.1 uncultured Bacteroidota bacterium | reverse complement strand
TAAAACATTAAAACACTGCTCATAGCTAGGTAGAGAAATTGATGTAAGACACACTTCATAATTACCAGCCTCTAAATTACCCAAAGACCAACTATTACCTAAGATGGATTCAGGATTGTGAGAGAAGCCATCTGGACCATTTTTAACATGAATCGTAAACTTTATTCCTGGAATTTCGTCCTCTAATATTGAGATACTTAGCCTTCCATCGTTCGATGATTTACATGACTCATCAGTTGTTTGCAGAGTGAATGTATTTTGTGGGATTGGGTTAGGATCACAAACATCACCAATTCCATCATCATCTAGATCAGATTGATCTGGATTTGCAGTATCAGGACAATTATCATTTTCATTAAATATCCCATCATTGTCAAAGTCATCTGAAAGGATATCTAAAGTGATATTTGCAGTGAGCGACTGATTGATACTAGTAGCTATTACTTCAAGATTATAAGAGCCTGAGACTTCTTCTGCTCCAACATTTATTGTAACAACTAAAGCTCCATCTTGGTTAACAGTAATTACATCACTGGGATCGTATGATTCAGTAGTTAGGGATGGCAGGTTAACAACATCAAAAGTAACTTCTTCGTTAAAGCCACCTTCAACTTCATAATTAATATCAAAAGTGTCAGAATTTCCTTGTCCAATTTTCAAAATTTTCGGGTCAACATTGATAGAAAGGGAAGGTTCCACAATGACTTCTTCTTCCGTAAAAATACCGGAGTAAATTCCTAAGCCATATGTAGCTGCAAAAACCTTATAATCATCTCTCATATCTAAATCTGTAATTCTTACATCACTCATACCTGAGTTGGCTCTTGACCAATCTGGTGAGTCAGAGTCAAAATTCTTTGTATACCATACTCCTAACTCTGTTCCAATTATGACCTCGTTCTCAGAAAGAGGGTTTTGTAATACACATCTGACGGGGATATCAGGAAGATTTCCTTCTTTCTCTGTCCATGATTGTCCACCATCGTCTGAATAGAAAACATTCTCAACACCATAATTATGGAATGTTACAAAAATGTGATTTTCATCCTTACCTAGCTCAACATCAGATATACTGCCTAAAAATTGACCACCTGTGATATTTGACCAATTTGCTGTTGAGTTTTCATTAGCGTCTACAGTATCAGCGTTAGTGACCTTGAAAACGCTTCCCGCCTCGGTACCTACAAAAATTGTTGAGCTATCTGTAGTGTGAGGGGAGACTTTTATTGCAGAAACATTGCCGTCAAGTGAACCAGTTAATATAATGTTTGGAGCATTAGTATTTCGGTCAGCATCGTTAAAATCATCCCAACTGTGGTATGCAATAATTCTGTTGTTATTCCCTGACCTGTAGTTTGAATAAACAACACCTCTATTGGAATCTAGATCTTGAACAGTAATAAAGTCACCATTTGTGCTACTTTCAGAATTTAATCTGAATGTCCTAGAACTATCTCCGTTAAGATTTACTGCTTCAACGGCTCGATTGTAAACATAATTTGTTATGTAATACTTATTATTAATATTTTGAGAAAACATAGTTGCAGCTCCATCTCCACCAGAAACATCAATTGCTGAGGTATTTCTGTTTTCCCTATCAACTTGAAACATTGTTCCATTATCTTGAAGACCACCAACAAACACATCTTGATTTGCACCAGTTTGCGATATTATTTTGGTTCTAGTAGCATTTATGCTTCTATCAGTACCTCGCTGATTTGTGGAATGATTTTCAAACATATTCGAAGGTGCAACTGCAATAGTATAGTATTGAGAAGTATGGTAATTACTATTTCGGGAGCTTAAATTTGTTCCTTTATTATCGCTAAAAAATATTCCTCCATCATTTCCGAATAAAATTTTATTTGGGTCCACACTTGAAATTGTTGAGCTATGTTGATCAGCATGAGCAAATTGCATTCCTGACATACCATACCAGTGGGAAATTTGCGTCCAAGGATTACTTGAGCCAGATGTATTACCACCATTATCTGTTCTAAAAAGATCAATACCACCCACGTATGCAACATTGGGATTTGTAGGGTCAGCTTTGATCATTAAATCATAAAAGGATTGACCTCTGGTAAAATCATCATCGCTTATACCATTATCAATATCTGATGGCAGTTGAATTCTTGTAACAGTTCCTTCAAAAGCATTTGGAGCCTTGAATATACCGACGGGAGGTGATGACAAACCACCATTATCAGTTTCAATTTGACCCAGGACCCAAACAGTATTATTGGATGATATGTCAATCTCAGTTCTTCGACCGCTTCCTGCGTCTTCTGAGTCAACAATTCCGTCTTCATTGGTATCTTCTGTAATTTGGAATTTCTTTTCAAATGAAGTTACATCTTCGTTAGCAAGATAGACAGCACCACCTCCTTGACCTCTCCATCTAGTAGTTGATATCCAAACTCTTTCGTCTACAGGACTAATTTCAATATCAATCGGTTGAAGTAAAATATTACTATTTTCTCCATATAGAGGAATCCTCTCCCACGTCCACTCTTCGTTTGCATCTTCTGTACCTTTGAAAAAACCATAATCACTGTCACTTCCAAAAATCGTTCGAGAAGCATCTCTGTATGACGATGTACCAGCTGCAACCAAGACTTCTGATTTTCCAATTTGATCATTAAATCTTACTGCAACATCATTTATATAATATGTTCCCGAAACGATTCTGTAGCCTTGAATTTGGACACTTGATTTTTTTATGGATAAAGTAACATCACCAGAGTTGAGTAAGGACTTTAGATGATTTCCATCTGCACGTGAAATTAGAATGGATGGGATATTTATCCAATCTAGGTCATACGTAATTGGTGGATCTGCATTGGGTCCGGGTGAAGTCATTGTAAATACCCCGTCAGTCCAGTCACCAGAGCCATTATCTTGGTTTACAACAATGACCAATTTAGCACCAGCTTGAGTTGCGGCATAACTTTTATTAGAAAAATAACAATCACCTCTGTCTACTATTACTATTTTATCCTTTACATCAGCAGCGTTAGAAAAGGAACTACAACCAAGAATTGGGTTTCCAAGGATTGCTTGTGCAACAATTGGTTCAGATGGCACTGGTGGGCCATAATCTGCACTTCCATAATTATATGTTCTACTTGACACAGGATCTATAATCTCTACCACATCAGGTTCACTAATGAATGTGGAGGGATTATCCGTATCTCCACCAAATACTTTATTCCATGTATCTCCACCGTCTTTGGATTGCCATAAACCATTACCTAATGCATCACCAGCGGTGTATGATTCACCTGTTCCAGCATAAAATATTTGGGTATTGTTAGGGTCATATGCTAATGACGAAACAGCAATATTTTGTGGTATATTTTTAGTAACTAATGTCCACTCGGAATCTGGATTAGAAATATTAGTGTTTTTGAATATTCCACCACTAACACCTCCTGCAAAAACAGTTTCGTCTGTTGGATCATTTGGATCAAACATAATTCCTTTTGTTCTACCACCAACATTTGTTGGACCTCTTTGAATCCACTTCATTTCTTCATTTTCACCTGGAACAGCCCCAAACCTTGAACTGATCCTGTTACTTTGATTTTCGAGTTGTTTTCTTAACTCAAATAATTTTTCAGGCTCTGCTCTACCTGTCAATGGGTTCATTGATAGTTCAAGCATTTTTTCATAGTAGGGATTTGGTGGTAATTCTAGACCTTTTCTTATTTTTTTATCTAAATTGTTGGTTTTACTTAATGTTGATTTTTCTAAGTTTTCCTTATGAATAACTCTTTTTTCATTATTAGATATGTGGATATAATCAACTAGAGCAAACAGCAAAAGGAAAGTAAAAACAGTAAGGATTGATTTGTTTATATTCAAGACTATAAATTTAAATTAAAATATATATTTTACCTACTAATCAATTTGCAAAATCAATGCCAAATATAATTACAAACTCAATGCCAAACTATACTGAAACTTTTCCTTTAATGTGGGGGTGAGGATCATAGTTTAAAATTTCAAAATCTTCAAACCTGAAGTCAAAAATGCTATTCACTCTTCGTTTAATATTTAGTTTGGGTAATTTTCTTGGAGATCTGGATAATTGTAGTTGAATTTGATCATAATGATTATTGTAAATGTGAGCATCACCGAATGTGTGAATAAAATCACCTACATCAAGTTTACAAACATGTGCAATCATGTGAGTAAAAAGCGCATAAGATGCTATATTAAATGGTACACCAAGAAATATATCTGCACTTCTTTGGTAAAGTTGACAAGATAATTTTTTATTAGATACATAAAATTGAAAGAAGGCATGACATGGAGGTAAAGCTGCTTTTCCATTCATTATATTTTCACCAAAGCCTTTATTAGTATCAGGTAAAACACTTGGATTCCAAGCAGAAACTAACATCCTCCTGCTATTTGGATTATTTTTAATCAGTTCGACTAAATTAGAGATTTGATCTATTTTTTCATTGTTCCAATTTCTCCATTGTGAACCATAGACAGGACCTAAATCCCCGTTTTTGTCTGCCCATGCATCCCAAATTTTGACTCCATTTTCTTTTAAATATTTGATATTGGTCTCTCCGTTTATGAACCATAATAACTCGTAAATAATAGATTTTAGATGCAGTTTTTTGGTGGTTACGAGGGGAAAACCGTCTTCTAGATTAAAACGCATCTGATAACCAAATACACTCTTGGTTCCTGTTCCTGTTCTATCTCCTTTTTCATCACCTTTTTCGATAACATGTTTTATAAGATCCAGATACTGCTTCACATCTGTAAAATTATAAAATGTGTAAGAAGAAAAATTAAAAAAAATAAAAAGATATTAACCAATTAACATACCTGCAATAGTAGCAGATAGCAATGAGGCAAGAGCACCACCTATTAAAGCTTTGATACCAAACTCCGAAAGTGTTTTTCTTTGGTTTGGCGCTAATGATCCAATACCACCAATTTGAATACCAATTGATGAAAAATTCGCAAAACCACACAACATATAAGTAGCCATTATAACAGACTTTTGATATTTTAATGTTACAAGATTTGAACTACTCTGAAAGTCAGCAAGTTGCATGTAAGCTATAAATTCATTAATAGAAAGTTTTATTCCCAATAGTTGTCCCATTGGCATAATATCAGCAGTTGCAATTCCTATAAGCCACATGAGAGGAGCAAATACAAATCCCATTATCGCTTCTAACGACAATGAGTCATAAATTGTGTTTTCCATTAATAATGAATTGATTCCTGTTATCTCCCCAAAACTCAAAAACAAGTAATTAACCAGCGCTATAAAAGCAATAAATACCAAAACCATTGCACCTATGTTTACAGCGAGTTTTATGCCCTCTATAGTTCCATTTGAAATTGCATCGAGAATATTAGATCCAGCATTGTAGTTAGATATTTTGACATCACTTTCAATTTTTTCAGTTTGTGGATATAGAATTTTTGAAATTAAAATTGCCCCGGGAGCTGCCATTACAGATGCCGTTAATAAATGCTTAGCAAATTCAACTTGTTTAACTGGGTCATCACCACCTAAAAAAGCAATGTAAGCAGCTAAAACACCACCAGCTACAGTAGCCATTCCACCAACCATAACCAATAAAATTTCAGATTTGTTCATATTTGGAAGGTATGCTTTAATCATTAATGGAGCTTCTGTCTGACCCAGGAAAATATTTCCAATGACAGATAAACTTTCGGATCCTGATATTTTTAAAAATCTTGTGTAAAGCCTTGCAAAAAATTTTACTACTACTTGAATTACATTCAAATAAAAAAGAATTGAAGTAATTGCCGAAAAAAATATGACAGTGGGTAAAATCTCAAAAGCCCAAATGTAACTTGTTGAGTTAGGTTTTAACAAGTCTCCAAAAACAAACAATGTTCCTTCTCTTGTAAAATCAATTAGTTTGACAAAAGCATAGCCTGCCCCCTCAAATAACTTTTGAACAAAATCTACTTTTAAGATTAAAATAGCAAGAAAAATCTGCGAAAATAATGCGATAAAGACTGTTTTCCAATTAATTTTTTTCTTGTTATTACTTAAAAAATAAGAAATCAAGAGTATGGTTACTAGCCCTAATAATCCTCTTGAAAAGCTATCAAATGAAAAACCAGCGCTAGGTATATTCTGATCAATGAATGATAAAAAATTTAACATAAACTATTTCCTTGTATTTATCTCATCTCTCAACCTTGCTGCTAATTCGTAATTTTCAGCTTCAATTGCATTTTCAATTTTCTTATTAAGTTGTTTTTTACTGTATTTTTTAAAATCATCATGAAGATCATTTTTTATATTTTTTTTGGAAACTTCTTTTTTCAAAATTATTCCAGCCTTTTCCAAAATTTTATCATAAGTATAAATTGGAGAGTCAAATCTTAGTGCTAGTGCAATTGCATCCGAAGTTCTTGCATCTAGAATCTCTTCTACACTATCTCTCTCACATATAAGACTTGAATAAAAAATACCATCAACAAGTTTATGAATAATGACTTGTTTGATTTTAATTTCAAAATTTTTCGCAAACTTTTTAAACAAATCATGAGTTAGAGGGCGTGGTGGTTCAATGTTTTTTTCCAATGCAATTGCAATAGATTGGGCCTCAAAACCACCTATTACTATTGGTAGCTTTCTCTCACCATCATTTTCCTCTAGAATAAGTGCATAAGCACCGTTTTGTGATTGACTATACGATATTCTATTTACCTTTAACTTAACTAAGCTCATGGATCATTAAATGATTACAGAAAGTTAATTATTTTCAGCTTGGAAAACCTTAAGTTTTTCATTTAATTTTGGGACAACATCAAACGCATCACCAACGATACCATAATCAGCAACTTTAAAGAACGGTGCCTCAGGGTCTGTATTAATTACAACTTTAACTTTTGAAGAACTGACACCCGCCAAGTGTTGAATGGCACCAGAAATTCCTATTGCAATATAAAGATTGGTTGAAACTGGTTTTCCAGTTTGTCCTACGTGCTCACTATGGGGTCTCCATCCCAAATCAGAGACAGGCTTAGAGCATGCGGTTGCAGCATTAAGTGTTTTTGCCAAATCCTCAATAATATTCCAATTCTCAGGGCCTTTCATTCCCCTTCCTGCAGAAACAACTATATCTGCATCTTCAATTCTAACAGAGCCACTCGAAAGTTCAACAGACTCAAAAATAATTCCAGATTCAATGAAATCATTTTCAATGTTTTCGATAATTGGTTCGGATTTATTTTTGTTTACACCAAATGAGTTTTTGGAGATGCTTAAAATTTTGATATCAGAATTTATTTTGATATCACAAAAAGCTTTGTTAGAAAAGGTACTTCTTTTAACAATAAACGGGGATATGGAGGATGGAATAGAAACAACATTAGAAATAAAAGCAGCATTGATTTTTACAGATAAGAGTGAAGCTAAATATTTACAATTTACACTGTCAGAAATTATAATGTTTTTAGCACCTGTACTTTTTGAAACATTAGAAATTAACTCAGCATAATTTTGAGCATTAAATAAATTTAACTTAGTTTGATTTATTGATAATATTTTATCAGGGCCAAACTCTTGAAGAGTTAAAATATTAGAACAATTAATTACTAGTGCAATTACCTCCAGCGAGAGTTTTTTTGACAACTCTTTAGCATATGATAGTAACTCAAATGAACTTTTTTTTATTTCATTTTCGTTGGATTCTATGTAGACTAATATGCTCATTCTAAATTACTTTTGCTTCATTATGTAAAAGATCAATCAGTTCATCCAAATTATCTGGTGATAATAATTTGATTTCTTTATGATTGTCAGGCTTTGAAAACGAAATAGTATTTGTTTTAGTTTCCACTGTGTTGTCTTCAATAATTTCAAATGGCTTTGAACGAGCCTGCATTATTCCTCTCATATTAGGGATTTTTAAATCTGATTCTTCAACAAGTCCTTTTTGAGCTCCAATTATCAAAGGAAGTTTGCATGACAAGGTTTCGATTCCACCTTCAATTTCTCTTTTTATTTTTGCTTTATTTTCATTTATTTTTAAATCAACACAATTTGTTACATAATTAAAATGTAAAATTTCAGCAATAATTCCTGGAACCATTCCTCCATTATAATCAATTGATTCTCTTCCTGCAATGACCAAATCGTAATTGTGTTTTGATATATGATTAGACAATAATTTTGCTACTTGGTAGCTGTCAGTAGGTTCTTGATTAATTCTATAACCTCTATCAGCTCCAATAGCCAAAGCTTTTCTTAAAATTTGATCAGTATTTTCTAATCCAACCGAAATGACATCAATTTCTGCACCATCATTTTCTTTAAACCATACAGCCCTTGTTAATCCAAACTCATCGTTTGGATTAATAACATACTGAACTTGACTGCTGTCAAATTCAGTGTTATTATTTGTGAAATTTATTTTTGAAGTTGTTTCTGGAACACAACTTACACATACCAAAATTTTCATGAATATACCTAACCATAAAGATAATTAAAATCAATTTACTATGCACGCATAGTATTTGAAAAATTTTAAAATAAATATTCATATTTTTGTTGTCGATGAGAGAAATTCAATTTAGAGAAGCCATTTGTGAAGCAATGTCTGAAGAAATGAGAAGAGATGAAACAATTTACCTCATGGGTGAAGAAGTTGCGGAATACAACGGTGCATACAAAGCGTCGAAGGGAATGTTAGACGAATTTGGAGAATTGAGGGTCATAGATACACCAATAAGTGAGTTAGGCTTTGCTGGAATAGGAGTTGGGTCCACTATGACTGGTAATAGACCAATTATTGAGTTTATGACATTCAATTTTTCATTGGTAGGTATAGACCAAATAATAAATAACGCAGCTAAGATTAGACAAATGTCTGGTGGTCAATTTCCATGTCCCATTGTTTTTCGTGGACCAACTGGCTCTGCTGGACAACTTGCAGCAACACATTCACAGGCATTTGACAATTGGTTTGCTAATTGCCCTGGTTTAAAGGTAATTGTACCATCCAATCCCTACGACGCAAAAGGTTTGTTGAAGTCAGCAATAAGAGACAATGACCCCATTATTTTTATGGAGTCTGAACAGATGTATGGGGACAAAGGAAATGTTCCGGAGGAAGAATATTTAATACCAATTGGAAAGGCAGAAGTAAAAAAAGAAGGTAATGATGTTACAATTGTTTCTTTTGGAAAAATTATCAAAGAGGTATATAAAGCCTCAGACAAATTGAAGGAAAAAAACATTGACTTAGAAATAATTGACCTTAGAACGATTCGACCACTTGACATAGATACAATCATAAATTCCGTCAAAAAAACAAACAGACTAGTGATAGTTGAAGAAGCTTGGCCATTTGGAAATGTTTCTACAGAAATATCTCATCAAATTCAAAACAAGTGTTTTGATTATTTGGATGCTCCGATTGAAAAATTAAATACAGCTGATACTCCAGCACCCTATTCACCTGTCTTACTTGCAGAGTGGCTTCCTAACCAAAATGACGTAATTAAGTCTGTCCATAAAGTACTATATCAAAAATAAATTCTATTTTTGACCCCTAAATTTTAACAAGATGAATTTCAATCCAGTTTTTATCCCAATCGCTTTGTCCATAATAGGTTTAATATTTATGTTTTTTAAGGCCAGATGGGTAAAAAAACAAGATCCTGGTAATGAAAAAATGATCACAATCAGTTCAGCCATAAAAAAAGGGGCACTTGCTTTTCTCAATGCTGAATATAGATTGTTGTTTGTTTTTGTGATCGTTGCTTCAATTGCCTTATTTGTTATTTCAATTTTAGTTGAGACAACCAGTTGGATGATAATACCAGCATTTGTTGTCGGCGCTGTTTTCTCGGGTTTAGCTGGAAATATTGGAATGAGAATAGCAACAGATGCTAACAGTAGAACAACACAAGCAGCAAGGTCAAGTTTACCTAAAGCTCTGGATATCGCATTTGGGGGTGGTACTGTAATGGGTCTGGGTGTTGCTGGTTTAGCTGTCCTTGGCCTAAGTTTGTTTTTTATGTTTTTTATGAACCAATTCATGTCTGGTGACAGCAATAACTTTTATTTGGATATGACAGTAGTTCTAGAGGCTTTAGCTGGTTTTTCACTTGGTGCAGAGTCAATTGCATTATTTGCAAGAGTTGGTGGTGGTATATATACAAAAGCTGCTGATGTTGGTGCTGATTTAGTTGGAAAAGTTGAGGCAGGAATACCTGAAGATGACCCAAGAAACCCTGCTACAATTGCTGATAATGTTGGAGATAACGTTGGGGATGTCGCTGGAATGGGCGCTGACTTATTTGGAAGTTATGTTGCAACTGTTTTGGCATCTATGGTTTTAGGAAACTACATTATTAAGGATATGACTGATTATGCACAAAAGCAATTTGATGACCCATTTGGTGGTATTGGTCCGATTCTTTTGCCTCTATTTATTGCAGGAGTTGGAATTATCGCTTCAATAATCGGGACATTAGTCATTAAAATAAAAAACAACGATGCAAAAGAAGCTCAAGTTCAGAGCTCATTAAATTTAGGAAACTTGATATCGATATTGATCACTCTTGGATCATGTTGGGTTTTAATAGACTTATTACTTCCCGTAACCATTTACGGAATGAAGTTTTTTGGGGAGGGTGCAAAAGACATACCAAGCATAAATATTTTTTACTCAACAATTGTTGGTTTAACCGTTGGTTATCTAATCTCTGCTTTTACTGAATACTATACAGCCCTTGGTAAGAAGCCTGTTTTAAATATTGTCCAAAATTCATCAACCGGTGCTGCTACAAATATAATTGCTGGCCTTGCAACAGGTATGAAATCAACATTTTCATCTGTCATCTTGTTTGCAGTTGCAATTTGGGGTGCTTATGAACTTGGTGGTTTTTACGGCGTTGCGATTTCTGCATCAGCAATGATGGCAACAACTGCTATGCAATTGGCAATTGATGCATTTGGTCCGATATCCGACAACGCTGGTGGTGTTGCTGAAATGAGCGAGCTTCCAAAAGAAGTTAGGGAAAGAACAGATATATTAGACTCTGTTGGTAATACAACTGCTGCAACAGGTAAGGGATTTGCTATTGCCTCTGCTGCACTTACTGCTCTTGCTCTTTTTGCAGCATACGTCACATTCACTGGTATTGATGGGATCAACATTTTCAAAGCTGACGTACTTGCAGCACTTTTTATCGGGGGAATGATTCCAGTTATTTTTTCTGCTTTAGCAATGGAATCAGTTGGTAAAGCTGCAATGAAAATGGTTCAAGAGGTTAGAAGACAGTTTAAAGAAATTCCGGGTATCTTAGAGGGAAAATCTAAGCCTGATTATGAAAAATGTGTTGAAATATCTACCAATGCAGCTTTAAGAGAAATGCTTTTACCTGGTATTTTAACAATTGTAACACCCGTTATAATTGGATTTATAATGGGTCCTGAATCTCTCGGAAGTTATATGGCAGGTGTTGCCGTCTCTGGTGTTTTGTGGGCTATTTTCCAAAACAATGCTGGTGGAGCTTGGGATAATGCAAAAAAGTCTTTTGAAGCAGGAGTTGAAATAAATGGTAAAATTGAAAAAAAGGGCTCAGATGCTCACAAAGCTGCAGTCACAGGTGATACAGTTGGAGATCCTTTTAAAGATACATCTGGTCCTTCGATGAATATACTCATTAAACTTACATGTCTAGTAGGGCTTGTAATTGCTCCAATTTTAGGTGAACATGGTGCCGAACAGTCAGTTTTTAATGACTTTAAGGACATTAATAAAACTGTTGTACTAAATGTTAATGAAGAAAAACCTACGGAGAGTATACTAACCATCACAACTAAAACTAATGTGAATGGTGTGTTTATTGAGGATATTGAAAAATGTTATGGTTCAAAAGCTGATCTACTCATAAGAATCGCAGAGATAAAAGAAGAAAATTAGGATTTAAGCAAAACTTTTTATTTTTGAATCAATCATTGAGATAATTGAATCAAAATCATCTTTACTTTCTACAAAATCTATATCGTCAACCTCAATGATAAGTAAATTACTACTGTCATATTTTTCAATCCAAGCTTCATATCTTTCGTTCAACCTACTTAGGTATTCTATGCTAATAGAGTTTTCATAATCTCTTCCTCTTTTATGGATTTGATCTACAAGATTTGGAATACCGCTT
Organism: uncultured Bacteroidota bacterium; assembly: GCA_902550325.1. Taxonomy (GTDB): domain Bacteria; phylum Bacteroidota; class Bacteroidia; order Flavobacteriales; family Flavobacteriaceae; genus Eutrophosalina. The sequence continues at coordinate 33,315 of CACCYT010000005.1, read as the reverse complement.
CTTAGATAAATTAATAAGTCAGGATTTTTAATATAGGTTTTTAGTGTTTTGAATATTGAGTTATAGTTTTTGAAGTCTCTATTGGTCATTAGACCCATTGATAGTAAATTTGGAGCAAAAATATTAGCATCTTCATAAATCGTTCTATCTTGAATTGTGTCTTTTTCATTATTGGCACAGTCTATCATTTGATTAAACCTGCTATTTAAAAAATATATTTGTAGGTTGAAGGACCATCTTTCCATTCTTTCATAAAAGTCATCCAAATATGGATTCTTTAGAACATCTTCATAGTATGGCTCCCAGCCATAGTGCTTTGAAAGCATTTTTGTAAGTGTAGTTTTACCAGCGCCAATATTTCCTGCGATAGCTAAATGCATGGTTTTTGATTATTAATAAATGTAAAATATAAATTTGAAAAATTTTAAACTTTTTAAACTTTTTTCAGTCTTACAACTAATAACAAGAAATATGAAAAATCTCCTGTCTATAATATTATTAATTCCAATCATGTGCTTTTCACAAGATTTTCAAGGAAAAGCATACTACATGTCAAAAATATCTGTTGACAAATCTTGGATGGACAACCCAAGATATGCATCGAGAAAAGGTTACATGAATGATATGATTAAAAGAAATACTGAAAAAGATTACGTATTGGAATTTAATTCGATAGAGTCTACATACAAAGAAATTGAAAAATTAGAAACTGAGGGTCAAGGTTTTAATTGGATGGCAAATTATGTGGGTGAAAATATTGGAAAAATTTATAAAAATGCACAAGATAAAATTTCCATAAATGAAACAGAAATGATGGGTAAATTCTTTTTGGTAACCGAAGACCTTGAAAATACAAAATGGAAAATGTCAGGCGAATCAAAAAAGATTGGACAATATACTTGTTACAAAGCTACATACTCAAAGAAAGTAGAGGAAAAAGTATTCTCATTTGGTAGTTGGAATCAAAATAATCAAACCAGTCAGAACAAGAAACCAAAAAAAATGAGAGATGTTGAAGTTGTTGCTTGGTTCACTCCTGAAATACCTGTCTCTAGCGGACCCTCTTGGTATCAAGGTTTACCAGGACTTATTTTGGAGGTTAGTGATGATAAAACAACAATCCTTTGTACAAAAATTGTAATGAACCCCAAAGAAAAAACAAAGATAAAGAGACCAAAAAAAGGCAAAACTATCTCAAATCAAGATTTTGTTACTCTGCAAGATGAAAAAAGAGCTGAATCATTAGAGATGTGGAGAAAAGCAAGGCAGAAAAGACAATCTTCAACAGCAAGACTTCGCTAGATGAGATATTTATTCTTTTTAATTTTTCCTGTTTTTTTATTTAGTCAGGTCAACTTAAGCGGAGAAATTAAAGATCAGACCGGATATTCAATAATGGGAGCTAACATAATAGCTGTTAACAATGAAACTCAAATTTTAGACGGATTTGGCATATCAAATGAAAATGGGTATTTCAGTTTGAACTTAAAAAAAGATACTGAGTTTAATATTAAAATCACATTTATTGGTTATAAACCAATTGAATTTAATATTTCACTAAGTGAGGATTTAATTAGAGATTTTGTTTTAGAAGAACAAGCTGAGGCATTGGATGAGGTTGAATTGGTTTATGAAATGCCTGTGGAAATCAAAGGAGATACGATCGTATACAGCGCTGATGCATTTAATACAGGAACTGAAAAAAAATTATCCGATGTATTAGCAAACATGCCGGGTATAGAAGTTAATGAAGATGGAAGAATAGAGGTGGAGGGTCAAGAGGTAAAAAAAATTCAAATAGAGGGTAAAGATTTTTTTGATGGTGATACAAAACTAGCTGCTCAAAATTTACCAGCTAAGGCAGTTGGAAAAGTTGAAGTACTAAGAAATTTTACCGAGGTAGGACAATTAAGAAATGTTCAAAATAATGAAGATAATTTCGCTATTAATATCAGACTCAAGGATGGAAAAGATAAGTTTTGGTTTGGAGAGATTTTAGCTGGAACAGGACCAGATGATATCCATTTGATTGCCCCAAAAATATTTTACTATGATAAAAAATTTAATTTTAGTGTCCTCGGTAATTCAAATGATGTAGGGTCTCCAGCTTTAAGCAGACGAGATTTTTACAGGTTTTCGGGTGGATTTAATAATCTTAACTCCAGAGCTGGAACATCAATCAATATCAGTTCAGATTTAGCAGGAATCGGAAGTCTACAAAATAACAGGGCTAAATTAATCGAATCTGAGTTTGGCGCAGCCAATTTTTCTGTCAATAATGATAAGGGGCTTGAAATTTCTGGATTTAGTGTTTTTACAACAGTCACTAATGATATTGAGGAACAAATCAAAAGAACTTATAATGCTACTGAGGTTGAAGAAAATACCAGAGAATATTCCCTTCAAAAGAGTACACTCGAACTTTACAAGTTTAGTCTTGAGTACGAACCAAACGAAATTTTTCAGTTGGAATACAATATATTGTATAACAGCTCGGACCAATCAGAAGTTAATGATTTGACTTCAATTTATGGAAGATTGAATAATAGGGTTGAGGAAAACCTTGATTTAACAAGAACTCAAACTCCTAATGCTTTGAACCAGGAACTAAAAGTTTACTACACCCATAATGATAATCACATATTTTCGTTCGAAGCACAGCATTTGGACCAAACCGAAGATCCTATTGGCAGAGCTGTGAGGGACAGGAACCCATTCTTATCATTAATCCCTTTTGACTCCAATGTTCAGAGATTTGATATTGCTCAATACAGATTTATTGAAACACAAAAACTTGAGGCCAAGCTTGACTATTTTTATTTAATTAATGATCAATCAAATCTTAACCTAAGCATTGGTTTCACCAATGTTGATCAAAATTACTTCTCAAACTTTAACCAGATTTTAGATGACGGTAGAAGAAAGCTTTTTGATGATGATCAGTTTAATAATGATGTAGATTTTAGCTTCAAGGACTTATATTTTGCCCTCAATTACAGAATTAGAACTGGGATATTTACAATTGACCCAGGTTTGACACTTCATTTTTATGATAACAACAACACCCAACTAGGCCAAACATATTCAAAAGACATTTCTGACATAAGACCAAACCTAAGAGTTAATATGCAGTTCAAGAAGAATGAAAATTTAAGGTTTACATATAGAAAAAATACTCAATTCACTGACGTTAATAATATTTCGGAGGGTTATGTTTTTAATAATTATAACAGCATATTTAGAGGAAATAGACAGTTGGAAGCGGCAATCGTAAATTCATATAATTTGAATTATAGAAGTATTAATCAATTTACTTTTACAAATATCTTCTCCAATATATCCTATTCCAAAAGAGAAAACTCTATTCAATCTCGAGCTGCAATAGATGGCATTAACTCAGTTAGAACAGCGGACAATTCAATATTTCCTAGGGAAACTTATTCCGCAAGGGCCAGATTAGATAAAAGGTTTAAAAACATCAAAATAAATTTGAGTGCCAATGTTAGATATAGTGAGTTCTCTAACATAATTAATGATGTGGTCAACAATGCTGAGAGCTTTAATCAAGATTATGAAGCAAGCCTAGAGACTAACTTTAGAGATAAGCCAAACTTTGAGATCGGGTTAAAATACAACCTTAATAACTACAAGAACGCAAATATTGAGAACAAATTTGTAAGAGAAACACCATTTATCAGAACTGATGCGTATTTTGGAAAAGGATTTGTTTTTACTGCTGAGTACAGTTATAATAAGTATAAAAATCAAGACCAAGTATTAAATTATTTTAGGTTTCTTGATGCAGATATTTCTTACAACAAGGAAGGCTCAAAATGGGAGTATTCAGTTGGTGTCTCTAACTTGTTAAATGATACATCTACTAACAGAGATTCATTTAACCAGTTTTTCACACAAACTAGAAGCTATATCATCCAGCCTAGATATATTCTTTTTAAGTTGAAATATGATTTGACACTCTTTGGGGGAAAAGAGAAAAAGAATGATGCAAATCAGAACAGGAACAGGAGAGGTAATTCTGGAGGTGGACGACTTAAGTAACAATATTTTAGTTAATTAATTTTGAGATAACTAAATACTGTATTACATTTGAAATAATGTTAAAATATTTTTACAATAAAAATTCAGTTTATTTCTTTTACTACCAGTATAAGAATAGGATTTTTTGTTAGTAAATCTTAAAATTTAAACAAGGAGTCCTGTTAATCAGGACTTTTTTTTTTGATTATGTTAGTATCAATACAAGGTATCAAAGGCTCATATCATCACGATGTCGCTTGTGCATTATATGGTGAGGAAGTCAGTGTTTTAGAATGTTTATCATTTGATAAAGTGGCAGAAAGCATATCGAGCTCCGAAGCCCAGGTGGGGATTATGGCAATAGAAAACTCAATCGCGGGCTCTATAATACCAAACTATTCAATAATTGATAAGCTTAATTTAAAAATAATTGGTGAGTATTACATAAATATTAATCACAACTTGTTAGCCTACAAGGGAGTTAAAATATCTGATATTGAAAAAATATCATCTCACCCGATGGCACTTTTGCAGTGTAAGGATTACCTAAAAAAAACTAATAAAACCATAATCGAGGATGTCGATACTGCTCATGTAGCAAAATTGATTTCAGAAAAAAAATTAAAGAATGTAGCCGCAATTGCAAGTATTAGTGCATCAAAGATTTATGGACTAAATTTATTGGCGGAAAACATACAATCTGTTGATTATAATCAAACTCGTTTTGTAATAATATCAAAAAAAGTTGATCAAAAAACTAAAGAAAAAGCTAATAAGGCATCTATAAAATTTGTTTTAAGTCATAGAAATGGAAGCCTTGCAAATGTTTTAAATATAATTTCAGATTATGAAATAAATCTCACTAAAATCCAAAGTATTCCAATTATTGAATCACCCTGGAAATATTCATTTTTTGTTGATTTAACATTCCGAAGTTTGAAGAACTATAAAAAATGTTTCAATGACTTAAAATCTGTTTCAGAAGAACTTAAAGAATTTGGTATATATAATAATTTTAAAAAATGATTGAACCTGCAGAAAGATTGAATCACATTAAAGAATATTATTTTTCAACAAAGCTGAGGGAGATTAATGAACTTAATAAACAAGGTAAGAATATTATTAATATGGGAATCGGTAATCCTGATATGTCACCACCTGAAAATGTAAATAAAGCATTGAAAATAGCTATTAAAGATGATAGTTCACATAAGTACCAACCTTACAAGGGTATCTCCGAATTAAGGGTTAGTATATCAGACTTTTATAAAAAAAAATATAATATAGTTTTAGATCCCAATGAAAACATCTTGCCCTTAATTGGTTCGAAGGAGGGAATTATGCATATTTCATTAGCATTTCTAAATAAAGGTGATAAAGTTTTAATTCCAAATCCAGGTTACCCTAGTTATAAATCAATTACAGAATTAGTGGGTGCAGAACCTATTCTCTACCCCCTTATTGAAAAAAATAATTGGATGCCAGATTTAAATTCTCTCAAAAAACTCATTTCTGATGATTTAAAATTGATGTGGATTAACTACCCAAATATGCCAACTGGTAAAAATGCTAATATCAAATTTTTTAAAAAAATATATGAATTCGCAATTTCAAATAATATACTTGTAATCAATGATAACCCTTATAGTTTTATTTTAAACGAAAATCCACTGAGCTTTTTGTCTGTCGATAGCAGCTTTGAGCATTGTTTGGAACTAAACTCATTAAGTAAATCCCACAACATGGCAGGTTGGAGAGTCGGTATGGTTAATGGCTCCAAAAATAATATTGATACTATTTTAAAAGTTAAGTCTAATATTGATTCTGGGATGTACTACGGTATTCAAAAAGGTGCAATTGAGGCATTATCTATTGATAGTTCATGGTATGAATCTTCAAATCAAACTTATGCTAAAAGAAGAGAAATTGTTTACAATATTTGCAAAAAACTAAATTTGACTTATGATAAAAATTCAACAGGAATGTTTGTTTGGGCAAAAATCAAAAATTCAAATATTTCATCTATAGATTTTGTTAATAATTTACTACATACCAAAGATATTTTCATTACGCCTGGTTCAATATTCGGAAGTAATGGGGAGGGCTATGTTAGATTATCACTTTGTTTGAGCCATGAAAAATTAAATGAAGCTTTAATGAAATTATGATGAAAATTGGTATAATTGGTATTGGTTTAATGGGGGGTTCTTTTGCCCTTGACTTTCGTTCCAAAAATAAAAATTCAAAAATTTACGGTTTCGACAACGATCAAAAAAGTTTAGATTATTCTATTAAAAATAAAATAGTAGATGAATTACTGTCGGATGAAAATTGTAGACACCTAGATTTTCTTATTATTTCAGTACCTGTCCATTATATTTCTAATATTGTAAAAAAATATTTAAACCATATTTCAAAAAACACATTAGTAATTGATCTAGGATCGACGAAGAAAAGTATATGTGACTCTTTGAAAAATCATCCAAGAAGAGATCAGTTTTTAGCTACACACCCAATTACTGGCACCGAAAATAGTGGTCCTATGTCTGCTGTCTCGGGTCTGTATTTTAATTCCATAAACATAATTTGTGAATCAAACAAAACACGATTAGACCTTTTAGAAAAAGCCCTAAAACTATTTAAAAGTTTTAAAATGAAAATCATTAAAATGGATCCATCAGATCACGATAAAAATATTGCATATTTGTCTCATTTGTCTCATATTTCATCCTTTATGTTAGCCAAAACTGTCCTTAGAAAAAAATCGTTAAAAAAAAATATTTTTGATTTAGCAGGAAGTGGTTTTGAATCAACTGTAAGACTAGCAAAAAGTTCACCAGAGACTTGGACTTCAATTTTTAATGATAATAAATCAAATATCACTAAAGCATTGAATGAATATATTGATAACTTGAAAGAAATAAAGAGTTTAATAAATAATAACCAAAAAGACATCCTATTGGATGACTTAAATAAAATAAATTTAATTAGAGAAATTTTGTCAGGAATTAAAATAAAATAAAATGAATAATAATATGAAACTCAGAAATTGGTTAGATGATTTTGATCTTGATCACCCATTAGTGATTGCTGGACCTTGTAGTGCAGAGACAGAATCCCAGGTATTGGGAATTGCTCATGAACTTAAAAATAGTGATGTTTCAATTTTTAGAGCAGGTATATGGAAGCCTAGAACACGACCGGGGAATTTTGAGGGTGTTGGATCAATCGGTCTAAAATGGCTTCAAAAAGTGAAAAAGGAAACAGGGCTACTAGTAACCACAGAGGTTGCTAATGCAAATCATGTTAAAATTGCTCTTGATCATGATATAGATGTCTTATGGATTGGTGCTAGATCAACTGTGAGTCCATTCATAGTCCAGGAAATTGCTGATGCATTAAAAAATACAGATAAAATTGTTCTTTTGAAGAATCCCGTCAACCCTGACCTATCATTATGGTATGGAGGAATTGAAAGGTTATATACTGCTAATATCAAAAAATTAGGCGTTATACACCGTGGTTTTTCTACGTATTCTAAGACAAAATTTAGAAATAATCCTGAGTGGCAAATTCCGATTGAATTACAAAATAAATTTCCTGATTTACCCTTGATATGTGATCCCTCTCATATCTGTGGAAGAAGAGATATTATTAAGCAGACTTCACAAAAAGCACTGGATTTAAACTTTGATGGTTTAATGATTGAAACTCACAATGATCCAGATAATGCTTGGAGTGATGCCGCACAACAAATAACACCAAAAACGTTAATAAATCTGATGAAAAATTTAGTAATCAGAAAGGAATCTTTAGAGGAAAGAAGTTTTATTTCTGAATTAGAAAACCTAAGAATTAAAATTGATAATGCGGATTCACAAATTTTAGATATAATTGGAAATAGAATGAAGGTTTCTGAAGAAATTGGTAAAATCAAGAAAAAACAAAATGTTGCGATTTTACAATCTGCTAGATGGAATGATATTTTAGAAAAAATGATATCGGACGGTAAAGGAAAAGGACTAAGTAAGGATTTTATTTTGAAAATATTTAAAGCTATACATCAGGAATCAATAAACCATCAAGAAAAAATTCTCAAAGATTGATGCAGGGTATAGTTTACAAGTCAACAGGGAGTTGGTATATTGTAAAAGATCAACAAAATAATTTTATTGAATGTAAACTGGCTGGAAAACTTAGAAATTCTGAGTCAAAATCAACAAACCCCGTGTGCACTGGTGATCATGTAACTGTTAAAATTGATAACAATAAAACACCCATTATTGAAGCTATCAATGTTAGAAAAAATTATATCATAAGGAAATCAGTTAAACTCTCAAAACAATACCAAATAATAGCTTCAAATATTGATTTATGTTTTTTGATAATAACAGTTTCAAGACCACAAACATCTAAAATGTTTATTGACAGATTTTTGGCCTCAAATTTTGCATATAATATCGACACATGTTTATTGTTTAATAAAATTGATGATATTGATACTGATGAAAGAATCGAATTAGATGAATTATTTGATTTATATAGTAGTATTGGCTACAAATGTTTTAAAATTTCTGGAAAAAAATTATTAAATCTTAATCATGTAGAAAATGAAATGAAAAATAAAACCTGCGTATTTAATGGTCATAGTGGGTCTGGAAAATCAACTCTTTTAAACTCAATAGATAGTTCATTAAATATTAAAACAGCTCCAATTTCAAGCTCAAATTTAACGGGTCAACATACCACTACTTTTTCTAAAATGTTCGATTTGAAAAATGGATCTAAAATAATTGATACACCTGGTATAAAAGGATTTGGACTATATAATTTCGATGAAGCTCAACTTAAAGATTGTTTTATGGAATTTTTAAATTATAATGATTGTAAATATAACGACTGCTTACATAAAGATGAACCTGGCTGTAATGTAAAGTTAGCAGTTGAAAAAGGTTTAATTCCAAAAAGTAGATATCAAAATTATCTTGAACTTTTATCTGAGTTAAAAAATAATTGATTTAAAATGAAAGTAGTAATACAAAGGGTAATTAGTGCTGAGCTCCTAGTTGATAATAAGTTTTACTCAAAAATTGGAACTGGCTTAGTGGTGTTAGTTGCTGTTTCTAAGCATGATACACAACAGGACATAAATTGGATTGCTAACAAATTGGTGAATTTGAGGATATTTAGTGATCAAAATAATCAAATGAATTTATCCGTTAGTGACCTTGATGGTGATATTATGATTATAAGTCAGTTTACATTATATGCATCAACAAAAAAGGGAAATAGGCCATCATTTATAGAATCAGCTAGTGGACATTTTGCAGAAAAATTATATTTAGAATTTATAGATGTAATGAACAGAATTTATAAGTTTAAAGTAAAAACTGGTAAATTTGGTGGTAATATGAATGTAATTTTAAATAATGACGGACCAGTAACTATCGTTATTGATTCAAAGGCTAAAGAATAGTATGGACTTGAAAAACTTACAAGTAGTTGTAGACAAATGGATTAAAAAAAATGGCATCAGATATTTTGATGAACTGACTAACATGGCTCAATTGACTGAGGAAGTAGGAGAGGTTGCAAGAATTATTTCCCGAAGATTTGGAGAACAATCATTTAAGGAAAATGAGGAGTTGTGTGATTTGGGTGAAGAACTTTCTGATGTCTTATTCGTTTTAATTTGTATTGCAAATCAAACTGGTGTTGACTTAGAATCATCATTCACAAAAAAATTAGAAAAAAAAACATTACGTGATAAAACCAGACACAAGGATAATCCTAAACTAAATTGAACAGAGTAAAAATATCTGGCTATAATATAAAATCATCTGAAAAGATTTTTATTTCTGGATCTAAAAGTGAATCAAATAGGGCTTTAATTCTAAAATCGTTGTTTAGTAGTGATATAACCATTAATAATTTATCGACTTCAGATGACACGAAAGTTCTGTTGGAAGCGCTAGCGAGTAATGACAAAGTAATTAATATTCATCATGCAGGTACTGCTATGAGGTTTTTAACCTCCCTTTTTGCGATAACAAATAAAAAAAATGTAATATTGACTGGCTCCAGTAGAATGAAAGAAAGACCAATAGGAGAACTTGTGGAATCATTGAAACTTTTGGGAGCAAATATTACATACGAAGAAAAATTTGGTTATCCTCCACTAAGATTTGATGGTTTTATTCAAAAAAATAATTTAATTAAACTAAGATCTGACATTAGCAGTCAATTTGTTTCTTCTCTAATGATGGTCGCTCCAATTCTTGATAATGGCTTACGAATAAAATTAATTGGTAAAATTTTTTCAAAACCTTATATACTATTAACCAGTTCAATAATGAAAAAGTTTGGTTGTAATTCTATTATTAATGGGGACGAAATTGAAATAAAACCCAATAAAAAATTATCAATAAAAAATTATAATATAGAATCTGATTGGAGTTCTGCGTCATACCTGTATTCCATAGTAGCTTTGTCAGGTATCCAGATAAACCTATCATCATATAAATCAAATAGTTTTCAAGGTGATAGTATTTTGTCTAAACTTTATGAGAATTTTGGAGTTGAAACCTATTTTGAGAATGAAGAAATTATTTTAAAAAAATCTAAACAACAAAAAATTAATATTGAACTGAACCTTATAAATAATCCTGATTTAGCTCAAACAATAATAGTTACTAGTTTGGGTTTGTCAATTCCTACAAAACTCACTGGCCTAAATACATTAAAGATTAAAGAAACAGATCGACTAAAAGCTTTAAAAACTGAAATTTCTAAATTTAATGTAGATGTTGTGGTTGATGATGAATCTATTGAAATCAAAAACTTTCCGGATAAATTACCAAAAAATATTGAAATAGATACTTATGATGATCACAGAATGGCATTGGCGTTTTCCCCCTTGTCAGTTTTGGTTAAATTGATAATTAATGATAGTAATGTTATATCAAAATCATTTCCGGAGTTTTGGACCATATTGAAAAATCTAGATTTCGAAGTACAATTTATTAATTAATTGCTTTTTTTCTTGACAACCCCCTGTTCTAGAATGTATATTTACGCACTTAAATTTACATATGAAACTATCTAACTTTACTTATGAGCTACCCAATAATTTATTGGCAGAATACCCTTCGGATCAGCGTGACGAGTCCAAATTGATGGTCTTGGACAGAAAAAATAAAAAAATTGAACATAAAACTTTCAAGGACTTAATTGACTATTTTGATGATGGGGATGTCTTTGTACTCAACAACACAAAAGTTTTTCCCGCTCGTTTGATGGGAAATAAAGAAAAAACAGGAGCTAGCATTGAAGTTTTTTTGTTAAGAGAATTAAGTCAAGAACAACGACTTTGGGATGTATTAGTTGATCCTGCTAGAAAAATAAGAATTGGAAATAAACTATACTTCGGAGACGATGATAGCCTTGTAGCTGAAGTAATTGATAATACTACATCTAGAGGGAGAACATTACGTTTTTTATATGATGGTTCTTATGAGGATTTTAGAACCAAGCTCATAGACCTTGGTCAAACACCATTGCCTAAATATATTAAAAGGAAAGAAGAAGAGTTTGATAGAGATAGATATCAAACAATATATGCAAAACATGAAGGGGCAGTAGCTGCACCAACAGCCGGTTTACATTTTTCAAAACACTTGTTAAAAAGATTGCAAATTAAGGGTATTGATTTAGCAGAAATAACATTACACGTTGGTTTGGGGACCTTTAATCCAGTTGAGGTTGAGGATTTATCAAAACATAAAATGGACTCAGAGGAATTATTTATTGATATCAATGCATCAAATTGTGTAAATAAAGCACTTAAAAATAAAAGTAAAATCTGTGCTGTGGGAACCACTGTTATGAGAGGTCTTGAATCATCAGTGTCATCCATGGGTACTTTGAACCCCTATGATGGGTGGACCCACAAATTTATATTTCCTCCTTACAAGTTTAGTATTGCAGATTCATTAATTACTAATTTCCATATGCCAAAATCAACTTTGTTAATGATGGTTTCAGCTTTCTGTGGTCATGATTTCATGATGGAAGCTTACTCTGAAGCTATTAAAAATAAATATAGATTTTATTCATATGGCGATGCAATGTTGATAATTTAATATGCATATAAGCCCTGACATAAGATCTCTAGATATAAAAAAATTAGAAAAAATTCTATTAAAACAAAATTTTAAAAAGTACAGAGCAAATCAGATTAATGATTGGTTAACTAAAGGAGGTGTCAGTTCCTTTCACGAGATGAAAAACTTACCCCGAGATTTAATATCATTTTTAAATTCTAGATTTATCATAAATAATGTTGATATTAAATTGATTAAAAAAAGTAAGGATGGAACAGTTAAGTTTTTGATTTCCCTTTGTGATAAAAACATTATTGAGGCTGTATTAATTCCGACTGAAAAAAGAATTACTGCCTGTATTTCTAGTCAGGTTGGTTGTAGTTTAGACTGTGATTTTTGTGCAACTGCAAAAATTAGGAGAATGAGAAACCTTAATTTTTATGAAATTTTTGATCAGACAATGATTTTGAATGCTGAATCTTCCAAATTATTTGGTAGATCAATATCAAATATTGTCTTTATGGGTATGGGTGAACCTTTATTAAATTATAAAAATGTTTTAAAAGCTATTGAAATGATTTGCTCTAAAAAAGGATTAGGAATTTCTAAAAAGAAAATAACTGTATCTACGTCTGGAATATCAAAAATTATTAGACTCTTAGCTGACCAAAATGTGAAATTTAATTTAGCAGTTTCACTTCACTCAGCAATAGAAAAAACAAGAAATGATATTATGCCTTTTTCAAAGGATTTTCCAATAGTGGAACTCTTGGACAGTCTAAATTATTGGTACAAAAAAACAAAATCAAAAATCACAATTGAATATTTAGTCTGGCAAGCTATTAATGATAATATGCAACATATAAATAGTTTAGTGGAATTCTGTGTAAAAGTTCCATCAAAAGTTAATTTAATTGAGTTCAACGAAATAGGAAATTTAAAGTTTAAAAGCCCCCAAAATATGTGGATTGAAAAATATGTTGAAATCTTAAAGGCAAATAATATTTCAGTTAGTATTAGGAGATCGAGAGGAAAAGATATAAATGCTGCTTGCGGGCAATTGGCAAATAAAATATAAAGTTTGAATAGATTATACAAAATAAGAAAACCAATAAATATCGAAATGGAAATTTTCGAGGAAAAATTTTCCAAACTCATGTTATCAAAAGTCCCACTTTTAAACCGAATAACTCACTACATAATTAAAAGAAAAGGAAAGCAGATGAGGCCAATGTTAATTTTTCTATTTTCAAAATTATTAAATAGTGGAAATGTTAATGAAAAAGTATATCGAGGAGCTTCTGTTATTGAGTTGATTCATACCGCAACATTAATACACGACGACGTTGTTGACGAAAGTAAAAGAAGAAGGGGTTTTTTTTCAATTAATGCTATTTGGAAAAATAAAATTGCTGTCTTAGTTGGTGACTTTTTACTATCCAGAGGGATGATATTGTGTATAGAAAATAAAGATTATGATCATTTGGATATTATATCTGAATCTGTAAAAAAAATGAGTGAAGGCGAATTACTTCAAATTGAAAAAAGTAGGTCATTAGATATTAATGAGAAAGTTTATTTTGATATTATTAAAAAGAAAACCGCTTCGTTAATTAGTTCATGTTGCAAAATAGCAGCAGCCTCAGTAACTAAACAAAAAAAAATTATTGAATCCGTCTCAAAAATTGGTGAGAATATTGGAATTGCTTTTCAGATAAAAGATGATTTATTCGATTATGGAAAAAAAAAGATAGGCAAGCCAAGAGGGATTGATATTAAAGAAAAAAAATTAACATTACCTTTAATTTATACTTTAAATGAAGTAGACAAAAATAAAAGGAAATGGTTGATTAAATCGATCAAGAAGCACAATAAAGATAAATCTAGAGTTAAAGAAATAATTTCTTTAGTAAAAGATACAGGTGGGTTAAACTATGCTGTAGAAAAAATGAATTATTATCATAAAATTGCCTTGGATGATCTTAAGAAATTACCCGACAATGAATTTAAGGAATCACTAATTGATATGATTAATTATGTGATTGAAAGAGATTTTTAAAATGATTTCAAAAATAACAATAGACAAAGTATTTCAGACTGCACTTGTAGAGGAGGTTATTGGTGACTTCATTCAGTTAAAAAAATCTGGTTCAAATTATAAAGGTTTAAGTCCGTTTACAAATGAAAAAACTCCGAGCTTTATGGTTTCCCCTACAAAACAAATTTGGAAGGATTTTAGTAGTGGAAAAGGTGGTAATGTTATTGCTTTTTTGATGGAACATGAACAATATTCATATCCTCAATCTATTAGGTATTTAGCTGATAAATATAATATAGAAATCATTGAAACAGAACTGACAGATAAACAAAAAGATCAAAATAATGCCAAAGAAAAACTATATCTAATTTGTGATTTTGCAAAAAATTATTTTTTAAATCAATTTAATGAGTCGCATTTTGGAAAAACAATTGCACGTACATATTTTGATGAAAGAGAATTTAATGATGAAACTCTAAAAAAATTTGAGATTGGTTCGTTAGGATCTGAAAAGTATAATCTCAGAGATCACTGTTTATCTATGGGTTATAATGCTGATGATTTGGAAGCTTTGGGTCTTATTAGTTCAAAAAATCAAATGGATATTTACAGATCCAGGCTGATTTTTCCCATCAAATCTATATCTGGGAGAACAATTGGATTTGGAGCTAGAATATTAGACAATAATAAAAAATCGGCAAAATATATCAATAGTCCTGACTCTATAATTTACAATAAAAGTAATGTTTTATTTGGGTTGTATAATTCAAAAAATGAGATTGTAAAAAAAGACAATTGTTTTATTGCTGAGGGCTATACAGATGTCATGAGGTTCCATCAAATAGGAATTAAAAATATAGTCTCTTCCTCTGGAACCGCTCTAACTGTAAGTCAAATAAATTTAATTAGAAGGTTGACAAAGAATGTTACAATGTTGTTTGACTCCGATAAAGCTGGAGTTAATGCAACTGAAAGAGCGGTAGAGCTTTTACTTTCACAGGGTATGAACATTGATATCTGTATCTTGCCAGATAATGAGGACCCTGATTCCTTTGGTAGGAGTAAAACCCAAGAAGAAATAAACAATTACGTTGAAGAAAACTCTGTTGATTTCATTGAATTTAAGTCAAATATGTTGGGTTCTTCGATAAAAAATTCCCCATCACAAAAGACTAAAATTATTAATGAAATCATCACATTAATTTCTAAAGTTACGGATCCAATCAAACAAGAAATATACGTAAAAGATTGTTCTTCAGTATTAGATATTTCTGAAAGAGTTTTGTTTAATTCTTTAGCCCAAATCAAGCATTTTAAAGCACCAAAAAAACAGTTTGAAAAACCATCTGCAATACCCAAAATATCAAAAAAGTTAGATCAAATTGAAATTCTTGAACAAAAAATTATTGAAATACTACTTCTCTATGGAAATTATGAGGTTGTTTTTGATGAAATTTCTATGATTAAAGGTAAAGATGGTGAACTGACATACAAGCCTATTAAACAAAAATCAAAAGTTTATAAAAAAATATATTTAGATTTACAAGCAGATGAAATTGAGTTTGCAAATGAAGATTTTAAAAAACTTTATTTGTTATTAATTGATGATTTTCAAAAAAATAATGATTTTGACTTAAAAACTTTTATAGATAATCTGAGTTCTGATTTATCTACTAAAGTAACATCAATAGTAATGAATAATGACTTGTATCAGTTGCATAATTGGCAATCCAAAAATGTTTTTGTTAAAGACAAGCAAAAGAAAATAACCCAGCTTGTTACAGAGTCTATTCTAACATTGAGAACTTTATTGATAAATAAAAAGGTATCGGAGCTAAGCAAAAAAACCAAGGAATCCGGAGATGATCAGGGAGAGGAATTACTTGAAGAGATTGTTAATTACTACCAGTTAAAATCATTATTATCGAAAAAACTAAATAGAGTTATTTAAACTATGAATTATATAAATAATTATGAAAAACTACGATAAACCTTGGACTGAATATGGGGGTCCTAATTTAGAGTTTTATTTTGATTCTTATGATCTGTTAAACACATTAAATAAACACAGCAAACCTGAGTTATATGATTGCTATGATAAAGGGGATGAGTTTGGACGTACTATTAATTTTGAAAACATAGAACACTTAAAAGATTTTTTTAAACATCTCGTTGAAATTACAGAACTGAGTTCTGATGAAATTTTCAGAATAACTGAAAATAATGTATGGGATGGTACAGCTTGTGATATGTTAGAAGAAAGAGGATACACTAGTGAAGAAGCTGATAGATTAATGGATGAAGTAGCAGTGTTCATAGAAAAAAATGCAAAATAAAGGTGGGTCTTAATTCGATTAATCAATTTTTTAATCCTTCCGGTATTTTACAAATTGGAATCGGAATCATTTTGTGTTTGTTCAAAGAATTAAATCTTGTTAAAATTTCAATTACTTCTTTATCTCTACCATCAAAATCAACAGATTTTTTTCCTTTTTCAATTTCGTTCATGGCCCATTCTAGCTCATCATAATTTGCTCCAATTTGCTCTTCATCTGTTCTGGTATCATCCCAAAGACCATCAGTTGGTTTGGCTAAAATAATTTCATTATTAATTTTTAAAAATTTTGCAAGAGATCTTACTTCACTTTTCATAAGATCCGCAATTGGTGAAACATCAACACCACCATCTCCATATTTAGTATAGAAACCCACACCAAAATCTTCAACTTTGTTCCCTGTTCCAGCTACTATATAGTTATTTGACGTTGCGTGAAAATACAGGTTTACCATTCTGAGCCTTGATCTTGTATTAGCTAAAGCGAGTTGTTTGTTGTCATCTTGAACATTTAATGAGCTTGTTGCACCGTTTTTAGATTTTACAAACTCTTCATAAACTGAAGACAGATTGTCTTCAATTGAAATAACATTTGTAAAATGTTGCTCTAACCATTTAATATGATTTGATGATCTTGTGATTTCATTTTTGGATTGGTGTATTGGCATTTGAATACATAATACAGGTTTTTCAGTCATACAACATAAAGTGGAGGTCAACGCAGAATCAATTCCGCCTGACACACCCACAACAAACCCATCAACTGAATTATTATCACAATAATCGCTTAACCAGTCTACTATGAAGTTGATTATTTTTGAATTATCTTTAAACATGACTTCAAATAGGGTTGATCAAATTACTTGCCAAATGTTTTTTTTCAAACACTATTTTTCTTTTATTTTTTTAGTATCTATTTTAACTTTTTGTTCATGTAAAAACATAAAAAATGAAGATAATGATTATACTAAAGAAATTGAAGTAATTAGATTTGAAAAACTTTTTTTTGAGTACGATTTTGACTCAATTTCATCTCTAAAAAATAAATTCCCTTATTTATTCCCAAAACAGTTTTCAATGGATGATTGGTTGAGTATTTACAATGACACATTGAGAAGAGATATTTTCAATAAGTCTGACCAAATTTTTAAAAATTTTAATCCATATAAAATCAAAATTTCAAAAAGTATCAAACAAATACAAGCCGAACTCGGTAGTTTTAAAATACCAAAAATCATTACTATCAATAATGGTATCGACTATAACTATAATATCGTAAAGTCAGACTCACTTCTTTTGGTTTCCACTGATTGTTACCTCGGTAACAATATTCACTATAAATCAATACCTAATTACATTTCAATGAAAATGAATGTAGACTACTTTGTAAAAGATATAACTCAATCTTTTCTTGTAGATTTTATTAAATACCCGAACGACAGAAGATTTATATCAAAAATTATTTATTACGGTAAAATTATTTACTCAATGGATAAAATAACAGATTTCGGTCTTGAAAAAATTATTGGTATTAATCAAGAAAACATAAATTGGTTAACAGAAAATGAATATGAAATGTGGGAGTATTTTGTTAAAAACAATTTAATTTTTTCCACTGATATTTCGCTTGATAAAAGATTTATTCATGATGCTCCATACTCAAAGTTTGGATTATCAATAGATTTTGAGTCTAGTCCCATGGTTGGCAAATGGATCGGCTATAATATTGTTAAGTCTTATCAAAAAAAATATAATGTTGAACTTAAAAATTTAGTCACTATGAATGAATATGATTTATATTTGAAATCTAATTACGGTCCAAGAAAATGAAAAAAACAAAAAAAGATATACTTATAAATGTTGAACTTGATGAGAATAAGATTCCGGAGAATATAAAGTGGTCAGCTGAAGGTGGGGGTGTAACCAATCAAGATGTTAAAGCATTAATTTTAAGTACCTGGGATTTTGATAAAAAGGAGACCTTGAAAATTGATCTTTGGACTAAAGATATGCCGCTTGATCATATGAATATTTTTATTTATCAAACTCTCGTTAGCTTGTCAAAAACCCATTTAAGATCAACTAATAATGAAAAAATATTTAATGATTTCTCGGATTTCTGCGATCATTTTGCTAAAAAATTAGCCCTAAAAAAAATTTAATTTTTATTATTTCATTATGAAATTCAAAATTTCTTCTTTTCCATTTTTTGAGGATGAAGAACTGACAAAAAATTTATTCTCCAAACATGAAGACTTAATATTTTTAATATAAATATTTGATTTTTTTGAAAGTTCATTCTTTTTAACCTTGTCAGATTTAGTAAAAATTATATAGAAACCCTTCTTTAGATTATCAAGGTAATTAATGAATGATAGGTCTGTTTTTATTGGTTCATGCCTTATATCAATTAATAGAAATAGTTTGGTTAGATTTTTACGATTTTCTATATAATCTTGAATTATTTCGTTAATTTTTTTTGTTTCAACTTTTGAAAGCTTTGCATACCCATAACCTGGTAGATCTGCTAATAGGATGGTATCATTAATTATAAAATGATTTATCAATTTTGTTTTACCAGGCTTTTTTGAAATTTTTGCAAGATTTTTATTATTAAAAAGCATATTGATTAAACTAGATTTTC
Organism: uncultured Bacteroidota bacterium; assembly: GCA_902550325.1. Classification (GTDB taxonomy): domain Bacteria; phylum Bacteroidota; class Bacteroidia; order Flavobacteriales; family Flavobacteriaceae; genus Eutrophosalina. Next base: position 14,158 of record CACCYT010000005.1, on the reverse strand, counting down.
CCACATTAGATCTTCCAATAAATGCAATTTCTTCAAAATTACTTTTAGGACATTGATTTGTGTTTGGGCTACTTTTTAAAAATTTAATTTTTGAAAATTTCATTAAAATCTCTTTTTTAATAACCACAGTTTTAGAATCTCATTGAATTTTTTTGGATGTTCCATCATTGGTGCGTGGCCGCATTTGTCAATCCAAAATAAATCAGAGTTTGGCATTAATTTATCAAATTCCAAAGCAACATTAGGGGGGGTGACATTATCATTTTTTCCCCATATTAATGCTGTTGGAATTTTAATTTTGGGTAAATCTTTGGACATATTATGCCTGATAGCACTTTTTGCCAAGGCAAGAATCTTAATTAATTTTTTTCTATCATTAACGGTTTCATACACCTCATCAATAAGTTCTTTTGTAGCAACCTTTGCGTTGTAAAAAACATTTTCTGTTTTCTTTTTTATGAATTTATAATCTTCTCTTCTAGGGTAAGAATCGCCCATTGAATTTTCATAAAGGCCAGAACTTCCGGTTAAAACCAGTCCTTTTACCAACTCAGGATATAATTTTGCAAAGATTAATCCAACGTGACCACCCATCGAATTTCCCAGAAGTATAACATTTTTTAATCCCAAATGTTTAATGAAGGAATAGACATACTTCGAAAAATGTTTCAAATTTGTATCTATAATACTAGAGCTGTAGACAGGAAGCTCTGGGGCAATTATGCGATACCCAATCTCTGGAAAAAAATCGAATACGTCATTAAAATTACTAAGGCCACCCATAAGACCGTGAAGAATTATTATGGGCTGACCATCACCTTTTGACAAGTATTGAAAATTTGTATTTATCATAAAAAAATAATTCAAATTGTCGATGCTAAAGTAATCATATAGAATACACTTTTTATTAAAAGATCATTTTTTATTATAAAAATTTAAAATTCCATTTATAAAATATTGTAAATCAACATTTTATATACTATTGACCTAAGATTTTTGATACTTATTAACAATGTGGGAAAAAGTGGGAAAAAGTGGGATAAAATATATATATTTGAAAGAAGGCGTTTCGAATATGACAAAACTAACTGGAACTTTCGAGTGTAAAATTGACAATAAAGGTAGGATCCTTTTACCATCACAGTTAAAAAAACAACTTTATGGAAATTTGAAAGATGGATTTATTATTAAAAGATCTGTATTTCAGTCTTGTCTTGAACTTTATCCTATGGTTGAGTGGAAGAGTGTAATGGAAAAAATAAATTCTTTGAACAGGTTTATTAAAAAGAATAATGATTTTATCAGAATATTCAGTGCTGGAGTTAGGGTACTTGATTTAGATTCTAATGGAAGATTATTGGTTCCAATTGATTTAATCAGCAATATCAAACTAAAAAAAAATGTTGTCATGGCTTCTGCTATCAATATTGTTGAAATATGGGATAAAGACCAATATGAAAAATCAATTAATGATAAAAATATTGATTTTGTAAAGTTGACAGAACAAGTTATGGGTAATCAAAAAAATGAATTATCATAAACCTGTACTGTTAAATGAAAGTTTAGATAGTTTGGAAATTCGAGGCAATGGTGTTTATGTTGATATGACATATGGTGGTGGTGGTCACTCTCGAGAAATATTAAATCGATTAGGGAGTAATGGAAAGCTGATTGCTTTTGATCAAGATTTGGATTCACAAAGCAACATAATTGATGATGAGCGTTTAATTTTTTTTAGGCAAAATAATATTTTTTTGATGCAAACTCTTGAATACTTAAAAATTAGAAAAGTTGATGGAATATTAGCTGATTTGGGTGTGTCATCTCACCAACTGGATAAAAAAAATAGAGGATTTAGCTTTCATCCTGGATATAAATTAGATATGAGAATGAATCAAAATCAAAATTTGGATGCCATACAAGTCATAAATAATTACTCCGAAAGCGAGCTCTCAAATTTATTTTATCTAAATGGAGATTTAAAAAATTCAAAAAAGATTGCAAAAAAAATTTGCAAAGAGAGAGAAAATAAAAAAATCACAATGTCCAACGATTTAAATTATGTTTTGGAAACATTTTTCTCTGCTAATACTAAAAATAGTTTTTTGGCCAGAGTTTACCAGTCCATTAGGATTGAGGTAAACAAAGAGCTCAAATTTTTAAAGGAAATATTGATCCAATCTAAAAATCTTTTATCAAAAAACGGAATCATGTCTGTAATAACCTATCACTCAGCGGAAGACCGTTTGGTAAAAAGATTTTTTAAAAATGGTTGTTTTGATCAAGAGCCTATTAAAGATGAATTTGGAAATTTTTCAAATCCTTTCAAACTAAAATTTCATTTTTTAAAACCAAAAGAATCTGAATTAAAATTTAATACAAGATCAAGAAGTGCAAAATTAAGATCGGCGATAAAATTATGAGAAAGAAATTATTTGATATTATAAATGGAAGGTTCATAATTGAACAAACAAATCTCAAAAATACAAGGTTCATCATGTTCTTATTCCTTCTCGCTTTAATTATGATTTACTCTTCACATAGTGTTGATACAAAAATCTACAAATTGAATGATTTATCTGAAAAACTGGCCATGGTTGAAAATGAATTTGTTGATGTAAGAAAAGAAATGGTTACACTAAAAATGGAGTCAAATATCAAAGTTCAATTATATGAAAGAGGAATTGGACCATCATTAAACCCACCAACTAAAATTATTATTACAAAAAAATGATGGAAAATAATTTTTTAATACGATTATACATTATTGGACTTTTATTGCTAGTGTTCTCCTTGGGAATTTTTTATAAGCTATTTCAAATACAATTCATTGATGGAGATAAGTATAGAAAGATTGCTGAGGATAAAACTGTAAAGAATTTTATAGCAAAACCTATTAGAGGTAATTTATATTCAAGCGATGGTAGTATACTGGCAACTACTGTATCAAAGTATGATATTTTTATTGATACAAAAATTATTTCTGATAGAATTTTTCAAACTGAACTAAGATCTCTTTGTGAAAAAATTTCACAATTGAAGAAAACGAGGTCTGATGATGAATGTTCAAGAATAAAAAAAGCTCGCGAAAAGAATAACAGATATCTAAATATTTTCAGAAACAGTGATTTAAAATCACTAGAAATAATTAAAAGTTTTCCCATCCTTAAATATGGTACAATAAAAGGAGGACTAATTATAGAAAATAAAGTTACAAGAGAATACCCCTTTGGGAAAATTGCTGAAAGAACTATTGGATATGAAAGAGTAGATGAGAAAGGAAATTTTAGAGGCGTTGGCTTGGAGCATGCTTATGGAAATTTTTTGAGAGGGAAAAATGGACTTGTAACAAAGAGAAAAATCTCAAATGGACAATGGAAAATTCTGGATAATGATTTAAATAGGAACCCTATTAACGGATCAAACGTATATTCAACAATTGATGTTGAAATCCAAGATATAGTTCATGATAATCTTTTAGAGCAAACTATAAATTTTGAGGCTGATCACTCATCAGCTATAGTCATGGAGGTGAGCACTGGTAAAATTAAAGCAATATCAAATTTTGGTAGAACTAGTGAGGGCAAATACTACGAAAAATTGAATTATGCATTAGGTGAATCTTTAGAGCCTGGCTCAACTTTTAAGTTAATGTCTATTATTTCTTTATTGGAGGATAATGCATTCGATACAATTCAAAAAATAGATACAAAAAATGGCAAATTAAACTTCTATGGTTATGATGTTAAAGATTCAAAAGTGGGTGGCTATGGCAAGATAAATTTGATGGATATTTTTAGACTATCTTCAAATACAGGGATTGTATCGGCAGTAAATGATTTTTATAAAAATCAACCAAGAAAATTCGTAAATAGAATTTCAAATATTGGAATTGATGAACCATTAGGGATTGAAATAAAGGGTGAACCAAAGCCAATATTTCCCCATCCTGATGATAAAAATTGGAACGGATTATCATTACCATGGATGGCATATGGTTACGGAATATCATTAACTCCTCTTCAAATTTTAACATTTTACAATTCAATAGCAAATAATGGAGAAATGGTAAAGCCAAAATTTTTAGAAAAGGTTGTTAACTCCGTTGAAAATGATCACGAATTTAAGAAGGAGATTATCAACTCATCCATTTGCTCTGAGAAAACGCTCCAGATAATTAATAAAATGCTTTATGATGTAGTGCATCATCCAAACGGTACAGCCAATAATATAAAGTCTAAATATTTTGGCATATCTGGAAAAACTGGTACTGCTCAAATTGACTATAATACAGATACTGTTAATTATAATTCAAGTTTTGTTGGCTTTTTCCCGTCCGATAAACCAAAGTATTCGTGCATAATAACAATTAATAAGCCAAATAAAAAATTAGGCTATTATGGATCAACAGTGGCTGGTCCTGTTTTTAAAAATATTGCAGAAAAAATTATGTCTAAGTATCCTAATCATCTCGAATTTTCTCTAGCAGAAATTGAAAGAGGATTAATTAGCAACAAAATAACTAGTACAAATCAATGAAAAAACTTGAAACTATATTAATTGGTGTTGATCCTGTTAAACTAATTGGAAAAATAGATTTAGTTATTGGTAATATTTCTAGTAATTCAAAAAACATTGCTGCTGAATATCTATTTGTAGCAATTTATGGTAATAACTGTGATGGCCATGAATTTATCGATAATGCCATAGAACAAGGTGCTTCTACAATTGTATGCGAAAAACTACCTGATAGTTTAGTCAAAAATATAACTTATATAAAAGTCAAATCAAGCAGAAAATCGTATGCAAAGATTTGCTGTAATTTTTTTGGAAATCCATCTAAAAAGTTAAAATTAATTGGTGTGACTGGTACAAATGGAAAAACAACGACCGTCTCCCTCGCTCATGATTTAATGTTAAAAATGGGTTATAAAAGTGGATTAATTTCCACAAATACAATCAAAATTAATAATAAAAATTATAAAACAGATTTAACTACGCCAGATTCATACGATACTAATTTGTATTTGAGAAAAATGGTTGATTTAGGTGTAAATTTTTGCTTTATGGAGGTATCATCCCATTCAATTCATCAAGACAGAATCAACTCATTAGAATTTTTTCTCTGTGTATTTACAAATATCACTCATGATCATTTGAATTATCATGGAGATTTCAAAAGTTATTTAAATACTAAAAAGAGGCTATTTGATAACTTAAAAAATAATCAAAAATCCTTAGTTAATATTGATGATAAAAACGGAGTGTATATGACTCAGAACACAGGATCCAAAATCTATACAATGTCCTTAAAAAAACCAGCAGATTTTAAATTACGTGTGCTAGAAAACACCTTAGATGGAATGAAATTAAAAATTGATAATGTAGAAATTCAAACTTCACTGATTGGAAATTTCAACGCATACAATATACTCTCGGTATCTTCAATAGCTAAGGTCCTTAATCTGAATGAAAAAAATATCTATGAAAATTTATCTCTTTTAAAGTCACCGACTGGGAGATTTGAAATTGTTACCAATAAAAATATAACTGCAATTATAGATTACGCCCATACACCTGATGCATTATTAAATATTTTGAATACAATTCATAGTATAAACATTAATAATTTAAAAGTGATTACAGTGATTGGATGTGGTGGTGGAAGAGATAAAGATAAAAGAAGAAAAATGGGTTTAATAGCAGTGAATAACAGTTCATTTTCTGTTTTTACATCTGATAATCCAAGGGATGAGGACCCTGAAAAAATAATTGAAGATATGATATCAGGTATTGAAAAAATCCAATTAAAAAAAGTAATGATTGAGTTAGACAGAGAAATAGCAATAAAACTTGCATTATCAATGTTAAATGAAAAATGTATAATTCTAATAGCTGGTAAGGGACATGAAAAATATCAAATTATAAAATCAAAAAAAATTGAGTTCAATGATTTATATGTTGTCAAAAAATCGTTAAAAATTGCTGTCTGATGTTATATTACTTCTTTGAAATATTAGAGAAAGAGTTTCAGTTAATGGGGGCTAGTTTGTTCCAATACATTTCTTTTAGATCTGCAATAAGTTTTATTCTAGCTCTTTTAATCTCAACAATTTTTGGAAAGAAAATAATAAAATATTTAAGAGAAAAACAAATAGGGGAGAACATTAGAAACCTCAATTTACCAGGTGAAAAGGCAAAAAAAGGAACACCAACAATGGGAGGTGTTATAATATTATTATCAACCATAATACCCATTTTATTGTTTACTGACTTTAAGAATATTTATATAGTAATTCTATTAGTTTCTTTTATTTGGTTAGCTCTAATTGGTTTTATTGATGATTATATTAAAGTTTTCAAGAATAGAAAATCAGGAATTAATAGTTGGGTAAAAATTATTGGTCAGACTATTTTAGGTTTATTTATTGGTTTTACAGTTTATTTTCACCCTGGAATTGAGGTTAAGCAAAGTAAGGATTATAATGATGAACAAAATATAATTACAAATCAAAAGTCCTTAAAAACAACTATTCCTTTTGTTAAAAATAATGAGTTGGATTATGTTCGGATATTCAAAATTTCGAAGAATAACCTTAACTGGATTTTTTATGTTTTAGTAATAACATTTATAATAATTGCAGTTTCAAACGGATCTAACCTGACAGATGGTCTTGATGGTTTAGCAGCTGGAACTTCAGCAATAGTTGTTTTTGTTCTTGGAATTTTGGCTTGGGTATCTGGTAATTTTATTTTTTCAGATTATCTAAATATAATTTATATACCAGGAATTGGTGAGGTACTTGTTTTTGTCTCTGCTCTGCTTGGTGGATTGATAGGTTTTTTATGGTACAATACTCATCCTGCTCAAGTTTTTATGGGTGATACTGGAAGTTTGTCTGTTGGAGGTATAATAGCTGTTATTGCAATTCTTGTCAGGAAAGAATTAATGCTACCTATTTTGTGTGGTGTTTTTCTTATTGAGACAATGTCCGTAATAATGCAAGTGAGTTTTTTTAAATACACGAAAAGAAAATATGGAACTGGAAAAAGAATTTTTCTAATGAGCCCAATTCACCATCATTTTCAGAGAAAAGGATTAAGTGAAACTAAAATTGTTACAAGATTTTGGATCGTTTCAATTTTGCTCGCAATATTAACTCTAATAACACTGAAATTAAGATGATAGCTAAAAGTAAAATACTTGTTCTGGGCTCCGGAATTAGTGGAGTTGGAGTTGCAAAATTAGCTCAAAAAAATGGTTTAGATGTTTTTCTTTCAGACTCAAAAAATATTAAATCAGAAACAAAAAAAATCTTATCAGAATTAGGTGTAAGGTATGAGGAGTCAGGGCATACTGAAAATTTAATAGAGGATTCAAATGAAATAGTCATTAGTCCAGGGATTGATCTTAAGTCATTAATTAAGTCTAAACCATCACTTCAAAACAAGAATATTATTTCAGAAATTGAATTTGCCAGTAGATACACTAATGCATTTATTATTGCCGTAACTGGAACAAACGGAAAAACAACAACATCAAAATTAATTTACCATATATTAAAAAATAGTGGATTTAATGTTGGATTAGCTGGAAACATCGGATACAGTTTTTCCGACTCAATTGCAGAAAATAAATTTGATTATTATGTCTTGGAGGTTAGTAGTTTTCAACTTGATCATATTCTGAATTTTAGGCCTGATATTTCTGTTATAACCAACATAACACCAGACCACCTCGACAGATATGATCATAAATTAGAAAATTACATAAACGCAAAGTTCAATATAATAAGCAATCAGAAAAGTTCAGATTATCTCATATACAGCGGCGATTGTACCAATATAAAAAATAAAATTAATGATTTAAAAAGCCAGGTTTTTACTATTCCGTTTTTTACAGGAAATAATAAAAATTCGAAAAATAACTATTTAGTAAAGCTTAAAAACAAGATTAAATTATCAATAAATAATAACGAAAATATGATAGATATTAGTAAGACCTCATTGGTTGGGTTACACAATGTAAAAAATTCAATGGCAGCAATTGCTGTCTCAGAAATTTTAAATATTTCAAATAAAAAAATTATTGAAAGTCTTAAAACTTTTCAAAATGTACCACATAGATTGGAGCATTTTCTAACTATACATAAAGTTAAATATGTAAATGACTCTAAAGCAACAAATGTAAATGCAGCGTTTTATGCTTTAAATTCATATAATAAACCAATAGTTTGGATAGTTGGGGGAGTAGATAAGGGTAATGATTATGATCAATTAGTTCCTTTAGTTAAGAGAAATGTTAAAGCAATTGTTTGTTTGGGTTCAGATAATGAAAAAATAATCTCAACATTTTCTCAGCACTGTAATCTTGTAGTTTCCACTGATAAAATGGTTGATGCTGTTAAAAGTGCATATGACATCTCAAAACAGGGTGATATTGTTTTACTATCACCCGCATGTGCAAGTTTTGATTTATTTAAAAATTTTGAGGAGAGGGGTAATTCATTTAAAAATCATGTAAGAAAATTATGAGTATACTCAAAAATATTCGCGGGGATAAGGCTATATGGATTGTAGTTATAACTTTAGCAATATTTTCATTCTTACCGGTCTATAGCGCCAGTTCAAACTTTGGAGCTAATTTAATTTTCTCAAATATCATAAAACATATATCAATCATATTTATTGGTATTATGATAATGTATTCAACCCATTTGGTTGAGTATAAATATTTCAAAGGCCTTTCCTTAATTATTCTTCCATTGGTAATTTTTTTATTGTTTTTTGCATCTTTTCAAGGAAATGTGATGGATGGTGCAAATGCTAATAGATGGTTAAATATACCAATACTGGAAATCTCGTTTCAGCCATCAACTTTAGCTTCAATTTTCTTGTTAATTTACTTGTCAAATTTTTTATCCAAGGAAAAAAACAAGAGTCTTAGTTTCATCAAAACATTTTTATTAATGTGGTTTCCAATAATATTAATAGTCGCATTAATTCTTCCATCTAACTTTTCAACCGCTTTGTTAATTTTCATCATGTCAACAATGATAATATTTGTTGCAGGATACAAACTAAAGCATCTTGCTACACTATTTTTTTTATTCGTTTTATTATTGTCATCATTTTTGTTTGCGGTCAATAAGTTTCCTGAAATAATTCCTAACAGAGTTGATACATGGACTAACAGAATTGAAAATTTCGTAAAAAATGATCTTGATGATACATCAAATTATCAAATAAATAGAGCCAAGGCAGCAATAGCAAATGGAAAAATATTTGGTGTTGGGGCTGGTAAAAGCTCTATGAAGTATGTTTTACCACAGAGCACTTCAGATTTTATTTATTCTATAATTGCTGAGGAGTATGGTACGATAATAGCCTTTATAATACTATTATTGTACATCGTGTTGCTATTCAGGATTATAATAATATCCTACAAGTCACAAACAAAATTTGGACAATTAGTATCTATTGCTGTTGGTATCCCTGTAGTTTTTCAAGCTTTTACAAATATGGCAGTTGCTGTTCAATTGATTCCAGTCACTGGACAACCACTTCCATTAGTTAGTACTGGTGGAACTTCCATTTGGATAACTTTTTTGGCAATGGGAATTTTATTAAGTGTAAGTAAAAACAACATAAATTATAACACAGTTGAATTAGATGGCTAATAAAAAAAAATATAGGTTTATTATATCTGGTGGTGGATCTGGGGGCCATATTTACCCAGCTTTAAGTATTGCCGATAGTATAAAGAATAAATTTATAAATAGTGAGTTATTATTTGTGGGTTCAAAAAAAAGAATGGAAATGAAAATCATTCCAGATAGAGGCTACAGAATTAAAGGGTTAAATATTTCAGGCTTTAACAGAAAGGTTTCTATTTCCAATCTATTGCTCCCTTACAAGCTGATTATAAGTTTATTACAATCCTTAATTATTCTTATAAAATTTAGACCAAATCTGGTAATTGGAACAGGTGGTTTTGCAAGTGGTCCAATTTTATTTGTTTCTAGTTTGATAAATATACCAACATTCATTCAAGAGCAAAATTCCTATCCTGGAATTACAAATAAAATTTTGGGTAAGTACTCAAAGAAAATTTTTGTTGCATACGATGGGATGGACAAATTTTTTGATTCAAAAAAAATAATATACTCTGGAAATCCTGTAAGAGAATCAATTAGATTATTTAAAACTGTCAATAAAAATGAAGTTTACAAGAAACTAAATCTTATTAGTAATAAAAAAACAATACTAGTGTTGGGAGGTAGTCAAGGAGCAGATAAGCTTAATAAATCTATAATATACTCAATGGATTTTTTTATAAAAAATAACTTACAAGTTATTTTGCTAACGGGAACAAGATATTATGAGCCCTACAAAAAATTTAAAAATAAAAACCTAGTAATTATCCCATTTGCAGAAAAGATTGAAGAGTTGTATTCAATTTCGGATTTAATCGTTTCAAGATCAGGAGCTAGTATTATATCTGAACTGTGTATCGTAGGAAAGCCTGTAATATTTATTCCATCACCAAATGTGGTTGATGATCATCAAACAAAAAATGCTAGAAAAATTTATGAAAATGGGGCTTGTGAATTTATAAACGAGGATGAGCTAGATTTTAAATTAACATCTATAATAAACAAACTAATTGTTAGCGATGTATACAGAAAAAATCTTTCTGAAAAAATTAAAGCAATTTCAAAAAAAAACGCCGTCAAAATAATTTTAAATGAAATTGAATCTTTTTTAAAATGAATTATTTAGAACATAAAAATTATTTTTTTATTGGAATTGGTGGTATTGGAATGTCGGCCTTAGCCAAATATTTACATTACAACAAAAAAAATATTTCAGGTTATGATAAAGTTCAGACGAACATAACTAAAAAGTTAGTTGACTTAGGAATTGGAGTTTCTCATAACTTAAAAGAATCAATGATTGATATAAAGAAGTTAAATGCAAAAAATACTGTTATTATTTACACACCAGCAATAAGTAATGATAACAAAATTCTAAAATACTGCAACGATAAAAAATTTATAATAATTAAAAGAGCTAAAATTCTTTCAGAAATTGTAAACGATGGATATTGTATTGCAATATCGGGTACTCACGGAAAAACAACTATTAGCTCAATACTTTCCCATATTTTATTTCAATTCAATTTAGAGTTTACATCTTTTGTAGGTGGAATTATGAATGATTATAACTCTAATTTAATAATCAACGGAAATAAAATTTTTATAGTTGAAGCTGATGAATTTGATAAATCTTTTTTAGAACTTAAACCAAATGTGATTTGCATAAATAATATAGATCCTGATCATCTAGATATTTATGAAAATCATCAAAATCTTATAAACACATTTAAAGCTTTTGTAGGAAATTTAAAGAAAGACGGAATTATTTTTCAGAACGAAAATTTAGGATTTGGAGGATATAAGTATGGGCTAAGTGACAAATCTGACTACTATATTGATAAGTTAATTTACGGACCATTTGAAACAGAGTTTGAAATTAAGTCAGAGAAAAATAATTACGGTAAGGTAATTTTTGGAATGCCTGGCAAACACAATGCACTTAATGCTTTAGCTGCCTTTTCAATAGCAGTCCACCTTAATTTAAGTCCAAAAAAAATTGTTAGTGCTATTAAATCATTTAGAGGGATTGAACGCAGATTTTCAATTATTACAAAATCTCCTAAAATATTAATTGATGACTATGCACACCATCCTAATGAAATCAAATCAATTGTTGATTCAGTAAAAAAAATGTATCCGAATAAATCCAATCTAGTAATTTTTCAACCTCACCTCTTCTCAAGAACTAAAGATTTTATGAGTGAGTTTGCAAGAGCTTTAGAAAAATTTGATAAAGTATTCTTATTAAATATATATCCAGCAAGGGAGGAGCCAATCCCTGGAATTGATTCAACACAGTTATTAAAAATAATAGAAAATGATAACAAAAAAATTATTCATGACGGGGAGTTAATAGAAAACCTAGAAATTGATGATTCTGATATAATTATAACCTTGGGAGCTGGTGATATTTCTGAAAAAGTTGAAAGTATAAAAAAATTGATTTTACAAAATGCTGTATAAAAAAATAATTTTTTCCATTCTTCTAATATTCACAGTTTGTGTAACTATATGGGCAAACTTCATTAACAGCAAAAGAAATGATTTTATTTACCAGGACTTAAATTATTTAAAACTAAACTATATAGAATTAGATTCTTTGAAAAGAAATTTAGTTGAAAATAAATTTATAAATGATTCTTTGTTAAATCGTGAATTTAGCTTTTCAAGTCTAGAAAATCATATTAATAATATTGATTTCTTTTTTAATTCAAATGTTTTCAGAAGTGTCGATTCAAAAATCAATATAAAAATTAATGAAAAAGATCCTGTGATGTTTTTAGAATATCAAAATAAGTATGTCGATTTGAATGGTGAAATAATTCCATTATCAAAAATTTATAAACCAGAAACAACATTTTTTGTAGGTGAGATAGATTCAATTAATTTAATGAAGGCTATAAAAATTAGCTCAATAATAAAAAATGACGAGTTCTTGTTTTCTCATATTGATCATATTTTTATGGATCAAACAAATGTGTATTTAAAAACAGTCAATCAAAATTATTTAATAAAATTTGGAAGTCTAAACAATATACAAGAGAAGCTTAAAAAATATAAGATTTTCTATGGTGCTAAAGTTAAGTCAGATCTTTTTTCTGAAATTGAGAAAATAAATTTAAGTTTTAAAAATCAAGTGGTAATCGAAAATAATAAAAATGAAAAATAATGAGCTCTTTATAGGTTTAGATATTGGGACAACTAAGATTGTTGCAATGATTGGACATGTTAATGAATATAGTAAGCTAAAAATTCTTGGTTTAGGAAAGTCTGAAAGCTTGGGTGTACACAGGGGAGTTGTCAATAATATTACTCAAACAATTCAATCGATCCAATCTGCAATTAATGAAGCAGAGAAAACATCTGGATACAAAATAGATAAGGTAGTAGTTGGAATTGCTGGACAACATATAAGAAGCCTGCAACACAGTGATTATATCACAAGACAAAATTCAGATCAAGTTATTGAGGAAAAAGATATAAACAATGTAATAAATCAAGTATACAAGCTTGTTATGCTACCTGGTGAAGAAATTATACATGTTTTACCTCAAGAATACAAAGTTGATGGTCAAGGTGAAATAAAAGAGCCTATCGGAATGTTTGGTGGAAGATTGGAGGCAAATTTCCATGTTGTTGTTGGTCAAGTTAGTTCAATAAAGAACATCGCTAGATGTGTAAAAAGTTCAGGAATTGATTTCCACGGTATAACTTTAGAACCTTTGGCATCAGCAGATGCTGTTTTGAGTAAAGAAGAAAAAGAAGCAGGTGTTGCACTTATTGATATTGGAGGTGGAACAACAGACCTTGCAATTTTTAAGGATGGAATTATTAGACATACGTCAGTTATCCCTTTTGGAGGTAATATAATTACTGAAGACATTAAAGATGGTTGCTCAATCATAGAGAAACAAGCTGAATTACTCAAAGTAAAATTTGGTTCTGCCTGGCCCGGTGAAAATAAAGAAAATGAAATTGTTTCAATTCCAGGCTTGAGAGGAAGAGAACCAAAAGAAATAACGTTAAAAAACCTTTCAAAAATTATTCATGCTAGAGTTGTTGAAATTATTGAGCAAGTTTATTTGGAGATTAAAAATTATGGACATGAGGAGCAAAAAAAGAAACTAATTGCTGGAATTGTTTTGACAGGCGGTGGAAGTCAGCTAAAACATTTGAAGCAACTAGTTGAATATATCACTGGAATGGATACCAGACTTGGGTCTCCAAATGAACATTTAGCTGGGAATAATTTAATAGAAATTTCAAGCCCTACTTATGCAACAGCTGTAGGTCTTGTTATGAATGCAAGGGATAATTTTTTTAATAATGATAAAGAATTAGAAATAAATAGTAAAGATGAAAATGAATCTAATAAGACTGATAATGATGATCAGATTAATAATGGTGATGAGATTTCAAAACAGAAATCAATTTTTGAAAAATTTACAGAAAAACTTAAAACATTTTTAGAGAACGCAGAATAATAAAAATATGAATAT